>CACYXC010000028.1 GCA_902778285.1 Oscillospiraceae bacterium | reverse complement strand
TCAATCAGCAAATTATATCTAAAATCAAAGTACCGTTGCCGCCTTTGCCTGAACAGCAGCAGTTTGCCACCTTCGTCGCGCAGATCGACAAATCCAAATTTGGTGAAATCCGTTTTTTATATACGGATTACATATACAACAAGAAGTATGGAGATAGAAAAATGGACATTACTTTCCTCATTGGTAATGGATTTGATATCCACATGGGCATTGCATCTGCCTATAAAAAAGTCGAAGCACACTATGCTAATTTGAAAAAAGCAGATCCTCGGCTCCAAGCGTTTCAAAAAAGCATAGCTGAAAATGGGGATTATTGGTCCAATTTTGAGTTCGCTATCGGTCAATATACAGACAGATTTCAAGACGATCGCCAGGCAGATTTCCAGATTTGTCTTGATGATTTTACAGAGGAATTGATTCGCTATCTCCAAGCAGAAGAGTCAAAGATTGATTATGATTTATGCGGCGAAGAAATACAGAAGGAATTCATTCGGTCAATTTCTAAATATGACGAAAGCATTCCGAACAGATATAGAAATACGATTAATGCGATTATATCGAAAAACGGCGGGGTAAACTTTCGTTTTATTTCGTTTAACTATACCCATATTCTTGATCAGTGTTTGGAACGGGCTTTTAAAAACAACGCTGTCGTAGGCAACCATGCCATGAAGGGAACGGGCTATAACCACATAGTAAACAGGAGTGTGCTACACATTCATGGTGACCTTCCCGGGCCGATAATCATGGGGGTTGATAACCCAGGCCAAATTGCTAATAAAAAATGGTCTGGGCAGCGGCGGTTTCGCCAAAAGCTGGAAAAGCCAGCAATAAATGCGCGCGCTGGCAGCTTGGTGGATGATGAGGTAACAAAACTGATCAATGGAAGCAATATTATTTGTGTTTATGGGATGTCCATCGGTGAGACGGATAAAACATGGTGGAAACTAATCGGAAGCTGGCTACAAGGTGCAGACCGAAGGCTGGTGCTATTCGGTCATAGCAGCAGTTATTCTCAGGTTGGATTCACCCATCAAAGGCAATTTGATATTCAGAACAATCTGATTGATAAGTTTCTTGATCTGGCGGAAATACAGGGTGCTGACAGAGATGCGCTGGAGAACAAAATAATAGCAGTAATCAACCCGAACCTTTTTAATATCAACCTCGTTCAGTTATCAGAACAGAAGAAAAAGGTCAACGAGATTGAAACAGAAGCCAAAGTGAAAGAGCTTACTGCTGCATATGAAAAACACCAAAAACTCGCCGAATTGACTACCGTTACATAAAGAGGTGGTACCTAATGTCTTCATTTACAAAGAGAATAAAGAACCTGCTCAGCGATGTGCCCTTCTTCATGAAGCGTGTCTTTATCCCTGCTAAAGGAAGTGACTCGTTATCCCTCCATCAAAAAACAGTCACAATAAGTATATGGATAATTGTGATATTGACATTATCTGCTGTTCTAATAGAAGGATGTAGCTCGGATAATCACTGGCTCACTTTCGCTGAGAATCTGATGATTGGAATCGTATGCAGCGCATTTGTAGTGGTTGTAACTGTTTTCCTACAATTCAAGGCAGAGCAGGAGAACCGAATTAAGGAACACAATTCCGCTCTTTATCATTTGCTCTCATGTATTAAAGTATGTTTAACTGAAGATGTACAATCTCGTGGCAGAGAAGACTATCTGTTAGATTCTCTATTTAGGGAATGTGACTCATACTATAATGATGGACTTGGTATCTGCTGGTATAGTGCAGAAAAAAGCCAACAATACTTTGATGTTATTCTAAAAGTACTTCCCCTGACGATCCCAGTAGTACGGAGGAGGCCGATTCAATCACTCACTGAGTATAGGAGCGAGATTCCCATAGATGATTATAATCTTGCAGTAGCAGCTGCGATTACTTTTTCAGCGGACTATGTTTCAGGTCAGTCAGCGAACAGATTTGAAAGCTTAACATATGAGGTATCAAAAGATAGTTAAGAGGTGACGTCCTGTTGGTGCTTATCTGCCTCATTTTGTGGTGACAGTGAAGCCGATTGATGATATTCGCAGTCCTTTCCACAGCAAGGAGAGTTATGAAAAGGAAAGAGGAGCAAAGGAATGAAGCTGGCATTTTCTAATACAGTCCCTAAAGACTGGAGAGATTTGCAAAATCAAACAGCGCGTTTTCTTAACCAAGCTGGCTATCATGCTGTTAGTCCCTGCGAAATCAGCACCGCCCGAGGGAAAGTTGAAGTGGACGTTTTGGTAGATAGTCCGGATGAACTAGTCAAGAGAATCATTTGTGAATGCAAGTATTGGGATAGTGCTGTTCCCAAGGAAAAAGTTCACGCTTTCCGTACAGTCGTTGCGGATTCAGGCGCTTCATTGGGGCTGCTTATTTCAAAATCTGGCTTTCAATCTGGAGCGATTGAGGCTGCATCGTATTCGAACATCCAATTGATAACATGGGATGACTTCCTTTCTATCGTCAAGGACCGGTGGATTCTGCAGAACCTAAAAGAACTGAAGCGATTATCCGCTCCTTTGTCTTTCTATTTGAATCAATTAAAATTCCCATTTGAGAAGTTGAAGCCAGATGATAAGGGTGAATTTCGGAAACTTGAAACGAAATATCTTTGGTTACGATGGACTTGCTGGAAACTGTCAAAAACTGACTTATTGAATGATATCGAAGAGAAAGATAATTGGTATGAAATTCAAAGTTGCTCTTCGATTGAAGAATATATCCTCTTCTTGCAAACTGAAGTGGCTGAAGCATTACAAGCATTTCGGAAGATTGTGAATCATTCCGATATTGCAATGTCAGAGCCCAATTATGAAGATATGCCTGGATTTATGTTTGCCTTTTTGGAATGAGAAAGATAAAAAGCTAACAGGAGGCTGCCCCATGACCAACTTTGACATTTTCCTCTCCGAGCCTAAATTCACCTCCTTCGCGGAGGTGGCAGTCTCGGCGGAGAAGATTTTGAATATCGACCCCGCGGCCTGTGTGCTCAACTGCCGTAGGGCAATGGAGTTTGCCGTCAAGTGGATGTATTCCGTGGACGGTGAGCTTGTGTTGCCCTGGGACGACAAGCTGGTCAGCCTCATGAGCACGGATGAGTTTCGCGATGTGGTGGACACAAACCTCCTGCGCCGGATGGACTTCATCCGTAAGGTGGGCAACACCGCCGCCCACGCTGGGAAGAAGATCAGCCGCGAGCAGGCGGTGCTGTGCCTGGAAAACCTCTATCTGTTCCTGGACTTCGTAGCCTACTGCTACGGGGACAACTACGAGGAGCGGGCTTTCGATCCGAATCTTTTGAACCCCATTCAAGAGCCCGCCGGAGGGGACTCCCCTGCTAAGGGAGTAGTTGAGGAAGAGATTGACCTCGCGGCCCTCATGGCGGAGAACGCCGCGCTCAAGGCGGAGCTCACCGCCCGGCGCGAGGAGCAGCAGCAGAACTATGTGCCCAAGCCCCTGGAGCTCTCCGAATACAAGACCCGCAAGCTATACATCGACGCCATGCTGGAGGACGCGGGCTGGGTCGAGAGCAGGAACTGGATTAACGAATACGAGATCCCCGGCATGCCCAACAAGTCCGAAGTTGGCTTTGCCGACTATGTGCTGCTGGGTGACGACGGGCGCGTGCTCGCGGTGATCGAGGCCAAGCGCACCTGTGTGGATGTGGCCAAGGGTCGCCAGCAGGCCAAGCTCTACGCCGACCTCATCGAGCGCAAACAGGGCCGCCGCCCGGTGGTGTTCCTCACCAACGGCTTTGAGACACGCATCGTGGACAACCAATACCCGGAGCGCAGGGTCGCGGCGATCTATTCCAAGCGCGACCTCGAAAAGCTCTTCAATCTCCAGCGCACGCGCAGCGGCCTCAAGAACATCGTGGTGGATAAGAAGATCGCCGGACGCTATTACCAGGAGGCGGCCATCAAGGCAGTCTGTGACAGCTTTGGGCAGAAGAACCGCCGCAAGGCGCTGCTGGTCATGGCTACCGGCTCTGGCAAGACGCGCACGGTCATCGCGCTCGTCAAGGTGCTGATGGATCAGGGCTGGATCAAAAACGTCCTGTTCCTGGCCGACCGCAACTCCCTTGTCACGCAGGCCAAGCGCAATTTCGTCAATCTCCTGCCCGACCTCTCGGTCACAAATCTCTGCGAGGAGAAAGACAACTACGAGGCGCGCGGTGTGTTCTCCACCTATCAGACCATGATGAACTGCATTGACACCGTGCAGGATGAGGAGGGTAAGCTCTTCTCTGTCGGGCATTTCGATCTTGTCATCTGCGACGAGGCGCACCGCTCGATCTACAACAAATACCGCGATATCTTCACCTACTTCGACGCGCCGCTGGTGGGCCTCACCGCCACGCCCAAGGACGAGATCGACAAGAATACCTACGAAGTCTTTGAGTTGGAGAGCGGCGTGCCCACCTACGGCTATGAGCTGGCGCAGGCGGTGCAGGATGGCTATCTGGTGGATTTTCTGTCCGTCGAGACGACGCTGAAATTCATCCAGCAGGGCATCGTGTACGACGATCTGCCCGAGGAAGAAAAGCAGATCTACGAGGACACCTTTGAAAATCAAAACGGCGAGCTGCCGGAGAGCATCGCCTCCTCCGCTCTCAACGAGTGGATCTTCAACGAGGACACCATCCGCGAGGTACTGAATGTCCTCATGACCCACGGCATCAAGATCGACTACGGCAACAAGCTGGGCAAAACCATCATCTTCGCCAAGAACCATACCCATGCGGAGAAAATCCTTGAGGTGTTCGGGAAGGAATACCCGCACCTTGTGGGCTGGGCCAAGGTCATCGACAACTACATGACCTACGCCCAGAGCGCCATCGATGAGTTCTCCGAGCCGAACAAGCTGCCCCAGATCGCCATTTCCGTGGATATGCTGGACACCGGCATCGACGTGCCGGAAGTGCTGAATCTGGTCTTCTTCAAGAAGGTCATGAGCAAGGCCAAGTTCTGGCAGATGATCGGCCGCGGCACGCGCCTCTGCCCGGGGCTTTTGGACGGTGCGGATAAGGATAAATTTTATATCTTCGATTTCTGCGGCAACTTTGAGTTCTTCCGCATGAACAAGGGTAAGCCCACCGCCAATATGATTGCCCTGTCCGGGGCCATATTCCACCTCAAAGCGCAGATTGCCTTCAAGCTGCAGGATCTGGCGTATCAGACGCCTGAGCTGATCCCCTTCCGCAAGTCGCTGGTGGATGATATGGTAGAGAAGGTACGTGAGCTTAACCGCGAGAACTTTGCGGTCAAGCAGCATCTGAAATATGTAGATCTCTATTCCAATCCCGAAAACTACAACGCCCTCACTTATGAGGATACCCTGCTGATGGGCCAGGAGCTGGCTCCGCTCATTGAACCGGAGCATTACGATGCCAAGGCTCTGCGCTTTGACGCCCTGCTCTACGGCATCGAGTTGGCCTACCTCGCCGGGAAGAAGTACAGCCGCGCCCGGCACGATCTCATCAAGAAGGTCGCCGCGGTGGCCAGCGTCGCCAACATTCCGGAAATCATGGCCGAGGCGGAGCTCATCGACAAGATCCTGCATACGGACTATCTGGACAACGCGCGCATCAACGAGTTTGAGCACATCCGCGAGAGCCTGCGAGATCTGATCAAGTACATCCCTCAGGTCAAGATCCGCTATGACACGGATTTCGACGATGAGATCCTCGCCATGGAGTGGAAGGAGTCGGAACTGGAGAATGACGACCTCAAGAACTACAAGGCCAAAGCGGAGTTCTACGTGCGGCAGCATCAGGACAATGCCGTGATTGCTAAGCTCAAGAGCAACGTTCCACTGACCGGTGAGGACGTGAAGGTGCTGGAGGGCATCCTTTGGAGCGAGGTCGGCACCAAACAGGAGTATGAGGCCGAATACGGCGCCAAGCCTCTGGGCGAGTTCGTGCGCGAGATCGTGGGGCTGGACATGAATGCGGCCAAGGCCGCCTTCGCCGAGTACCTGAACGACACGAATCTGGACAGCCGGCAGATCTATTTCGTCAACCAGATCGTGGAGTACATCGTCCACAACGGCATGATGAAGGATCTGTCCGTCCTGCAGGAGACACCTTTCACAGATCAAGGCAGCATCGTGGAGGTCTTCACCGATCTCACCGTCTGGATGGGCATCCGCAAGATCATTGAGCAGGTCAACGCCAACGCTGTTGCAGCGTGAAATGCGCATTACGTAAGAGGGGAAAGATATGAACAAGATCGACAAAACAGAAACTCTCACCAAGATTCTGTCCCATCGCCGGTTTACGGTTGATGTTTTCCAGCGCGAGTATCGTTGGGGCCGGAAACAGATTGAGCAGATGATTTCTGACTTTCAAGGGACCTTTGAGCAGAACTATGATCCGGTAAAGCATGACACGCCCCAGGAAGTCGAGAACTATGGTTATTATTACATGGGGTGCATTATCTGCACCGGAGGATCTCCCTATAAAATCATTGACGGCCAGCAGCGGCTTACCTCTCTGACGCTTCTCCTGATTTACTTGAACAATCTGCAGAAGGAGCAGGCGGCACAGGGGTATCGCATGGTCCAGTTTTCCGATATGATCTACGACGATCATTTTGGAACAAAGAGCTTCAACATTGACGTAGAAGATCGCCGCTCCTGCTTGCAGTCTCTCAGTGACAACAAACTGGACTTTCAGGCTGAAAATGAGAGCGCCCAGAATATGTTGGAACGGTACAAAGATATCGTGGAGCTATTCCCTGATGACCTGAAGGGAGAAGCCCTGGAGTATTTCATTTATTGGCTGAAAGAAAAAGTCCTGCTTCTTGAAATCGATACACCTTCTGAGGACGAAGCGCATACGATTTTTCTGACCATGAATGACCGTGGCCTGAGTCTCAACAGTGCAGAAATGATGAAGGCCTTCGTGATGCAGCAGATCGCAGAGGCTGATCGCTCAACCGTAAATCGCAGATGGCAGGATAACATCAACCGCATCAAAGCGGCTTCATCCTATGATTCCAGCGGCGTTGTGAATACGGAAGATGTGGAATTCATCTCAACCTGGCTTCGTGCCAATTATGCAGAAACACTGCGTGAAGGCAAGAGAGGCGCCAACGATGAGGACTTTGAACTTCTGGGCGAGAAGTTCCACACCTGGGTCAGGTCAAACGCAAAATCAAAGATGGGGCTCGTTAAGCCGAGTGACTTCAAAGAGCTTGTACTGACCGAGATGTCCAGAGTAACGGAACTATATTTAAGAATTCGTGATTACAGCATCAGCCTCACTCCCGGCTTTGAAGAGGTGTTCTACAACGCCGACCGTGATCTGAACTACCAGACGATGCTTATCATCTCAGCTGTGCGCAATGATGATTCCGAGAGTGATATCAACCGGAAGATCCAGATGATCTCGAAGTTCGTGGACGACTTTGCTTCGATCCGCATTTTCAATTTCCGAAAGGTCAACTGGAATACGAACAAATATCTCCTGTTCCGCGTGATGAAGGAAATCCGGGATCAGAATTGCCAAAAGGTTGGAATGGCTCTGGTACGAGCGCTTCGGAGAATGGACTCCAGCATCGACGGCATTACAAAGTTCAGCCTGAATCAGTTCTCCGGAAGATATATGCTCCATCTCCTCGCTCGCTTCACATCCTATGTGAATGTGAAAATGGGAAATCCGTCTCAGTTCGACGTCTATGTTGACCGCAAGCGCAAAGGCAATACATACGACATTGAACACATCTTGCCGGATGATTATGATAGCTATCACGAAGCTTTCAACGACATAGATGACTTCAAAGCCAGCAGGCAAATGATCGGTAATCTGATTATCCTGACGCGGGACAAGAATCGCAGCTATCAGGATATGACCTATCAGCAGAAAGTAATCAAATATGCGGGAGACAACATTCTGGCTCAGGCTCTAAACGATATCGCATATAAGAATAATCCTCATTTCCTAACTATTGCCCAAGAATATGGCTTCTCGCCCATTCCGGTATTTACGAAAAACAGCATAGAGGAGAGGGCAAATATTTACCTTCAAATGGCTGCAGACATATGGGATCCGAACGAAATCAAGGATCTCGCCGGCGGATGGGCTGATGAAATTGAGAAAGAGTTTTTCAAGAACGAAAAGGCCCAAGAGTACACTGTGGAATACTATGAGAAAAGCTGGCCGGATGCACTGAAATACGGTTTTCTTTCTGCCAATCTGGGTGGGACTGGGAAATACCTGCAGAACATTCAGGAGGGCGATATTGTGTATTGCCATATTGCAGGCTGTGGTTTTGTCGGTATTGGAGAGTGCATAGCGACGGCTGTTCCCATGAAAGAATTCACGGTTGATGTTGATGGCCATACGACTCCCGTGATCGACGCACCCTGGCTCGAGCAAGGCTATAAAGCCAAATTGGATATTGATAGAGAGATATTCATCCGGGTAGAATGGAAGAGCTTCGTTGAGGATCAGAACGACGGATACTGGGAGAAAGGGATGACCTCAGTGCCAATGGTAGCATATAGGCTTTCCGATCAAAGTACACATAAAAAGGTTAGAGAGCACTTCGGCTATCGCAATTGATAGTTTTCTACGCAAACAGGCACCTGGAGAGCCACTGCTATAAATGGCTTCCAGGTGCCTGTGCGTTAGGACTGTTAGTTTGAACTGCTTTGATTACTTGTGAACACAAGACGAGTTCGCTTTGCCTTTCAACCCGATTGATCCTGCAGCATTGCCTCCTCCTGCGGGAGCCATTCGATTTGATCCCCGAAGAGCTCGATCTCTTCCTCGTATACGTGCATGAAGTCGATGATAGAACCATACTTTTCGGGGAACATGCCCTCGCAGTATTTGGGGATCACAGAGTGCGGAACGATACCAACATAGTCGGTCCCCTCAAATCTGGCAAGGATCTCCTCCGCATCACGGAGAATGACAGGCAGCCCGGCTGCGTTGAGCGCCGTGTAGAACGCAACTGCTTCTTTTGCCCGGTGCTTCCCGGCAACCAAGAAATAGTAACCGCAAGGATGTGCGGCCGCTTCTTCCTCGGTCATTTTGCCGCATCGCACCTTCCAATCCAGCGTCTGCCGATCATGACATACTGCGAGGTCGACATGGGTGCTGTTACCTCCTCCGATGACTTCCCAGGGATGGCCTCCGTGCTGCTCGCGATGAAAATACCAATCCTCCCATGCAAGCGGGTCGTCGAAGTCGATACCGGGTCCGGCATTCAGGCCAAAGCCCCTGCCGGATAAGCCCTCGTCTCGACCGTCCGCGTGCGCAAAGTATTGATCGACCGGCGCAAGCTCTATGTCTTCGAAGCCGCAGGCTTTGTAGCCAATAGCACAGGCACGGAAAAAGTCATTGGCAGTCATAGCTTTTATCCGACCGATAATGGCTTCGCTGTTAAGTCCCTCGGCAAGCAGCTTTTTGAACGCTGTCAGCATTTCAAAAGAAATGCCGTCCAAATCATGTTTTTTCTGTTCCGGTTCTTTCTCCCATAAAACGGATCGGTGAACAACACCTGTTTTGAACTGGAATGGGAGCCCGACATTGACTTCATTCTGATACGTACCAGCGCGGAGCTTCCCAATAGCTTCCGATGCGGCCTCGGTCATCAGCCCGCAAAGCTCTACCGCTGCATCTTCGGTATAGCTGCATTCAGGGTTCTCACGATCCATCAAGGCACTGATGATCGTTTTATTTCCAAGGGAAACGGCACGAAAGCTCAGTGTCCCGTCCTTGTTGAAGTTCTCAACAACGATCAGCTTATACCATTTGTATTCGTCGGGATACTCCTCCCGCCAGCGGGATTGGTATTCCTCGTAGGTGTCAACCTCGCCGTATTCAAGCAGATCCTCATAACTGTCGTAGTCGCTGATATCGCCTCGTGGTATCCTGATCCAGATGGCCTTCGCTTCGTTGTTGCTCTTCAAAGGAGCAAGCGGTGTGAGAACAGCAAACAGCGGCTCCATAGCTGCCTTTATCCGCTCTGTCGGAACTGAGGGATTCAAATGTCCACGGTCAAACCAGCGGAGTATTCTGTCTATCGTTGGCGCATTCGTCATCGGCTTTTCCTCAATTTGTCCTTATTTAATAACTTTTCCATCGCGCTGCTTTCTGCATTGTTACATGCATTACTACTCTAAAGGATGGGGGAATACAAGTCAATTCAATTATCCCTGCTCCTGTTTTTCGATCCATTCTAGCACTTTATCTCGCCTGACAAGCATACGATGGCCAATTCTCAAGGTAGGGAAATCGGCGCTGCGCATCAGGCGATATGCGTTCGCCCGAGAAATATTAAGCGCTGCACCTAACTGATTTGCATTAAGAACAGCCGGCAGGTCGTCGAACGAGTTAAACTGCGGCTTGATTTCCTTTTGACGTTCTTTCTTCCCATCCAGAGTGTAAATGAACTCATCCAAGACCATTTCCTCTGCGGTAGCACGTGCGGCGTTCGTTTCCCGAACCCAGCGGAGCTGATCCTCTGCTTTCAGTTTCTCTGTGATTCCCCGCTGAACCGAGAGCTGCACCACGATCTGGTCAAAGCGTTTCTGAGCCTCCTGTTCGACCTGAGCAAGATGCTTGTCCAGTTCACCTGTGAGCATCCAACTGGAATAAAGCGCTTTGTGGTTATCCATCAAATAGTGCTTGCGCAGCAATCCCCACTTGCCGAGAGGGGCGCTTCTGCTATACTCAATTCGGGAATCAGACAGTCATTGGCCATTTTGTAGGTTCCTCCGATGCTTTCAAACGTTGTATTTTTCATGTTTTTTCCTCCTGTAATTGTACCCTTACCGCTACCCTTACGGGAACGCAAATAACCATTTTTTACTTGTTGACAGGTTGGGAAAATCGACGTTTTTTTATAATTTACTTGCTTTTGCAGATAAAAAAGTTCAACGCAGATGTGCTCTGCTCTTCGAATCCTTCTCCCGCTGCCAGATATCGGCTTGAATCGTTATGATTCAAGCCGATTTTTTTCTTCACCGGAGTTTCATTTCCAATAGTGACAAAAGCGAAATCTCAAACCGTACCGCGCACTGACGGCCTTGCGGATATCCCCGGAAAACGGGATAAAACAAAGCTTTTATGGGCTTCGGAGGATAAAGGTTTTCATGAGCCCCGGAGGATAAAAACTGTTGACAAGGGAAGTGCTGTGTGCTATAAACATATCATATCGACAGGTAATTCTGCCGCGGAGGCCGACATGCGAATGGCAAGCTTCAACTGCATGATGTGTTGCGACATGCGCTGTGAAATGCGCGTGCTATCTGTCATGCCCGTTTGAGACCTCTGTGTGCCTGCATCAACTGACCGGAGAGCCTTATGGGCGCTCCGGTTTTTTGTTGAAAGAAAGAGAGACTGCCATGTTCCTTTTGAAAGAACGATGTTGCAACCGGTCTGATGATCTGCTATCCCGCATATAGTATTTAGAACAGGAGGACAAAGTCATGTCTATTATCTATACATCCGCCGATCAGCTGATCGGCAAGACCCCGCTGCTGGAGCTCAGGAACATTGAGAAGGAAGAAGGGCTGGAGGCCACGGTCCTCGGAAAGCTGGAGTACTTTAACCCCGCCGGCTCCGTCAAGGACCGCATCGCCAAGGCGATGATCGACGACGCCGAAGCGAAAGGCCTGCTCAGGGAAGGCTCCGTGATCATCGAGCCGACCTCCGGCAACACCGGCATCGGCCTTGCCTCGGTCGCGGCAGCCCGCGGCTACCGCATCATCATCGTCATGCCGGAGACCATGAGCGTGGAGCGCCGGCAGCTCATGAAGGCCTACGGCGCGGAGCTGGTGCTCACTGAGGGCTCCAAGGGCATGAAGGGCGCCATCGCCAAGGCGGATGAGCTTGCAAAAGAGATCCCCAACGCCTTCATCCCCGGGCAATTTGTAAACCCGGCGAATCCAGCCGTTCACAAAGCCACGACCGGGCCGGAGATCTGGGCGGACACCGACGGCAAGGTGGATATCTTTGTCGCGGGCGTCGGGACCGGCGGCACGATCACCGGCGTGGGTGAATACCTCAAGGAGCAGAACCCCGCCGTAAAGGTCGTGGCGGTAGAGCCTGCGGGCTCACCGGTACTCTCCAAAGGCACGGCGGGCGCCCACAAGATCCAGGGCATCGGCGCGGGCTTTGTGCCGGAGGTGCTGAACACAGCCGTGTATGATGAGATCATCGCCGTGGAGAACGAGGACGCCTTTGCCGCAGGGCGGAAGGTCGGCCGCGCCGAGGGTGTGCTTGTCGGCATTTCCTCCGGCGCTGCGGTCTGGGCCGCGATCCAGCTGGCGAAACGGCCGGAAAATAAAGGCAAGACCATCGTTGCGCTCCTGCCGGACACCGGCGACCGTTATCTGTCCACACCGCTGTTTGCTGAATAATATGGATCAGACACTACCGATTCTGACTCGTCAGACCGCCCGCGCCCTTGAGCGCCTGGATGCTTTGCTGGATGGCGAAGCCCGCAGCGCCGCCGGACTGCGCTTACAGGCGGAACGCTTTACCGATCTGATGATCGACGCGCTTTTCCCGCGCTTCTCTTTTGACCGCACCTCGCGGGAATCGCGTCTGCTGCAGGCGGCCGGGGTGCTTGAGGACTGCCTGTCCCATATTCCGGCCTCGCCGCCTCTGGAAGCGGTTTTCGCCGCGCTGCTTCAAAGCCTGCCGGAAGTCAGGCGGCAGCTGCAGACCGATCTGATTGCCGCCTATCAGGGAGACCCCGCGGCGAAAAGCCTCGACGAGGTCATCCTCTGCTATCCGGCCTTCACAGCCATCAGCACCTACCGTCTGGCCCATATCCTGTATCGGGAGAACGTGCCGCTCCTGCCGCGCATGATGACGGAATACGCGCACCGCCTGACCGGGATCGATATCCATCCCGGCGCGGTCATCGGCGATTCCTTCTTCATCGACCACGGCACCGGCGTGGTGATCGGGGAGACGACGACCATCGGCTGCGGCGTTAAGCTGTATCAGCACGTTACGCTCGGCGCCAAGAGCTTTGAGGTCGGGGAGGATGGGACGCTGGTCAAGGGGATCAAGAGGCATCCGGATATCGGCGACCGCGTCATCATCTATTCCGGCGCCACGATCCTGGGCGGAGAGACACGGATCGGAAACGACTGCATCATCGGCGGCAGCGTGTGGCTGACACATTCGGTTCCTGCCGGAAAAATGGTTTTGGCCCGGGCGGCCGTGACGGACGCGCCCTTGACGAAAGAGATCATGACAAACCCCGTATTGGACTGCTCCATGCTGTAAAGAAAGAGCTTCCGGGATCACGCAGATCCCGGAAGCCCTTTTCTTTTTCTATTTCTCTTTCATGAGATCCCCTACGGTAAAGCCGCCGAGGTATTCGCTGACGACCTTGTCCAGCCCTTTCCACAGGGGGAGTGCCCGGCACGAGGCCGCACGGGAGCAGGGCTTGCTGCCCTCTTCGAGGCAGGCGACGGGAGTGAGCGTCGCGTCCGTCGATCGCAGGACCTCCATTACGTTGATCTCGTCCGCCGGTCGGGCAAGCCGATAGCCGCCGCCCTTCCCGCGTACGCCCTCTACGAAGCGTCCCTTGACGAGATCCTTCACGATGTTCTCCAGATACTTCTCGGATATCTCCTGCCGGTCGGCGGCCTCTTTGAGCGTAATATATCCTTCGTGTTGGTTTTCCGCCAGATCGACGAGAATACGCAGCGCATAGCGCCCGCGGGTAGAGATCATCATACCTGTGCCCTCCTGCCTGGTTGGTACCCATTATACAGCAGGCCCGGACGGAATTCAAGAAAACGCGGATGCGTGCCCTGCTTTGCAGCTGTTGGCACTGTCGATATTGAAATGTCATCTGTTTTTGACTATAATGATTATCACATAGCGAAAGCAACCGGTCGTTCGATTGCATCTGCTGTCGAACGGCATGCCTGGCAGCAAATGATTGTGTCGATCGTTTGCGCGATCCTTATTGCAATGAATATGGCAGAGCTGCTCTGCGGCTTTTCGCCATCCTACAGTCATTATGATCAGCATCGAGGAATATAGAAGAATCATATCGGAATTGATCGACGAGCTGCCGGAGGTGTTCTTCCGAAAGCTCTCCGGCGGCGTGATCGTGTCTGAAGCGACGGCTGTCCCGGATTACGCCCGGGGAGACGATCTGTACACCATGGGGCAGTATCAGGTCTCTTCCGGCATGCGGCAGATCATCATGTTCAAGGGCTCCTTCGACCGGGTCTACCCGCAGGCGGACGCTGCGGAAGCCAGGGCGCTGCTGCGCGGTGTCCTGCGCCACGAGTTCCGCCATCATCTGGAGTCTTTGGGCGGCGTCCGCAATTCCTCCTCGCTGGAGGCGGAGGACGTGCGGGAGAAGCAGGCCTATCTCTCTTATCACGACAGCTGACTCCCCGCAGACGCACCGGCCCGCCGCATGCGATCCCGCTGAATTTTGCAGAAACGAACACACGCTCCGGAGCACTTTGAGGCTCCGGAGCGTGTCAGTTTTTTGCCGGCCTGCCCGCTCCCCGGCGGGGGAGCGGGCGCGGCCGCAGGGATCAGTTGCAGATAAAGCTGTAGGTCACGGGGTAGTCGGCGCCCGGGCCCCACATGGTGGGCGAGCCGGTCCAGACCGCCGTGATCGTGTTCTCACCGGAGGCGAGCTCCATCGGAACCACGACATAGCCGGCGCTGCTGTCAAGCATCTCGCCGTTGACCGTGACAGCCGAATAGGTGAAGAAGGGATCGGGCGCGCTGAGCAGGACGTTCACCGTGCCGGTGTTCGACACCTTGTACGCGTTGACGCCGCAGGCCACGATCTCCGCGCTCTCCTCAACGCCGGCGGCCGCCAGCGCGTCGTTCATGTAGACGGGTGCGAAGTCCATGTAGAGACCGTCGAAGCCCAGCTTGTAGGTCACGGCTTTGGTCTCGGCACCGTTGTCCCAGGTGCCGGTCAGGGTGACACCTTTTTCGCTCAGCGTGCCGGGACTGACGAGGTTTTCACCGCCGAAGAAGCCGGCGTAGGCGTAGGTCGCGGGCAGGAACTGCTGCACGAACACAGCGCCGCCGTTGACGGCAGGCATGACCGAACGCGCGACCGGCATCTCATTTCCGGCGTAGCTGACCGCGCTCTCGACGGTGAAGCTGCCCTCGGCGAAGCCCTCGGGCGCATCCAGCAGAACGACGGCATAGTGCTCGCCGCCCTCCGCGTCGAGACCGAGGGCCTCGGTCACGGCCCTGTTCGCGGCCACGGTGCCGCCGAGCAGATAGATCGCGGTGTCCTCGTCCGCCGCCGCCTTGCATACGGTGGTGCCGATGTCGAGCGCGGGAATGTCCGCGAGCGCCTCGTCCGCGGCCGCGGCTTCGACCGCTGCCGCCGTCACGTCTTCGCCCACCGCCTCCGCGAGGGTCAGGAAGTCGGTCTGAATGACGTATACGGCGCTCTCGCCATTGTCAAAGTCCGCCGTCAGCTTCACACCGCCGGCAGTGATGGTCTTGTCGCTGACCTGCAGCGCATAGCGGAGCACGCCATCCTCCACCGCAGCTTTCGTGCCGGGCTCCAGCGTCGGGCCGTCGCCGGCGCAGGGGGCGATGGAGGAGATGATCGCAGTGGAGGCCTCTCCCTCAACGGGCAGAGCCAGCGAGATGTAGTTCAGGCCGTTCTCCGCCGCGTCGCCGTTGAGCAGCACGTTTTCGGGTACGCTCGGCGCGACGCCGGTGACATTGTAGACCTTGTCGCCGACCGCGGTGATGACATAGCCCTCACCCTCGGCGACCGTCTCGGGCTGCAGCGCGACCTCGGCCGCGTTCATGCCGGCCAGACGGCCGGAATAGAAGGCCCAGGACTGGGCGACGCCGCCGTAGTCGATGTACTCGTCCTTCAGAACGACGCCGATGGAATCAAGGCCGCCGACAAAGACGTTCTCGATCACGCCGCCGTCGTTGGTCACCAGACGCATGCTCTCATCGACCTCGACGGAGCTGCTGGTGGAGTAGAGGATGGGCGACGCCTCCACGGCGTAGTAGGTCTCGCCGGTGATCGGCTGCAGATACATGGGCGCCTTGCCGAAATCGCTGTCCTCGCCGGCGGCGCACAGCTCGTTGTAGCGCGCAACGGAATCGGCGAGATTGCTCATGGTCATGCCCGTGTCGGCGGCGATGGAGGCCGCCAGATCATCGAGATTGTCCGACTTCCACACAAAGCCGGCCTTGACGCAGAAGTCGAGCACGGTGTAGAGGTTCTCCACCGGCTCGCCCGGATTGATGCGGCCCGGGTTGAGGTACATGCCGGAGGTCGAGCCCACGAAACCGGACTCTTTGATCGCATCCAGCTGGTCGGAGCCGATGATGGAGAAGTAACGGTTGGTCTCGTCGCCGGCGTCATCGGAGGCGGTAAGCTCGTTGATGAAGCGTTCGCCGTTGGTGTTGACGTCCAGCACATAGGGGCTGACAATGATCGCGGTCGGGATCTGGTTGTCGGCCGGCGTGAACTCATGGATGCGCTTCTCGGGGGCCGAGAAGTGGGCCATGACGATGTCGACGTTGTCGGCGATCTTGCCGTCGACCTGGCGCGCCATGGTGATGGCGGTGCCGACGTTGGTCATCACGCCGTAGGTCTGGTAGACGCCGGTGTCGTCGGAGAGCGTGAACTCCTTCAGGTACTCGGCACTGCCGGCATAGCCGCCGGTCGCGATGACGACGGCGTCGGCGTAGATGTGGTAGACCTGGCCGTCGTAGCCGACAGCCTCGACGCCGATGACCTTGCCCGCGTCGTCGAGCAGCAGCCCGGTGCCGGTGGTCTCAAACATCGTCTTGCCGCCGAGAGCGGTGTAGGTGTCCATCAGATCGTTGAAGTAGCCGTGGGTCAGTCCGGCGCCGTGGACCTTGCCGGCGTTCCAGCCGGGATAGGTGCACCAGATCTGATAGGCGGGGAACTTGAAGGGCGTGGAGAAGGCGAACTTCTCAAAGCCCATGGAGTTCATCCAGTCGATGTCGTAGCCGGACATGTCCATGAAGTTGGAGATGATGGCGGCGCTCTTGTCGCCCTCCTGTGCGTCAATGTCGTCCAGCCACTGATTGTAGAGCATGTCGGCGTCCACAAGGTCGCGGTTGCCGAACTCCTCTACCTGCGCGGGGGGATTGATGGTCATCGGGCCGCAGGTCAGCGCGCCGGTGCCGCCGTACTTGGCGCTCGTCTCGATCACGAGCGTGTCCGCGCCGGTCTTCTGGGACTGCAGGGCGGCCAGACAGCCTGTGCCGCCGCCGCCGACGACGAGCACCTGCGTGGTCACGTCGATCGGGTCCGCGTCCGTCTTGAGATAGGACGGCGCCGCGTACCACCCGCTCATGGCGGCAAGGGCGCTCTGCTCATCCATGCCGGCGGCCGCCATGGCCTGCTGCAAGGCGTCGGCGATGCCGCGCTTGATGGCGTTGGAGGTCGAGGTCGCGCCGCTGATGGCGTCGACCGCCAGAGACTGCTCGGCCAGGATGCGCGGGACCATCAGCTCGACGGCCGTGCCGCCGATCTGCGGGGTCTCGCCGCTGCTGTCGATGTCGACCGTCACGGCGGCGATCGCGCCGTCCTTGATCTCAACCGTCACGGGCAGCTGCGTGTCGAGCGAGAAGCCCCACTCCAGCACCTCATAGCTGCCGTCGGCCAGCGCAGCTTCGCCCGCGTTCTCGCCGAGCGCCGCGAAGGCGCCGCCGAGGGCGGTGAACACGGCCTTGGTCGTGGTCGACGCGCCGGTGTAGCCGTCGATCGCGGACGGGTCAAAGTCTGCCGCAGCCGTGCCCACATAGTCGGCAAACAGCTTGTTGAAGTAGACGATGCCCTTGGCGCCGTAATCTGTGCTCTCGTTGGGGCCTTCGGCCGTCAGGGATGTGATGACCCCGTCTTCGACGCCCAGCGTCACCGTCACATCGCCGCCGAAGCCCTTTGCCGTGGACGAATACGTCTCTTCGGCAAAGGCGGTGGCGGCGCCCAGGGACAGGAGCATCGCGACAGCCAGAAGAACCGCCAGGATTTTCCGGATGTTCATGTTTTTACCCTCCTTTACTGATACATTTTGTTATCCGGTGTATATACAATTTATCATTATTATCCGGCAGAGTCAATACGCGGGAGGCGGGGGAAATGCTGTTTTTCATCAACTTTGAGCAGAGACGTATCACGCGCGGTAATGCGGCTTTCCCGGCCTGTGAACGGACGCTTTTTTCTGTGGAACGATCCGCCATTTCATGGTATAATATATCCAGAGACAGGGAACAAGGGGGGGGAACGGATCCTATGACACGGGACGAGATCATCGCCTATGCGGCGGAGCGCTATTCGACCGACGCGGAGTGGCCGTGGGACGATGAGAACTTCATTTTCCGGCACGCGGGAAACCGAAAATGGTTTGCCGTCGCCAAGCGCGTGCCCTACCGGCGTCTGGGGATCGACCGGGAAGGGCCTGTTGATATCATCGACGTAAAGTGCGGCCCGCTGCTGATGGACGCCTATCGCCGGCAGCCGGGGATCCTCCCGGGCTACCACATGAACAAGGACCACTGGATCACGATCCTGCTCGACGGCACGGCCGACGATGCGCTCATCCGGGAGCTGCTGGAGATCAGCTTTGATCTGACGAACGGCAGACCGAAGAGCGGAGGGGATGCCGCACGCTCTCATACGAATCGCGGATAAGAAGCTTTCATGGACATCCGAGCTGAATTTCTGTCAGGCAAGACGAAGATCGCAGAGCATAATGCCGTCCCCGCAGGCTTTGTATCGTCTCGCTTCCACGCTGCACGGCGCAGAATTTGCCGGTCAGAGTAAAGGCTTCTGTTTGAGATTCGTATCAAATAACAGTAAACGAAAGACCGCCGTTTACGGCGGTCTTCAGACTGTAGACAAACCCATGCTGTTATTCCCTCTCGCGATTGATATACTCAAAAATGAGAACTTTTTGGGGAGTTCTCATTTTTGATTTTCAAGCTGTCGACACTTTGTCGACAGCTTGAAGACCGCCGTTTACGGCGGTCTTTCGTTTACTGTGGATTCGGCGGCTCAGCCCTTCACGGCGCCGCTGGTCATGCCGGCGATGATCTGCTCCTGGAAGAGCACGTAGCCGATGATGGAGGGCACGATGGAGATCACGATGGCCGCATACATGGAGACATAGTCGGTCGAGAACTGGTTGGTGAAGTAGCGGATGCCGACCTGAATGGTCCGCAGCTTCTCCGAGGAGACGATGAGGTTTGCAAAAATGAACTCGTTCCAGCAGGTGAGGAACTGGAAGGTCGCGGCGGTGACGATGCCGGTGCGGCTGAGGGGCAGGATGATGTGGAAGAAGCGCCCGTAGAAGCCGCAGCCGTCGATGTAGGCCGCCTCCTCCAGATCCATGGGGATCGAATCCATCAAGCCCCGGATCAGGAAGGTGGACATCGGGATGCCGATGGCGCTGTAGAGCAGGATCATGCCGCCGTAGGTGTTGTAAAGCCCGAGCTTGTTGATGATGACGAAGTAGGGGACCATCAGCGCGCTGAGCGGGACGAGGATGCCGGCGGTGAAGAGGGTGTAGATGCTCTCACGGCCGCGGAAACGGAAGCGCGAGATGCAGTAGGCGCCCATGCTCGCAATGATGACGTTCACGAGCGTCGCAACGACGCCGACGAAGACGGAGTTGAGCAGCATGCGCCCGAGACCCGCGACGGTCAGCGCGTTTTTGTAGTTGATCCACTGGGGCTTGCTCGGCAGCGCGAAGGGAGATTTTGTCAGGAACTCGAAGTTCGTCTTGAGCGAGGAAGACAGCAGCCACAGCAGGGGAAATAGCGTGTAGACCGCAAAGAAGATGATCAGGATCCAGCGCAGGATCGCGAGGATCAGCTCCTTGCCGCGAAGAGGCGGACGAAGACGCGTTTCACTCATCGGACTGCCCTCCTTGCCTTTTTGCGCAGGGCCGCCGTCTCACTGCGGCCGTTGAAGAGCCTGCGGATGCAGACAATAAAGATCACGCCCACAACGATCAGGATGACGGCCGTAGCGCTCGCAAGCCCATAGCTCTCGCTCTGCAGACGCTCATACATGTAAAGGACCATCGTCGAGGTGCGGTGATTGGGGCCGCCGTTGGTGAGCATGTAGACCTGTTCGAACTGGCGCAGGCCCATGACGCTCGCGAGTGTGACGCAGGTCAGCAGCGAGGTCTTCTTGATCAGCGGGATCGTGATATGGATAGCCTGCTGGAAATCCGTCGCGCCGTCGATCGTCGCCGCCTCGTAGTAGGAGGTGTCGATCGTCGTGATGTCGGCCATCATGATGACCATATAGTAGCCCACGTAGAAGACCCAGTAGATCAGCACCGCCGGGAAGGCCGTGCTGCTGTTGCCGAGCCAGTCCGTCGCGAGACGGTCGAGCCCGACGGCGCTCAGCAGGCCGTTGAGCATGCCGTGCTCGGCGTTGTAGATCGCGCGCCACAGGGTCGCCAGCGCGATGCCGGAGATGACCTGCGGGAAAAAATAGACGGTACGGAAGAACTCAGACTGTAGACAAACCCATACAGATAATCCCCTTTCGCGGTACAATCTGTGCAAAAATGGGAGCTTTTTCGGAAGTTCCCATTTTTGCCTCTCAAGCTGTCGACACTTTGTCGACAGCTTGAGAACTTCCAGCCCCTGGGCTTGCGGGAGAGGATGATCGCCATCACCATGGCGAGTGGAACCTGAATAAAGCCGGCCACCAGCGCCCAGATCACGTTGTTCTTCAGAGAACGCTGGAAGGTCGAGTTTTTCAGGAGCTTGACGAAGTTCTCGACGCCGACGGCCTGCGGGGCGGAGATGCCGTTCCATTTCAGGCAGCTGACCACAAGAACATAGATGATCGGAAGGATGAAAAAGATCACCATGACGATTATCGCAGGGGCCATAAAGGCTGCCAGCGCTCTTCTGTCAGATGATGTGGGTTTCAAAGGACCGCCTCCTTATAAAATTACTTGCAAAACGTGTGTTTTGCAAGTGAGGACTCGCGCTTATCGCACGCGGCGGTGCGTGACACGCCGCGTTTGGTCGGCACGAGGCCTCACAGTGTTCGGCTCAGGGAGTTTTTGTCGAAGCGAAGCTCCGTCAAAAACGATTGCAAATCCCTTCGGGATAGCCTGTTTTTCTGTGCGTGAGTGTCAATAAACCGCGGTTGATCAGTAATGGTACAGGCTGCGGGGTTCAGCCGCAGCCTGTACAGCGGGATATTTAAGACCTGAGCGGATCGATCAGGCTCAGGCCATGTCGATGGCTTCCTGAAGCTGATCGACGAAGCCCTGGGCGTCAACGTCGCCGTTGATGAGCGCGGCCAGAGCAGAGGGGAACTCGGTGGAGAAGGCAGTCGGGAAAGCGCCGTTGACATGCAGGACGGTGAAGGCGGCGTTGTTCGCGACCTCGGTGACCTTCTGGGAGATGGGACGGGTCTCCTCGGCGGGGGTGTACTTGACGAAGAACATGGCGCCGGAGCTGAGGGCCAGCTCGGAGACGTGCACGGGATCGGTGAGGTACTGCAGGAACTTCACAACGGCGGCTTCCTTCGCAGGATCGTCCTGCTTGCCGGCGGCCAGGAAGCCCTGAACGGTGGTCACGAGACCGCCTTCGCCCAGACCGCCCTCAAACACGGGGTTGGTCGCGACTTCGACGGAGTCGGCCAGGAGCTTGCCGTCAACAGCGTTGTCTTCCTTGTAGAAGTTGGCGATCCACCAGGGGCCGTTGAGGTAGATGGCGGTATCGCGCTTGATGAAGTGGCCGTTCACGTCGGCGGCGCCGGCGGATACGGCACCCTCGAAGGTGTAGGGCTCGCAGTTCTTCCTTCGCTGCGAGTATGGCATCGGCGCCTCGCTGTCTGTTGACGGCAAGATCTGGCACGGCGTGACTGAGCAGTGTGCCGAGATCGGGCATATCCCCGTCATTCCGCGCGGCGGAAAGCCCTGCTCCTGCGGCAAGAGCGGCTGCCTGGAGACCATCGCCTCTCCCGCCGCTATCGTCGAGGACGCGCTTGCGATCCTCTCGGAGGAGGAGACGCCCGTTCTCTGGAAGCTCTGCCGGGAGAAAAGCCCGGCGGCGCCGGATATCGGCGACGTGCTGAACGCCGCGCTCGGCGGCGATCGGGGCGCGTCCGCGATCGTGGGCAGGGCCGTTTCCGCTCTGGGCGCTGCGCTCAAATCCGTCATCTATCTGCTCGACCCGGATAAGATCGTCCTCTACGGGCACATATTCGAGAACGCCTACTACCTGTTCCGACTCCTGAGCGAGATGCGGGAGGGCGTCGATACGCGCCACGCGGTCGTCATCGAAAAGAGCCGCTACAATCTCCGCCTTGAGGACAGGGCGGCCGGCCTTCTGGCCGTGCAGGCTTTCCTCGAAAACGGAGGCGTTCGCCCCTGAGGGCGGCGCATGAAACATGCTCCCGTCACGCAGTACGCAGGGACTGCGCGGCGGGAGCTTTATTATGCGGGCCGGATGCGCCCGAAAACAGTTGACGCGCCGCGGCGGATGGAATAAAATGGCTGCGTCCGTAAAGGAAATCTCCGAAACGAAGGAAGTGATCGCCATGGCGGGACCCGGCAGGGCATTCGGTCCCCGCGGCTTTCTGACTGAGGAGGAAAAACAGAATCTGCCCAAGGTCAGCGCGGCGCTGATCAAACGCATCCTGGGCTATCTCAAACCCTACTGGCCGCAGTTCCTGCTGGTGTTCGTGACGATCCTGCTGTCCGCGGCGGTCGGATTGCTGCCGAGCATCATCACCGGCAAGATCGTGGACGAGGCGCTGGTGGGCAGGAATATGACGCTGCTCGTCAAGCTCCTGATCCTGGCCTTCGTGACGCTGACCGGCTCGCAGGTAATCTCGGTCCTGGAGAGCTACATCAACGCCTGGATCTCCCAGCGCATCATCTTCGATATGAAGAACCAGATGTACGACCATCTGCAGCGCATGCCACACGCCTTTTTCACCTCCGAGAAGCAGGGCGACATCATCACCCGCATGAATACCGACATCTCGGGCGTGAGCTCCGTGATCTCCGGCACGCTCGCGAGCATCGTGTCCAACATCGCGACGGTTGTGACCACGCTGGTGGCGCTGCTGACCATGAGCTGGAAGCTCGCGATCGTCGGCATCGTGGTGATCCCGCTGCTGATCCTGCCGACCAAGAGCGTCGGCAAGAAGCGCTACCAGATCCTTACCGACGCGCAGGCCAAGCAGGACGAGATGAACCAGCTCATCAACGAGACCCTCTCGGTCTCGGGCTCGCTGCTGGTCAAGCTCTTCACGCGCGAGGAGCGGGAGTACGAGCGCTTCGTGGCCGTCAACAACGAGGTCACGCAGCTCTCCCTGAGGGAGCAGAACAGCGGCCGCTGGTTCCGCGTGATGATGGGGATGTTCACCCAGCTCGGCCCGCTGCTCATCTATTTTGCGGGCGGCTGGTTCATCATCACGAACGCGGACCCGACCCTCACCGTCGGCACCGTGACGGCCACGGTCTCGCTCATCAACCGGCTCTACCGCCCGGTGGAGAGCCTGCTGAACATCCACGTGGACTTCACGCGCTCGCTGGCGCTCTTTACCCGCATTTTCGACTATTTCGACATGCCCAATCCCATCCGCTCGCCGGCCAACGGACAGAAGCCCGACGTGACGGACGCGGACATCGTCTACGAGCACGTGGCTTTCTCCTACGACCCGGCCAAGCCCCTGCTGACGGACATCGACTTCACGGTGCCCGGCGGGAAGATGTATGCGATCGTCGGTCCCTCCGGCTCGGGCAAGTCCACGGTGGTGAACCTGATCCCGCGTCTGTATGACGTGGTGGACGGGCGCGTGACCGTCGCGGGCGTGGACGTGCGGGACTTTGACCTCGAGTACCTGCGGCAGCAGATCGGCGTGGTGACGCAGGACAGCTACCTCTTCAACGGCACCATCCTCGAAAACCTGCTCTACGCAAAGGAGGACGCCACCGCGGAGGAGATCGAGGCGGCCTGCTATATCGCCAGGCTCTCGGAATTTATCGCCGCCCAGCCCGACGGGCTTAACACCATGGTGGGCAACCGGGGCCTCAAGCTCTCCGGCGGCGAGAAGCAGCGCCTGTCCATCGCGCGCGTCATCCTCAAGGACCCGAAGATCCTGATCCTCGACGAGGCGACCTCGGCGCTCGACTCCATCACCGAGAACGCGATCCAGGAGGCGCTGGAGGCCCTGATGGAGGGTCGCACCAGCATCGTCATCGCCCACCGGCTCTCGACGATCCTGAAAGCCGACAGGATCCTCGTGGTCAAGGACGGCGTGATCGCCGAGTCCGGCACGCATGAGGAGCTGCTGGAAAAGGACGGCGTCTACCGCGAGCTGTACGAGACGCAGTTCCGCCAGATCCTCGACATGGAGAAGAACGGCTGAGCGGGGCGCTCCGCGGACACGGTATGCGGACGAACAAGCGGGCGGCTGATAGCCGCCCCTGCGAGGAGGAAACGGACGCTTCCGCCGTCCTGTAGGGGCGAGCACCGCTCGCCCGCATGTCTGCCTCCGTACAATGTCCGCGGGCGGCTGATAGCCGCCCCTGCGAGGAGGAAACGGACGATTTGCCGTAGGGGAGGGGCTTGCCCCTCCCACGGTTTTTCTCTGCGTTGGGCGTATCGGGAAGCTCGTGACAGCCCGCTTCCTTCAAAAAATTTTGATATTTTAATTTCACAAAAATTCTTGACTTAATTTGTGGAATATGCTAAAATCCTAATTTGCGTGGCATAGGTGCGCCCTGCCGCGAATATAAGGCCGAAAGCCTTGCAGATTCGGGGCTTTCAGCGGTTTACAGAAACGAAGAAAGGAGGAAAACAATGCCCACTTTTAACCAGCTGGTGAGAAAGGGAAGAGAGAAGGTCACCTACAAGTCCACTTCTCCTGCTCTGCAGAAGGGGATGAACACCCTGAAGAACAGAGAGACCGACCTGAGCTCCCCCCAGAAGAGAGGCGTCTGCACCGCCGTTCGTACTTCCACTCCCAAGAAGCCGAACTCCGCTCTGCGTAAGATCGCCCGTGTCCGTCTGACCAACGGTTACGAAGTCACTGCGTACATTCCCGGTATCGGCCATAACCTGCAGGAGCACTCTGTGGTTATGATCCGCGGCGGCCGTGTCAAGGACCTGCCCGGCGTCCGTTACCACATCATCCGCGGCACTCTGGATGCCCAGGGCGTCAACGGTCGTATGCAGGCTCGTTCCAAGTACGGCGCGAAGAGACCCAAGGCTGCGAAGAAGAAATAATTTCTGATTATTCCGACGGCAGCAATTCTGCCCTGTCGTTTATCTATAGAATCTGGATAGACCTCGGGGCGCAACGGACGATTATTATACGTTCGAGTACCTGTGATTCCATTTTTTAATGAAGGAGGGAAGCAACGTGCCCAGAAGAGGTAATGTTCCCAAAAGAGAAATTTTGCCCGATCCTGTGTATAACTCCGTGCTGGTGACCAAGCTCATCAACGGCGTTATGCTTGACGGCAAGAAAGGTGTTGCGCAGAAGGTCGTTTACGACGCTTTTGACATCATCAAGGACAAGACCGGCAAGGAGCCTCTGGACGCTTTTACCGAGGCCATGAACAACATCATGCCCGCTCTGGAAGTCAAGGCTCGCCGTGTCGGCGGCGCCACCTACCAGGTGCCTATCGAAGTCCGCCCCGCCCGTCGTCAGACTCTGGCCCTGCGCTGGCTGGTCGATTACAGCCGCAAGCGCAGCGAGAAGACCATGAAGGAACGTCTGGCCGGCGAGATCATGGACGCATGCAACAATCTCGGCAACGCTGTCAAAAAGCGCGAGGATATGCACAAGAATGCCGAAGCCAACAAGGCTTTCGCGCATTTCAGATGGTGATCCGCTCAGGAGATCAACCCCATGCCTAGACAATATTCACTCGAAAGAACAAGAAATATCGGCATAATGGCTCACATCGACGCCGGCAAGACGACCACGACAGAACGCATTCTGTACTACACGGGCGTCAATTACAAGCTCGGTGAGACGCATGAGGGCACCGCCACCATGGACTGGATGGAGCAGGAGCAGGAGAGAGGCATTACGATCACCTCCGCCGCGACCACCTGTTTCTGGCGCGATACCCGCATCAACATCATCGACACCCCGGGCCATGTGGACTTCACCGTGGAGGTCGAGCGCTCCCTGCGGGTGCTGGACGGCTGCGTGACGGTCCTGTGCGCCAAGGGCGGCGTGGAGCCGCAGTCCGAGACCGTATGGAGACAGGCTGACCATTATCATGTTCCCCGCATGATCTACGTCAACAAGATGGACATTACGGGCGCCGACTTCTTTCATGTGCTCGACATGGTGCATGACAGACTCAAGTGCAACGCCGTTCCCATCCAGCTGCCCATCGGCTCCGAGGAGAACTTCGTCGGTATCGTCGATCTGGTGGATATGAACGCGCGCATCTATTACGACGACCTGGGCAAGGATATGCGTACCGAGGAGATCCCCGAGGATATGCGCGATCTGGCTCAGGAGTACCGTGATAAGCTCCTGGAAGCGGTTTCTGACTTCGACGAAGAGATTATGGAAGCATATCTCGAAGGCGAAGACGTGCCGGCGGACAAGATCCGCGCGGCGATCCGGAAGGCCACGGTGGCGGTGAAAATGGTCCCCGTTACCTGCGGCACTTCCTACAAGAACAAAGGCGTGCAGAAGCTTCTGGACGCGATCGTGGATTACATGCCCTCCCCGCTGGACGTTCCGCCGGTGGAAGGCAAGCACCCCAAGACCGACGAGACGGAAGTGCGCGAGGCGGATGACAACGCCCCCTTCTCCGCCCTGGCGTTCAAGATCATGACCGACCCCTTTGTGGGCAAGCTGGGCTTCTTCCGGGTGTACTCCGGTACGCTCGAGAGCGGCAAGACGGTCATGAACTCCACCAAGGGCCAGCGGGAACGGCTCGGCCGCATCCTGCAGATGCACGCCAACCACAGAGAGGATATCGACCAGGTCTGGTCCGGCGATATCGCCGCCGCGGTGGGCCTGAAAAACACCACCACCGGCGACACGCTCTGTGACGAAAAGCATCAGATCATCCTGGAATCCATGGAATTCCCCGAACCCGTCATCCGCGTGGCCATCGAGCCCAAGACGAAGGCGGGCCAGGAGAAGATGGCAGTTGCCCTGCAGAAGCTGGCGGAGGAAGATCCCACCTTCAAGACCTACACGGACAACGAGACGGGACAGACCATCATCGCCGGCATGGGCGAGCTGCATCTGGAGATCATCGTTGATCGCCTGCTGCGCGAGTTCAAGGTCGAGGCCAACGTGGGCAAGCCGCAGGTCTCCTACAAGGAGACGATCCGCAGGCCCGCAACGGTCGACACCCGCTACGTTCGCCAGACCGGCGGAAAGGGCCAGTTCGCCCACGTGAAGCTGATGGTCGAACCCAACGAGCCCGGCAAGGGCTACGAGTTCATCAACAAGGTAACGGGCGGGGCGATCCCGAAGGAGTATATCCCCAGTGTCGATCAGGGCATCCAGGGTGCGATGCTCTCCGGCGTGCTGGCGGGCTTCCAGGTGGTGGACGTGAAAGCGACGCTGCTGGACGGTTCCTTCCACGAGGTGGACTCCTCGGAGCTGGCCTTCAAGATCTGCGGAAGCATGGCCTTCAAGGAAGCCTGTCAGAAGGCAGATCCCACCCTGCTTGAGCCCATCATGAAGGTCGTCGTGACCGCGCCCGAGGAATTCATGGGCGACGTGATGGGGGACATCAATGCCAGGCGCGGGCAGATCTCCGGCTCCGACATCCGCAACGGCGCTGCGATCATCGAATGCAGCGTGCCGCTGTCGACGATGTTCGGCTACGCCACGGATCTGCGCAGCAAGACCCAGGGCAGGGCGACCTACAGCATGGAGCCCAGCCACTTCGTCGAGCTGCCCAAAAACTTGCAGGAATCCCTTGTGAATACTCGCAACGGTTTTCCCATCAATAGGTTTTAAGTAAGCAAGAAGAATTAAAAAAGTATAATTTTATCAGGAGGATTTTACAATGGCTAAACAGATGTACAACAGAGCGAAGCCCCATGTCAACATCGGCACCATCGGTCACATCGACCATGGCAAGACCACTCTGACCGCCGCCATCACCAAGTACCTGTCCTTACAGGGCAAGGCTGAGTACACCGACTACTCTTCCATCGACAAGGCTCCCGAAGAGCGCGAGCGCGGCATCACCATCAACACCGCCCACGTCGAGTATGAGACCGAGAAGCGTCACTACGCTCACGTCGACTGCCCGGGCCACGCCGACTATATCAAGAACATGATCACCGGCGCCGCGCAGATGGACGGCGCGATCCTCGTTATCGCCGCTTCCGACGGCCCCATGGCCCAGACCCGCGAGCACCTGCTGCTGGCCCGTCAGGTCAACGTTCCTTCCGTTCTGGTCTTCCTGAACAAGTGCGACCAGGTTGACGACGAGGAGCTGCTGGAGCTGGTTGAGATGGAAGTGCGCGAGCTGCTCGACTTCTACGGCTTCCCTGGCGACGACACCCCCATCATCCGCGGTTCCGCCCTGAACGCTCTGGTCTGCGAGTCCAACGATCCCAACGCCCCCGAGTACGCCTGCATCAAGGAGCTCATGGACGCTGTCGATACCTGGATCCCCACGCCCGACCGCAAGGCTGACCAGCCCTTCCTGATGCCCATCGAGGACGTCTTCACCATCTCCGGCCGCGGCACTGTCGTTACCGGTCGTGTGGAGCGCGGCCGCGTGAAGATCGGCGACAA
>CACYXC010000027.1:23937-25944 GCA_902778285.1 Oscillospiraceae bacterium | reverse complement strand
AGCGCTCTGTCTTCTTCGGTATATCTGTACATCTTCATCACCCGTTACAGTATACCATTTTTGTTCAATTTTTTAAAGCGTTTTATCGGCTTTTAGTATAAAATATAAAACAGAATGGCTGTGCCGATGCACAGCCATTCTGTTATGTTGTTCTTGATTGTCAAACGGTCTTCTTCCTCGCCTCGTTGAGCTTCAGCAGAGCATGCAGGAGCCTCCGGTGCCTGCGCAGGATCAGGCTGAGCAGAAGACGGTGCTTTTTCGGCCAGGCGCGGATGTAGGGATTGTCGCGCCAGCCGGGAAAACGGGCAAGATAATCGCTGACGAGCGCATCCTGCACCGGGCTCTTCGGGTCGATGAGATTCACACGGGTCGAGCTGGTCAGCAGCTCGTGATAGGCGGCCATGGCCTCCAGCTCACGATGATACTTCCCGAAAGCGCCGCTGCGCTCATAATCTGTCATGACAGTTTCGATGGCGTCGAGCATCTCCAGATTGCGCGCGGCGTCGGTATTGCGCGTGATGGAACCGTCGCGCTGCAGATAGCGGTACCAGGGATGCGGCAGAGTGCGGATCGTGCCGGATCGCAGATACAGGCGCGGGATCGTCGCCAGATCCTCGAACCACTTTCGGTCGGGGAAGGAGATCCCGGGATCAATAAACAGCGCACGCCGCCAGAGCTTGTTGACCGCGTTGGGCGGCGAAAGCAAAAAAGCGGGATATGCGGAGAGAGTAAAACCGCCCTCTTTCCCGCAGCCCTTGGAATACCGCAGCACGCGGCCCTGCTTATCCACGCTGACAAAGTCGAACACGCCGATATCAAAGCTGCCGTCCAGCGCGCCCAGGATCTCCCTGATGGCGCCGGGCGAGAGCGTGTCGTCGCTGTCGAGGAAGAGAAGGTACTCCCCCCGCGCGAGAGAAATGCCCACGTTGCGGGCGTGGCCGAGACCGCCGTTCGGCGTGGTGACAGTTTTGACGAGACCGGGAAAACGCTCGGCGTAATCGGCCAGAACGGCAGGGGAGCCGTCCGTGGAGCCGTCGTTGACAGCGATGATCTCATAGTCCGTCGATCCCGGAGCGATGACCGAATCCAGGCAGGCGGCCAGATAGTCCTGCACGTTGTAGACGGGTATGATGACACTCAGCTTCATCGGCGGCCGCGCCTCCTTTCTCTCGTTTGCGATTTTGTACATTATACACCCGGCAGCTGCAGGGAGCAAATAAAATCTTGCGCCGAACGGCGCAAAGGAGTATAATATAGTGAAATTTTATGTATGCTGAGAGGCAGAATCATGAGCGAGATGAATAAAAGCAAGAGACAGCTGGAAAAAGAGGCGTATGAAAAACTTCCGCCCGACCAGAAGCTGCGCAGGGATATCTATGACTGGATCATGAGCATGCTGATCGCGCTTGTGGCCTGCGTGGCGCTCTTTGTCTTCTTTATACGCATCATCGACGTTTCCGGCACCTCCATGGTGCCCACGCTGCACCACGAGGACAAGATGTTCGTCTCCAACCTCCTCTACAAGCCCGAGGTGGGCGACGTGGTCGTCTTCAAGACCGACAGCTATGACCCCAACAAGGCCCTCGTCAAGCGCGTGATCGCCACCGAGGGGCAGACCGTGAACATCGACTTCGACAACGGCATTGTCTACATCGACGGCGTCCCCATTCAGGAGGACTATATCGCCGAGGTCACGCATACGAAGCTGGACTTCATCGGTCCGAAGAAGGTGCCGGAGGGCTGCGTCTTTGTGATGGGCGACAACCGCAACATGTCCACCGACAGCCGCAAGGCCGAGATCGGCATGGTGGACAACCGCATGATCCTCGGCCGCGCCTACGCGATCATCTTCCCGCTCTCGGAGATCCGCTGGATCTACTGAAGGGAGCGGTGCACGCGCTGCTTTAGCTGTTCGAACGGACGAACGCCCCTCATCCACCGCTCCGCGGTCCCCCTTCCCCCAGGGGGGAAGGCTGCAAGGTTTTCGTGGGCAGAGAACGTTTATCT
>CACYXC010000027.1:0-23791 GCA_902778285.1 Oscillospiraceae bacterium | reverse complement strand
GATTTCGTGGGCAGAGAACGTTTATCTGTTCGGACGGACGAACGCCCCTCATCCACCGCTCCGCGGTCCCCCTTCCCCCCAGGGGGAAGGCTGCAAGGAATATTAATATGAACTATGAAAAAATGAACATCCAATGGTTTCCCGGTCATATGACCAAGGCCCAGCGGATGATCGAAGAGAATATCAGGCAGGTGGACGCGGTATGCGAGATCCTGGACGCCCGCATCCCGCGATCGAGCAGGAATCCGGATATCGACAGGCTGGCGGGAGACAAGCCGCGCCTTGTGATCCTCAACCGCACGGACCTGGCTGATCCCGCAGCCACTGCGGCCTGGAGGAAGTATTTCGAGTCGAAGGGCCTTGCCATCCTGGAAACGGACGCGAGAAGCGGGAAAGGCGTAAAAGATTTTGTCCCTGCGGTGAGGCGGCTGTTGGCCGGAAAATTGGCCGAATACGAGGCCAGGGGCCAGGCGGGCCGCCCGCTTCGCGTCATGATCCTGGGCATCCCCAACGTCGGCAAGTCGACCTTTATCAACAAGGTCGCGGGGCGAAAAGCCGCCGCCGCCGGGGACAAGCCCGGCGTCACCCGCGGCAGGCAGTGGATCAGCATCGACCGCGGTCTGGACCTGCTGGACACGCCCGGCATCCTCTGGCCGAAGTTCGACAGCCAGGAGGTCGGCGAGATGCTGGCCGTCACCAACGCCATCAAGGCCGATGTGCTCGACAAGGAGACCCTGGGGGCAAATTTTATGCTGCGCCTGCGGGAGCACTATCCGGACGCGCTGCGGGAGCGCTATAAGATGGAGCCGGACCCGGACGCAAACGGCTTTGAACTGCTCGAGGCCGCGGCGAAGAAGCGCGGTTTCCTTGTCTCCCGCGGGGAGTACGACATCGAGCGCATGGCGAGCACCCTGCTGGGCGAGTATCACGACGGGAAGCTCGGCAGACTGACGCTGGAATATCCGCATGAGGATTGACATGGACCTGTGGCAACTGGAAAACGAGATCTACGATGAGGGCTTCGCGCTGCTCTGCGGCGTGGATGAGGCCGGACGAGGGCCGCTGGCCGGGCCTGTCTACGCGGCGGCGGTGATCCTGCCGCGCGGTCTCGTGATCGAGGGTCTCAACGACTCCAAGAAGCTCACGGAGAACAAGCGCGAGGCCCTGTTCGGCCCGATCTGCGAGGCGGCGCTCTGCTTCGGCATCGCTCGCGCGGAGGTGGAGGAGATCGAGGAGCTCAACATTCTCAACGCCACCTTCCTCGCCATGAACCGCGCGATCGAAAAGCTCTCTCCCGCGCCCTCTCTCGCGCTGATCGACGGCAACCGGAATACCGGCATCCGTTTCCGGAGCCGAACCGTCGTCAAGGGCGATGGGCGCTGCGCAGACATCGCGGCGGCCTCGGTGCTGGCCAAGGTCAGCCGTGACCGCTGGATGCTCGAGATGGCTCAGCGGTATCCGCAGTACGGCTTCGAGGCGCACAAGGGCTACGGCACCGCGGCGCACTACGCGGCGCTGCGCGAATTCGGCCCTTCTCCGATCCATCGCCTGAGCTTTCTGAAAAAGATGCATTGAGGAAACGGCACGGATGGACAGCAGACAGAAGGGCGGCTGGGGGGAGGAGCGCGCCGCGCGCTATCTCCGGCTGAGGGCCTATCGGATCCTCGAAAAAAACTATCGCTGCCGCCTGGGGGAGATCGACCTGATCGCCCGCAGGGGCGGCTTCCTCGTGTTTGTGGAGGTCAAGCTGCGCAGGACGGACCGCTTCGGCGAGGCGCGGGAGTTTGTCGGCCGCTCCAAGCAGGAGCGGATCCTCGCCACGGCGCAGCTCTGGCTGCAGGAGCACGAGACTTCCCTGCAGCCCCGCTTTGACGTGATCGAGATCTACGCGCCCGACGGCCCGGAGGGGCGTGTGAAGATCAACCATATCGAAAACGCGTTTATGTAGTGAATAATGAATAATGCGGAATCACGGCGTTGCTGCGCAACAGATCAGGCACGTATGCCGAAGGCGGACGCCGTCATGATTCACGTTATTCATTATTCATTGCCTGCCCGGCAAAGCCGAGTCAGCCGCTGATGCCTCTGGGGCAGAAGGTGGAGCAGTAGGTCTCCCCCTTGCTGGCGGCCTTCTCGTTCTGCACGCTGATGCGGCTTGCGCTGCAGCGGCAGTCGATGGTGTTGTATTTGCAGTTGGTCACGTCGCAGCCGACGCCGGGGTTGGGCTCATAAGCCTTGTTCTTCATGGTCGACACCTCTTTTGATCGGATTCTTTCATAGTATCTGCAAAGCCTTGTTCTTTATGCAAAGGGTATCGTTATGCTGTATGCGATCGGCGATCTGCACCTGTCCTTCTCGAACGACAAACCCATGGACGTCTTCGGGGAGAACTGGAAGGATCATGCGGAAAAACTGAAAAAGGGCTTCTCCGCGCTGACGGATGAGGATGTGACCGTGCTCTGCGGCGATCTGAGCTGGGCCATGGGCCTCGAAGAGGCGCTGGAGGATTTTCGCTTTATCGAAGCGCTGCCGGGGAAAAAGATTATCCTGAAGGGCAACCACGACTACTGGTGGAGCACGGCGGCAAAGGCGAAAAAGCTCTTCGCCGAAAACGGGATCGGGAGCATCGAGATCCTGCACAACAACGCGTTTTCCTACGGCGACTATGCGATCTGCGGGACCCGCGGCTGGTTTTTCGAGGAGGAGCACGGGCTGGAGCACGACAGGAAGATCATGCGCCGCGAGGTCATGCGGCTCGAGGCGTCCCTGCAGGCGGCGGGCGAGCGGGACAAGCTCGTCTTTCTCCACTATCCGCCCGTCTATCAGAGATATGAGTGCCCCGAGATCCTGGAGCTGCTGGAGCGCTATGAGGTGAAGAAGTGCTTCTACGGCCATATCCACGGCAAGGGCATCGCCGGGGCCTTCAACGGCTGGCGCGGAAGGACCGAGTTCCGCATCGTCTCGGCGGATGCCGTCGGCTTCGCGCCGGCGCCCGTTTTCCCCTAAAGTTTGCGAATTAGTCATTGATTTTGGAAAACAATTCTGATATAGTAGTCGAGCTTAGGCATAAACAGAGGAGGATGGCATACATGATTGTCAAGAACGTAGAGAAAAAAGAAAACAACACCGCCCTGTTCACGGTGCAGGCTGACGCGGCCGAATTCGAGAAGGCCGTCAACGGCGCGTACCTGAAGAACAAGAGCAGCATATATATTCCCGGCTTCCGCAAGGGCAAGGCGCCCCGCGCCGTTGTGGAAGGCATGTACGGCAGCGAGGTCTTTTACCAGGACGCGCTGGACGAGCTGGCGCCCGCCGCGTTTGAGAAGGGCCTGGAGGAGTCCGGCCTGCGCATGGTCGGCTCTCCCTCCATCAGCGATGTGAAGGTCAACGACGACAAGAGCGCGGACTTCAGCTTTGAGATCACCCTCTATCCCGAGGTCACGCTGGGCGAGTACAAGGGACTGAGCGCCGAAAAGCCCATCCTCGAGGTCGACGAGAGCGAGGTTGAGCGCGAGATCGACAAGCAGCGCAAACAGAACGCCCGCCAGATCTCCGTCGACGACCGCGCCGCGCAGATGGGCGACGTCGTCAATATCGACTTTGACGGCTTCCTCGACGGCGAGCGCTTCGACGGCGGCAAGGCCGAGGGCTACAGCCTCGAGCTGGGCTCCAACTCCTTCGTTCCCGGTTTTGAGGATCAGGTCGCCGGCATGCAGATCGGCGAGGAGAAGGACCTCAACATCACCTTCCCCGTGGACTATGCCGAGAATCTGGCCGGCAAAGACGTGGTGTTCAAGGTCAAGCTCAACAGCATTTCCGTGCCCGAGCTGCCCGAGCTGGACGATGAGTTTGCCAAGGACGTCTCCGAGTTTGACACGCTCGAGGAGTATAAGGCGGACGTGCGCGCAAAGCTCCAGAAGAATTCCGACGAGCAGGCGGAGAATTCCTTCCGCAATCTGATCATGAAGAAGGCTGTGGACGGCATGAGCGCCGATGTGCCCGACGTCATGATCAAGGACAAGGCGGAGGAGATCATCCGCAACTATGCCGCAAACTTCGGTCTCACCGACCGCAGCATGCCGATCGAAAAGCTGACGCAGATGATGGGACTGGACAGCGAGCTGATGAATCAGAGCATCCTGCCCTCCGCCGAATTCCAGGTCCGCAGCGATCTGCTGCTCGAGGCCGTGATCAAGGCGGAAGCGCTGGACGCCGCCGAGGATGAGCTGGCCGCGTACGCCGAGAAGGTCGCCGGCAGCGTCGGCGCCCCTGTGGAGCAGATCAGACAGTACTTCGGCGAAGAGATGCTCAAAAATGAGCTCCTGAAGGAGAAGGCGCAGAACCTGATCTTCGACTCCGCCGTTGCCGAAGAGCCCAAGGCTGAAGAAAAAGCGGAATAATTCCCACGGGATAGGGATATGCTCTCTTGAATTGACATTTTCGCAAAGGAGAGTTTCATACAATGAGTTTGGTTCCTTATGTAGTTGAACAGACCAGCCGCGGCGAGAGATCCTACGACATCTTTTCCCGGCTGCTCAACGACCGGATCGTCATGCTGTCCGAGGAGGTAAACGACACCACCGCGAGCCTCATCGTGGCGCAGCTGCTGTATCTGGAGGCCCAGGACCCCGACAAGGACATCCAGTTTTACATCAACAGCCCCGGCGGCAGCGTTTCCGCCGGTATGGCGATCTATGACACCATGCAGTACATCAAGCCCGACGTCTCCACCATCTGCGTGGGCATGGCGGCCTCCATGGGAGCGTTCCTGCTGTCCTCCGGCGCCAAGGGAAAGCGCATCGCGCTGCCCAATGCCGAGATCATGATCCACCAGCCCTCCGCCGGCACGCAGGGCAAGGTGACGGACATGGAGATCGATGTGGAGCATTTTCTGAAGATCAAGGAAAGGCTCAACAGGATCCTGGCCGAGAACACCGGCAAAACGCCCGAAGAGGTGAAGGCCGACTCCGAGCGCGACCGCTGGCTGACGGCGGAAGAGGCGAAGGAATACGGCCTGATCGATCAGGTGATTTACAAGCGCTGAAGCGCTGCATGACTGACTGCAAGGACGGATGGGGGAACTTCGGTTCCCCCATTTGAGTATCGAGCTTTTGTCGATACGCAAGTAGAATGGATCGGAGAAGTCTATGGCAAGAACGGATGATCGGAGAAGCATACGCTGCTCCTTCTGCGGCAAGCCCCAGTCGCTGGTCAACCGGCTCATCGCCGGCAACGGCAGCTATATCTGCGACGAGTGCGTGCGTATGTGCATGTCCATCGTGGAAGATCTGCCCGCGCCGCAGAACCAGGTGGCCGGCTTTGACGGGCTGCCGCTGGAATTTGAAAAACTGCCCAAGCCCCGGCAGATCAAGGCCGGGCTCGACGAATATGTGATCGGCCAGGAGCGGGCCAAGATGGTGCTGGCCGTGGCGGTCTACAACCACTACAAGCGCATCCTGCACGCCTCCCGCGACGATGTGGAGCTGCAGAAGAGCAATATCCTGCTCATCGGTCCCACCGGCAGCGGCAAGACGCTCTTTGCCCAGACCATGGCCAAGATGCTCGACGTGCCCTTTGCCATCGCCGACGCGACCACGCTGACCGAGGCCGGCTACGTGGGGGAGGACGTGGAGAACGTCATCCTCAAGCTCCTGCAGGCGGCGGATTTCGACGTGGAGCGCGCCCAGCGCGGCATCATCTACATCGACGAGATCGACAAGATCGCCCGCAAGAGCGAGAACACCTCCATCACCCGCGACGTCTCGGGCGAGGGCGTGCAGCAGGCGCTTTTGAAGCTCCTCGAGGGTACGATCGCGAACGTCCCGCCCCAGGGCGGGCGCAAGCATCCGCACCAGGAGTTCATCCATGTGGACACCACCAACGTGCTCTTTATCTGCGGCGGCGCCTTCGACGGTCTCGACAAGATCATCGAGAAGCGCACGAGCAGGAAATCCATGGGCTTCGGCGCGGATATCAGCAGCGGCGCCGAGCGCGATGTGGGGGAGATCCTTTCCCAGGTGCAGCAGCACGACCTGCTCAAGTTCGGCATCATCCCCGAGCTCATCGGCCGCCTGCCTGTGGTCGCCTCGCTGGATTCCCTGAAGCGGGAGGATCTTGTCCGCATCCTGACCGAGCCGAAGAACGCCATGACCAAGCAGTATCAGGCGCTCATGAGCATGGACGACGTGGAGCTCGTCTTCGAGCCTGACGCGCTCGAGGCGATCGCCGACCGGGCGATCGAGCGCAAGATCGGCGCGCGCGGCCTGCGCAGCGTGATGGAGAACGTGATGACCGAGATCATGTACACGGTGCCCTCCGACCCAAGCGTGAGCCGCGTGACGATTACCGCAGAGTGCGTCAACGAGGGCGGCAGCCCTGTTATAGAACACAAAGAGTAAGAAAACGAAAAATGAATAACGAATCATTATGGTGTCGCTGTGCAGCAGATTGAATCGTTCGCTCCAGGCAAGCACCGCAATTATTCACGATTGGTTTTCCATTTTCAATATCTGCGACCCCTCCGGAAAGGAGAAGAGAAACATGCAAGACAACAGCTTTCAGACGATCCGCATGCCGATGATCGCCCTGCGCGGTCTGGTCGTTTTTCCCGGCATGCTGCTGACCTTCGACGTGGAGCGCCCGGCGTCCGTCGCGGCGTTGGCGGAGGCGGGAAAGGGCGAGCAGCTCATCTTCCTCGCCGCGCAGAAGGATATCTCCGTGGATATCCCGAAGGAAGAGGACATTTATTCGGTCGGCACGGTGTGCCGTCTGCGCCAGCAGCTGCGGCAGCCGCACGGCGGCATCTGCCGCGTGATGGTGGAGGGCCTCTACCGTGCGGTCACAGTCTCCGTGGAGACGGAGGGCAAGGGCTGCACGGCCGAGCTGCGCCCGCTTCCGGACCGTCCCGAGCGCGTGGCGGAGGCCAGGATGCAGGCTCTGCTGCGAAACTGCGTCACCCTCTATGACGAATATCTGCACATGAACCAGGACCTGCCCTCCGAGCAGATCCTGAACCTGCTTTCCAACCCGCGGCCTGACCATGTGGCGTATTACATCGTCCAGAACATGCAGCTGCCTGTGGAGGAAAAACAGAGTATTCTCGAGAACACCTATCCCAGCCGACGCCTGCTGCAGCTCGGCAGGGTCCTCAACCACGAGCTCAACGTTCTCTCCATCGAGAAGGAGCTCAACGAGGAGACGCAGGAGGCCATGAACCGCGGCCAGCGGGAGTACTACCTGCGCGAGCAGATGAAGATCATCCAGTCCGAGCTGGGCGACGAGGGCTCGATCGACGATATCGACGAGTACCGCCGGAAGATCGAGGAGCTGGACGCGCCCGACGAGGTCCGGCAGAAGCTCCGCAAGGAGCTGTCACGCCTTGCCAAGCAGCCCTTCGGCTCTTCCGAGGCTGCGGTCCTGCGCGGCTATCTGGACGTCTGCCTCGACATCCCCTGGGGCGTGAAGACCGAGGAGACCGTGGACATCGCCAGGGCGCGAAAGATCCTGGATGAGGATCATTTCGGACTGGAAAAGGTCAAGGAGCGAATCCTGGAGTATCTGGCCGTGCGGCAGCTCAGCCCCGACATCAAGGGCGGCCTGCTGTGCTTCGTCGGCCCTCCGGGCACCGGCAAGACCAGCATCGCCATGAGCATCGCCCGGGCTGTGAACCGGAAACTGGTGCGCGTCTCGCTCGGCGGCGTCCATGACGAGGCGGAGATCCGCGGCCACCGCAAGACCTATATCGGCGCCATGCCCGGCCGCATCATCAGCGGCATCGCGCAGGCCGGCTCCAGCAATCCCCTCATGGTGCTCGACGAGATCGACAAGCTCGGCTCCGACTATCGGGGCGACCCGAGCGCAGCGCTGCTGGAGGCGCTCGATCCCGAGCAGAACGGCACTTTCCGCGACAACTTCCTCGAGCTGCCCTTCGATCTGAGCCAGGTGTTTTTCATCACCACTGCCAATGATCTCAGCACCGTGCCGAGACCCCTGCTCGACCGTATGGAAGTCATTGAGCTTTCCAGCTACACCGACGAGGAAAAGCTGCAGATCGCCAGACGCCATCTGCTGCCCAAGCAGCGCAGGAAGCACGGCCTTAAGGGCACGCAGCTTCGCGTCAGCGACGAGGCGATCCGGCACATCATCCGTGACTACACCCGGGAATCCGGCGTGCGCCTGCTCGAGCGGGAGCTGGCCGCGGTCTGCCGCAAGGCGGCCGGCGGCATCGCCGAGGGTACATACAAAAGCCTCTCCGTTCGGCCCGATAAGCTTGAGGAGCTGCTGGGCCCCGCCAGATACAAGCCCGACGAGCAGCGCCTGCGCGCTGAGGTGGGTCTGGTGCGCGGTCTGGCCTGGACCTCCGTGGGGGGAGAAGTGCTCGATGTGGAGGTCGCCGTGGTGGACGGCGGCGGCAAGCTGCAGCTGACCGGCAACCTCGGCGAGGTGATGAAGGAATCGGCCCAGGCGGCGGTGACCTATATCCGCAGCCGCGCCCAGATGCTCGGCATCGACCCGGATTTCCACAAGAACAAGGATATCCACATCCATTTCCCCGAAGGCGCAGTGCCCAAGGACGGGCCCTCCGCCGGCATCACCATGACCATCGCGCTGATCTCCGCGCTGACGGGCGTGCCCGTGCGGCCCGACGTGGCCATGACCGGTGAGATCACCCTGCGCGGCCGCGTGCTCCCCATCGGCGGACTGCGCGAAAAGACGATGGCGGCGCTGCGCACGGGCGTGCGTACGGTCATCATCCCCGCCGACAACGAGGCGGATCTGAAGAAGATCGACCAGAGCGTGCGCGCAAAGCTCCGTTTTGTCCCCACCGATCATGTGGACAAGGTGCTGGACGTGGCGCTGATGCGGCACGAAAACGAAGAAAAGAAAACGGCCGCGGCTCCGCTCCCGCCTGTGAAGGCTGAGCGCAGCGGCGTCAGACAGTAGGTGCGAGATGGCAGCGCTGAATGTCAGCCGCACGGAGTTCGTCCGCTCGGCCGCGAGCCCGAAGCAGTTTATCCGCAGCTCCCTGCCCGCCGTCGTCTTCGCCGGAAAATCCAACGTCGGCAAGTCCTCGGTCATCAACCGCCTGCTCAACCGGAAAAACTTCGCCCGCGTCGGCGCGTCCCCCGGCAAGACGGTGCATGTCAATTACTTTCTGATCGACGAGAAGCTGTATTTCGTGGACCTGCCCGGCTACGGCTATGCCAGGGTCTCCCGGGCGGAGCGGGACCGCTGGGGAAAGCTGATGGAGGACTTCTTCGCGGAGCCCTCTCTCATGGGCCTCGGCGTCATGATCGTGGACGCACGGCATAAGCCCACCGCGGACGACGTGACCATGGCCGCGTGGTTCAAGGACAGCGGCAGACCGATGCTCGTGGTCGCAAACAAGCTCGACAAGCTCAGAAAGAGCGAGATCGAAGCGAATCTCGCGCTGATCCGCGAGACGCTTGCGCTGCCGGACACTGTCCCGCTCATTCCCTTTTCCGCAGAAAAGGGACAGGGGAGAGAGACGCTGCTCGCGGAGATCGTCAAGCTGCTGTAAGGGGCGACGCGGCTATGACGCAGTTTGCCGCCGCAGCGCCGCCCATTGATCGGCGAGATTAGGGCATTACCGCGACGCCGAGCAGTGCTCGGCGCTACGGCTTTCGAACCGCAGGGGCCCGGCCATGGGCTCCTCGGCGGCTCGGCGGTACAAATCTTAATCAAAAGCATGATGGAGAGATTTTGAACGTCTCTCCATCTTTTTTGTTCTTTGGCAGGAATAGGTATTGTTTTGTATATTGGGCTGTATATTATTCTTGCGACGCAACTGAATAATGACTTCTTGGGAATGCATTTTTACCTTCTGGTAAAAATGCACTCTCCGCTATTGCATTCCCAAGGAGTGTCATTAGTTGCGTCGCGGCAAAGGAGCTGTGCGTTTTTCGCGCGCGGCTTCGGCTGCGCGCTTTTTATATACAAGAAAGGTACAAAAAAGAAGAAAGAGAAAGGAAGGAAGAAAGAATGAAAAAAGGAATTTCGTTATTCATAGTAGTATTGTTTTTCTTCTTGCTGAGTGGCTTTGGGAACAGCACATAAGAAAAGGGGAGTATCTTTCCGATAATAACGGAAGCTATTCTAGAAAACCAAAAACACACCGATGAAGATAATGACTCTGTGGATACAGAGATGCAAGAAGAGAAAAGAAATATTAGTGAAAGCAATATTGAATCATATAATGCAGTCAAGAATAGGTACTTTTTTTGTATTGAGAAAATCGATGAACTAAATTCTGGTAGAGATATTCTTAAAGGTGATTCATTAGCTGATTACGACCTATACTATTCCTTGAATTATTTGTCAGTTTTAGGGATTTTATCATTTAGCACAAACAACGATCCTCTTGATAAGCTTTCTGCTATTACCGGAAGCAGAGAGTTTTTCGGAATACCGGATCTAACGTTTGAAGAAATAGAAGACTTATTAAATGACTTCTTTTCGTACCATTCAGCGGAGCCAAGCAAAGAAGTACTGAGAAAAATGATTGAGAAGTATTGTTCGATTGATAGTATTTCATATACAATTGACGAAACTGAGGAGTATTCTTTTGTTGACGGGAAAGTGATTTCTTCTCCAATTCCGCTATATGTATTTGAAATAAATGAGGTTGATGTTTTTCTTAATGAGCTTAAACTCTCGGAAGAACACTTCGCAGAAGACCTGTTAATGCTGAATTTATATGGGGAAAACGTCGAGTTTGATGATGAATCTCATACCATTACGTTCTTCATTCCCTGCTTCCAGCAAAAATAAACCCAAAAGTGCAAAAGCAACAGAAACAAGTATAAAGAGTATATCGAGAAAAATAGACATTCGGGCAGGGAGTGAATAACTCCCTGCTCTTTTCTCTGTGTTTGTTATAACTCCATTGCGAAGGGAAACCGAATATCTCGCAGGATACCGTATTGGTCAGAACTACGGCTAAGGACCAAAATCTGAGAGCTGCGCAGCATCAAAACTCGCGCCTCAAAACTCAAAACTCTTGTATTTCTCGAGAAGATTTGATACAATAACTTTTAAATTGGGGGTGGATGTCATCAGCGCGTGGGAAGATATCATGAGCGGATTCGATTTCAGCTATCTGCTGGGGATCCTGCTGGGTGTGATCCCGTCGCTGCTGTGCATCACGCTCCACGAACTGAGCCACGGTCTGGCAGCCTACAGGCTCGGCGATACCACCGCGAAAGATATGGGCAGGCTGACGCTCAATCCCATTAAGCATCTCGACCCGATGGGCCTTTTGATGATGCTGGTGTTCCATGTCGGCTGGGCAAAGCCCGTACCGGTGAACATGAGCCGCTTTCGCGACCCGAAAAAGGGCATGGCGATCACGGCGCTGGCCGGTCCCGCGAGCAATGTGCTCATCACGCTCGTATTCCTCATGCTCTACGGCGCGCTGTACATCCCGCTCATGAGGAGCACGGCCGGGACCTATCTGCTGCAGATGATCCAGCTCACGGCCCGCATGAGCCTGGGCCTGGCGATCTTCAACCTCCTGCCGGTCCCGCCGCTGGACGGCTCGAAGATCCTCTTCTCGCTGCTGCCGGACAGCGCCTACCGAAGGCTGCTGCGCTATGAGCGTTACGGCTCGCTGCTGCTCTTCGCGCTGATGGCGCTGGGTGTTCTGGGAAGGCCGCTCTCCGCGCTCATCAATACCGCGTACAACGCCCTTTTCCCCGTGGCGGAGGGCGCATTTGATCTGATACGGAAGCTGTTTTACCTCTGATGGAAAATCCGAGTTTTTTTCTGGAAGGCGTCATCCGCGACAAAAGCGAGATGCAGGATTTTGAGGGCCCCCTGAGCCTGATCCTGATGCTGCTCTCCAAAAACAAAATAGAGATCCGGGATATCGTGATCTCCGACATCCTGGATCAGTACCTGGCGTATCTCGACGAGATGCAGAGCATGGATCTCGAGATCGCCAGCGAATTCGTGCAGATGGCGGCCCAGCTGCTGTATATCAAGACCCGCATGCTCCTGACGCAGGAGGAAGAGGTCTCCGAACTGGAGCTTTTGCTGCAGTCGCTGGAGCAGCTCAAGGCCAAGGACAGCTTCGCCGCCGTGCAGCAGGTCACGCCCGAGCTGAAAAAGGCCTCGGAGCTGGGGATGCTCTACTATACCAAGCTGCCCGAGCCCCTGCCGAAGGGCAGCAGAGCTTACGAATACCGGCACGAGCCGGTGGATCTCCTGCGCGCCCTGTACCGGGTCTTCTCCCGCGGCGGCAAAACGCCCGAGAGCGAGGAGACGATCGGCTCCGCGATCCCGAAGCGGATCATCTACAGCGTGCGCAGCAAAAGCCGCCAGATCCTCGAGCGCCTGCGCCGCGGCGAGAGCAGCCTTGAAGAGCTCTACCGCGCCTGCGTTTCCCGCTCCGAGGTGGTGGCCACCTTCGTGAGCGTGCTGGAGCTGGTGAGCATGGGCAGCGTCCGGATCGACCGGGATGGCGGGGACTGCCGCGTCCGCTTCGTCGGAGGCGACGTGGAGGAGATCCTCGAAAAGATTGAAGAATAAACTTGCTTTTCCAGCCCGGATGGGCTGAAAAAGCAGAATATACTCACGCTTATCGCACAAGGCGCCCGTGAGATGCGCCTTGTTTGGTCGGCGTGAGGCCTCGCAAGGCTCGGCTCAGTGTGTTTATGCTGAGGCAAAGCCCCAGCATAAACGCATCTGCAAAAGAGCGACTACAGAGAAAGCTGCCCTTCCTTTTCATATTCTTTCCTTGTGAAAGCGTGAAATCTCAGGGCAATGGGAAAATCAATGGATATTTCTTCTGCCATTGAGGCGATACTGTTTGCGGCGGGCGAGCCGGTGAGCGCCGCGAGGCTCTCCCTGGTCCTGGATACGGACGAGCAGGAGCTGTATACGGCCGCCGCCGAGCTGGCGGAGCGCTATGAGCGCGAGGGGCGCGGCATGCGCATCCTCCGGCTGGGCGACAAGCTGCAGATGTGCTCGGCTCCCGATTATGCACCGCTGATCAGCAGGGCGCTGGAGCAGCGAAAGCCGCCCATGCTCTCCCAGCCCGCGCTGGAGACGCTGGCGATCACCGCCTACTTCCAGCCCGTCACCCGCGCCTACATCGACCGCGTGCGCGGCGTGGACAGCTCGTATACCGTCGGCGTGCTCACCGAGCGCGGCCTGATCGAGCCCTGCGGCCATCTGGAGGCTCCGGGCCGCCCCGCGCTGTTTCGGACGACGGATGTATTCCTGCGCACCATGGGCATCTCAGAGCTCTCGCAGCTGCCGCCGCTGCCGGACATGACCGGCGGCGAGGGCCTGGAAAAGCTGCAGAAGGCGATCGACGAATTGCAGAATGCCGTAACGCCCGGTCAGATCACGATGGAGGATCTGGACGGGGAGACGGCAAAGGAGTGAGGAAGCTTGGTATTCCTGATAATCCTCGGCGTGCTCGTGCTGCTGATCGCGCTGATCATGATCGTCCCCGTCGGCTTCGACGCCGGCTACGAGCAGGGGAAGATCCGCGTCGCGCTCAAGGCCGCCGGCATGAAGCTCCAGTTGTTCCCGCGAAAAAAGAAGCCGGACAACGGGGAGCCGAAGCCGCCGAAGAAGAAAAAAGAGAAAAAAACCAAAAAGGAAAAGAAGCCGAAAGAGACTGCGGACGAAAAGCCGAAGGAGAAGAAAAGGCTCGATATCACCCTCGAGGAGATCCTGGATCTGCTCAGGGCGGTGCTGGACGGGGTCGCGTACTTCAACGACCGGATCCGGGTGGACCGCTTCGTACTGCATCTGACCGTCGCCGGATACGACCCGTATAACGTGGCCATGGCTTACGGGAAGATCAACGCCTGGCTCTCCGGCGTCGCGCCGCTGTGCAAAAAGCTCAACGCGAGAAACAGCGATGTCTGGACGGCGGTGGACTTCATCGACGACTGGCCGCACGTGGATTTTGCGATCGCGATGTCCTTTCGCATCGGAACGCTCTTCGCCATGGGCATCCGCACAGGCGTCGGCGCGCTGAAGGTGCTGCTGCGGCGCAGAAAGCGCATCAAACGGGAAGCGAAGGCGGCGGCGCCCGGGCAGCCTGCCGAACTGACAGAGAATACAGAACAAACGATACAGGAAGAGGAAAGGAAGGCAGCAAATGGATAACATCAACCCGATCGGCGAACTCATGCAGACCACCATGGACAATGTGAGGAACATCCTCAAGGTGGACACCGTTGTCGGCGATCCGATCTATACGCCCGACGGCATCACGCTCGTCCCCATCTCCCGCATCAGCCTCGGCTTCGGCGGCGGCGGCATCGAGCTCAACCAGAAGAGCGGCGGCGGCAACCGGCCCTTCGGCGGCGGCAACGCCACCGGCGTGAAGATCGACCCCATCGGTTTTCTGGTCATCAAGGACGGGACGATCCGCATGATCAACGTCACGCCTCCCGCCAGCAACACCGTGGATCGCCTGATCGACATGGTGCCGCAGGTGATGGACCGGGTCGATGAGTTCATCGCCCGCCAGAAGGAAGACTGAGCCGGTTCTTTCAATAGTCCGGAATCGTAAGCACCGCCCGTGCTCCGGGTGGTGCTTGCGGGTTGTTTGCCGGATTTTCGTCAACGGAGGGGAGCGCCCATGCCGGAGCGTGTGCAAAAGATCATAGCGGCCTCCGGGCTGATGTCCCGCCGGGCGGCGGAGGAGCGAATCGCGCAGGGCCGCGTCACGGTCAACGGCAGGACCGCGGAGCCGGGCGACCGGGCGGACCCGGAGCGCGACGAGATCCGCGTGGACGGGAAGCCTCTGCCCGGACCCGGCGCGCGGCGCTACGTGATGCTGCATAAGCCCCGCGGCTATGTGACCACGCTCAGCGACGAGCAGGGCAGACGCTGCGTGACGGAGCTGCTGCGGGACATCCCGGAGCGGGTCTATCCCGTCGGCCGGCTGGATATGGACTCGGAAGGTCTGCTGCTGCTGACCAACGACGGGGATTTTGCCAACCGGCTCATGCACCCCTCCCACGAAGTGGAGAAATGCTATCGCACCTGGGTGCAGGGGGAAGACGCGATCATGCGCGCGGAGCTCCTGCGCGGACCCATGGAGATCGACGGCTATGAGATCGCGCCGGCGAAGGTGGAGCTTCATGAGCCCATCCCCGGCGGGGCCGTGCTGGACATCACGATCCACGAGGGCCGCAACCGGCAGGTGCGCAAAATGTGCGGGCAGGCGGGGCTGAAGGTCACGCGGCTGGTAAGGATCCGCGAGGGCGCGCTGACGCTGGGGGACCTGCCGCGCGGGAAGTGGCGGGACCTGACGGAAGAAGAAGTACAGAGCCTGAGCAGATAGAATGGATACTGGATACAACTGCGAGCTTGTCGTGATCGGCGGCGGTCCCGCCGGGATGATATGCGCGATCACGGCGGCAGAGCGCGGACTGCGCGTCACGCTGCTGGAGCCGAACCGGATGCTCGGACGGAAGCTGCGCATCACGGGCAAGGGCCGCTGCAACATCACCAACAACTGCGACGTCCGGGAGTTCATGGCCAACATCCCGGGCGACGGGCGCTTTCTCTACAGCGCGGTCAACCGCTTCGGCATGAAGGAGGTCATGGCCTTTTTCGAGGATCGGGGCCTTCCGCTCAAGACCGAGCGCGGGAACCGGGTCTTCCCGGTCTCCGACAACGCAAACGACGTGGCGGGGCTGCTGGCGCGTCAGTGCGAGAAGGACGGCGTGCGCGTCCTGCACACGGCGGCGAAGGACATCCTGGTCTCCGACGGGGCCGTGATCGGCGTCGTGACCGGAGAGGGGCAGATCGGCTGCCGGGCAGCCGCCGTCTGCACAGGGGGGCTGAGCTACCCGCTGACCGGCTCGACCGGGGCGGGCTATCGCTTCGCCGAAAAGCTGGGCCACGCGGTGACGCCGCGCAGGCCTTCTCTCGTCCCGCTTGCGTCGGAGGACGGCTACTGCGCCGAGATGCAGGGCTTTTCACTGAAAAACGTGACGCTCTCGGCCTACGAGGACGATAAGCTCATCTACCGCGAGCTGGGCGAGATGCTCTTTACGCATTTCGGCGTCTCCGGCCCGCTGGTGCTCTCGGCCAGCGCGAAGATGCGGCATATGGGCGAGAAGCGCTACCGCCTGGAGATCGACCTCAAGCCCGGCCTCGACGAGAAGAAGCTGGACGCGCGCCTGCTGCGGGATTTCGAGAAGTACGCGAACAAGGAGTTCAAAAACGCGCTGGGCGAGCTCGCGGGGCGGACGATGATCCCGGTGCTGATCCGCCTCTCCGGCATCCCGGAGGATACGAAGGTCAACGTGATCACCAGAGAGCAGCGCCTGAGGCTTCTGCATCTGTTCAAGGCCTTCCCCGTGTCGGTCAGCGGCACGCGCCCCATCGACGAGGCCATCGTCACCGCGGGCGGCGTGAGCACGAAGGAGATCAACCCCCGCACCATGGAGTCCAAGCTGGTGCAGGGCCTGTATTTCGCGGGCGAGGTGCTGGACCTGGACGCCTACACGGGCGGCTTCAATCTGCAGATCGCATGGTCCACCGGCTATGTGGCCGGAAATTCTGTGTTAAAGGAAGAGTATCTATGAACGGACATTATGCCATCGCCATCGACGGCCCCTCCGGGGCGGGCAAGAGCAGCCTCGCGCGCGCCTGCGCAAAGGCATTCGGCTTCCTCTATGTGGACACCGGGGCCATCTACCGTACGGTGGGCCTCGCCGCGTACCGCCGCGGCATCGACCGGAAGGATGAGACGGCGGTCGCCGCCATGCTGCCGGAGATCAGGATCACCATGGGCTACAACGCCGCGGGCGAGCAGCGCATGTACCTGGACGAGGAGGACGTCTCTGCGGAGATCCGGCTTCCGGAGATCTCAATCTGCGCCTCCGACGTGTCGGCCCTGCCCGCTGTGCGCAGCTATCTGCTGGAAATGCAGCGGAAGCTTGCAAGAGAGAACAACGTCATCATGGACGGGCGCGACATCGGCACCGTCGTCCTGCCGGAAGCGGAGCTCAAGATCTTTCTGACCGCGAGCGCCGAGGCCCGCGCGGAGCGCCGCATGCTGGAGCTCAACGCCAAGGGCGTGGAGGCGAAGTTTGAGGACGTGCTGCGGGATATCCGTTACCGGGACGAGCAGGACTCCAACCGGGACGTGGCGCCCCTGAAGCCGGCGGGGGATTCCGTTTTGGTGGACACCACCGAGATCGACTTCGCCGCGAGCGAGGCGCTGCTGCGCTCGATCATCCGGGAGAAACTGGGCGTGGAGGAGATCGCATGAGAACTCTTCGCGTGGCGGAGAGCGCGGGCTTCTGCTTCGGCGTGCAGCGCTCGGTGGAGCTTGCGGAGAAGCTGCTGGCCGAGCACGGCGCCTGCGCCAGTCTCGGTGAGCTGATCCACAACGAGGACGTCGTGCGTGAGCTTTCCCGGAAGGGCATGCGCGTGATCTCTGACCCCGCCGAGGCGCGGGAGGGGGAGCAGGTGCTGATCCGTGCGCACGGCGTCTCGCCGGAGCGCATCCGGGCGCTGGAGGAGCGCGGCGCCGTCGTCACCGACGCGACCTGCCCCAAGGTCAAGGCCATCCACAAAATCGTAAGCCGCGCCTCCGGGGAAGGGCGCTTCGTGCTCATCATCGGCATGAAGCAGCACCCGGAGGTCGAGGCGATCTGCGGCTGGTGCGGCGAGCATCTGGTGGTGGAAAACGCCGCCGAGCTTGCTGAAATCTGGGACAACTATACCAATTACTGGGAAAAACCGCTAAGCCTCGTTGTGCAGACGACACAAACCCGCAGTAATTTTACCGAATGTTGTGATTTCATAAAAAAAAGATGTACAAACGTAAAGATTAGTGATACAATATGTCTTGCTACGTTTACGCGGCAGGAGGAGGCGGCACGCCTCGCCGCCGACTGTGATGCGATGATCGTCATTGGCGGAAAGCACAGCGCCAACAGTGTCCACCTCGCGCAGATCTGCGAGGAGCACTGCGGCAATGTGCAGTTTATCGAGCGTACGGACGAGCTGGATATGAGCAGGCTCCGTCAAGCCGATGTCGTCGGTCTCACAGCCGGTGCATCCACGCCTGCGTGGATAATTAAGGAGGTAAGAAACAAAATGAGTGACGAAATCAAAATCGGGGAATCCGCAGTGGAGAAGGAACCGACCTTCGACGAAATGCTGGAGGAGACCCTCAAACCTATATATAATGGAGATAAGGTGAGCGGCACCGTCGTTGCCATCACCGGCACCGAGATCAGTGTCGACCTGGGCGCCAAGCAGACCGGCGTGATCCCCGCCGAGGAGTTCACCGAGGGCGGCGCCAAGCTGGAAGATGTCGTCAAGGTCGGTGATACCGTTGAAGCCGTCGTCGTCCGTGTAAACGATGTGGAGGGTGTTGCCACCCTGTCCAAGAAGCGTCTGGACGCTGCCAAGGTATGGGCCGACGTGGAAGCCGCCGTGGAAGACGGCACCGTGCTCGAGGGCGTTGTCACCGAGGACAACAAGGGCGGCGTCGTCGTCTCCGTCAAGGGCGTGCGCGTTTTCGTGCCCGCTTCCCAGACCGATCTGCCCCGCGACGCCTCCATGGCGGAGCTGCTGAAGAAGACCGTCCGTCTCAAGATCACCGAGGTCAACAAGGCCCGCAAGCGCGTGGTCGGCTCCATCCGCCGCGTCGCTCAGGCCGAGCGCCGCGAGCGCACCGAGGCCATCTGGAATGAGATCGAGATCGGCAAGAAGTACCACGGCGTGGTGAAGTCCCTCACCAGCTACGGCGCTTTCGTCGACATCGGCGGCATCGACGGCATGGTGCACGTGTCCGAGCTGAGCTGGGGCCGCATCCACCAGCCCTCCGAGGTCCTGTCCGTGGGCGACGAGGTCGATGTGTACGTCATCAATTTCGACAAGGAGAAGCGCAAGATCTCCCTCGGCTACAAGGATCCCGATGCCAACCCCTGGAAGATGTTCACCGACAGGTTCGGCGTGGGCGATATCGCCTCCGTCAAGATCGTCAAGCTCATGCCCTTCGGCGCTTTTGCCGAGGTCCTGCCCGGCGTTGACGGCCTGATCCACATCAGCCAGATCGCCAACCGCCGCATCGGCAAGCCCGAGGACGTGCTGACCGTGGGCGATGTGGTCGACGCCAAGGTAACTGCCATCGACGACGAGAAGCACAAGATCTCCCTCTCCATCCGCGCGCTGGGCGAGCCTGCCCCCGTCGTCGCTGAGGAAGAGAGCGAAGAGCCCGCCGAGGACGCCCTCGTCTATGAGGTCTCCGAGTCCGGCGTGGCCACCGGCGAAGCTCCCGCCGAGGTCGAGGAGTAAGTTTCGATCATAAGCAAAGGTGCTGTGAAATGGGTCCTCACAGCACCTTTTTTGTGCTCGTTGACCTGTAGGGGCGAGCATTGCTCGCCCGCAGATACAGGACAAAGATTTACCTGTAGGGGCGAGGCTTGCCCTCGCCCGCAGGATACGATCACCAGACAAACAGGGCGGCCTTCGGGCCGCCCTGATTTTGCGTCGGACAAGCATATCCCTGCAGGGGCGGCTATCAGCCGCCCCTGCGTAGGGTGTTAGGTGCAGGGGACGGCGTCCTCGACGTCCCGTTTGTTCGTCCGCCTGCCCCGCCCCTACGGCGAGATCGCCTGGTTTTCCCTGTAGGGTGTTCGTTGTAGGGGACGGCGTCCTCGACGTCCCGCTTGTTCGTCCGTCTATTTTGCCCCGCGGGCGGGGACAAGCCCCGCCCCTACGGCGGCATCCCTCGTTTTGGTGCTACGGCGGCATCCCTCGTTTTGGTGCCGTAGGGCCGATCACCGATCGGCCGCCGGGAGCGTCCGGGAAAATGCGGACGAGCAATGCTCGTCCCTACGGCGAGATCGCCTGCTTTTCCCTGCAGGGTGTTCGTTGTAGGGGACGGCGTCCTCGACGTCCCGCCTGTTCGTCCACCTGCCCTGTCCTACGGGCGGGGACAAGCCCCGCCCCTACGGCCGCATATGATCAACCGATGATGATCACGCCGGGTTCGCCCGGATCACCGGGGACGACGGTACCGGAGCCGCCGGGGTAGGGATCGCTCGGATCGCCGGGGACGACGGTGCCGGAGCCGCCGGGATAAGGGCTTCCCGAATCGCCGGGGCCGCCGGGATAAGGGCTTCCCGAATCGCCGGGGCCGCCGGGATAAGGATAGCCCTGCCCGCCGGGGACGGTGCTTCCGGAGCTGTCCGGAATGATGGTTGCCTGTCCGCCGGACCCGCCGGAGCCGCCGGTGACGGTGATGCCGGCTCTCGTGGTGTTCGCGCTGCCGGTATTGTTGGAAAAGCGGCAGTACACGCTCCAGCCGTTGAGACTCGCGGGGATCGAGCTGAGCTTGAGGACGCTGGTGTCAGCGCCGGTCATGCTCAGACCGGGAAACTCATTGGCGGCCTGCGTATACACGAGATCGCGGCTGCCGTCGGGGCTGACGAAATGCCACTCGGCCCAGATGGCGTCCTTGTAGCGGGCGACAAAAGAGCAGGCGCCGCCGGGGGCCACGGTCTCGCCGGTGGGGTTCTTGGTGATGAGGGGGACGCCGCTCGTCTGATTCTGCTGGGAGCCGGTCACGGTGATGCTCGCCTTGCCGGTGGTGACGGCGCCGGCCTTGTTCGAGAAGCGGCAGTAGACATTCCAGCCGTTGAGGCTCGCGGGGATGTTCTTGAGCTGCATGCTGCTGGCATAGCCGTCCACGATCTGCAGGCCCGTAAACTCCTTCGCCGCCTGGCTGTAGTCCAGATCACGCTTCCCGTCGGGGCTGACGAAGTGCCACTCGGCATAGATGGCGTCCTTGTACTTTGCCACGAACCAGCAGCTGCCGCCCGGGGCCACGGTCTCGCCGGTCGGGCTCTTGGTCACGACGGGCAGGCCGGAGGCGACAGGTGCGGCGCTGGGCCTCGGTGTCGGAACGGGGGCGGTGCTCGGCACCGGCGACGCCGTGGGCGCGGGACTCGGGCTGAGGGTGGGCGCCGGGCTCTGCAGGGGGACGGGCGTGACCTGGATCGCGGGCGTCGTCACCGGGACCGCGGTCGGCACGGGACTGGGCGTGACGGACACGCTCTGTTCGGCCGCGCTCTGCTCCGCCGGATTGACGGTATCGGCCGTTGAGGGCCTTTTATCGCGGACGCCGCAGCCGCACAGCGCCAGACTGCCGATGAGCAGGGCGCAGAGGATGTATGTTCGTATGCTGTGTTTCATTTCCCGTTTTCTCCTTGTTCTCTGTTGTTCGCTAAAACGGTGGGGAGGCGGAACCATACAGTCGCCTCCCGTCTGTCTGTATTGTACCATCCTTTCCCCGCCGCTTCAAGCGAGTTAAGAAAACTTAGGATTTGCGGAGGAATCCGGAAAAATTGCTGTATTTTTCCGCTCTTGCGGGCCTTTTTGGGTCACGGTTGCGAGAGGGCGGGAAAATCTTAGGAATTCATAAACATTCACAGAATGTTTTGGCATTTATCGTCAGATTTGCTATAATGCACACATACCCCTGATTCCAAAACGGGAGGTCGATCCTATGAGCAATCTGGAACACATGCCGCGCGGCGGCTTCGTCGTTATCGTCATCATCGGCATTCTGTTCGTGCTGGCGGTGATCCTGCTGTTCCATGTCTTCCTGCGCTACAAGCTGCTGGCGGGGAAGGCGAGCGGGGACGATCAGAAGGCCAAGGGCTTCAAGGCCGCGCTTCTGGGCGTATACATCGACAGCTATAAAAAGTTCGGGCAGGAGGTCAACACGCCCGCCATCATCACGGACCTGATCTCCTCGAGGCTTTCGGGCCTTCTGCTGTGCGAGCGCTTTCTCAACAACGCCGTCTCCCTCTTCGTGACGCTGGGCCTCTTCGGCACCTTCCTCGGCCTGAGCATGGCCGTCTCCTCGCTGACGCAGCTGATCGGCTACACCAACCCCGACCAGTGGCTGAGCGTTCTGGACAGCGTCGGCGGCGGTTTGATGTCCGCGCTGGGCGGCATGGGCGTCGCCTTCTACACCTCGCTCGCGGGCGCCGGCTGCTCCATCATCCTGACCGTGCTGCGCACGATCTTCAACCCGCAGGCCGAGCGCGAACGGCTGGAGACCCGGCTGGAGATGTGGCTGGACAATGAGATCGCCCCCACGCTCAAGACCGAGATGCCCAGGGACGACGCCGATCTGGTCGCCCGCCTGGTGGACGGCATGAAGGAGGCCGCCGGCGACGTCCGGCAGACCCTGTACAACGCGGGCGAGGCCTATGTCGCCTCCACACGCGCCTCGGCCGTCAGCTTTGCCAAGTCCATGGACACCGGCAGGGAGGCGATCGCAGCCTTCGACAAAACGGTCGCGACCTTCAACAACGGCGTGCACGACTTCTCTGAGGTGGACTACAACCTGCGCGGCAGCGTCGAGCGCATGGATCTCGCCGTGCGCGACCTGTCCAATGCGCTGCGGGAGATCAACCGCCGTCTCCAGGGAGGCCAGCAATGAGAAGGCAGGTCCACAGACGCAGCGACGCCATGGTCCGCTCCCAGGAAGGGGAGCAGGGCTTCTGGCCCTCGTACGCGGACATGATGTCGGCCGTGGCGCTGATCCTGTTCTTCCTGATGCTGCTCAGCTACATCCAGAACCTGATCACGGGCAACGACCTGCGCGATACCCAGAGCAAGCTGGAATCGACGCTCGAGGAGCTGGCCGGCACGCGCACCGCGCTCTCGGAGACGCAGCTGGAGCTGACGGACACGCAGGACAAGCTGATCATCACCCTCGGCAAGGTCGAGGAGGCCGAGAGCGAGCTCGACAGGATCACCGTCGATCTGGACGCGGCAAAGCTCACCCTTACGCAGCAGCAGGAGGATCTGGCCGCCCAGGAGAAGCTCCTGGCGGATCAGAAGGCGCTGATCGGGGAGCAGGACGAATACCTCAAGGCCGCGACCGAGGAGCTGCTCGCCATGCGCGGGCAGATGCAGACCATCGCGGTGCTGCGCCTGTCCATCCTCGAGCAGATCCGCGACAGCGTGATCCGCGTCATGGGCGACGCGGCCAAGGTCTCCATCGGAGAAAACGGAAACATCGTTCTCAACGAGGGCGTGTTCTTCGATCAGGGGCAGTCCTATGTCAAGCCCGAGGCCTACCCGACGCTGAACCAGCTCATCGACGTCTTCGACAGCTTCCTGGCCGAAGAGGATAACATCAAGTATGTCGACAGCATCGTGATCTCCGGCCATACGGACAGCACGGGCTCGGACGAGCTCAACCGCGACCTGTCCACCGACCGCGCAAACGCCGTGCTGGGCTACCTGCTGACGCAGCAGGGCGGCAAGATCAGCCGCTACGCCAATTATTTCTGCGCCGCGGGCTACGGCGAGACGCGGCCTGTCGCCTCGAACGACACAGACGAGGGGCGCGCCGCCAACCGCCGCATCGAGATCTCCATCATCCTCAAGGACGACACGATCCTCGATATCGTGGAGAGCTATTTGGACCTCGACGTGCCGGGGGCATGAGAATACAGCGAATCGAATACTCTTCAAAACAAAAAAAGAACGGCACTCGGGGCGCACTCTGAAAGGAAGCTGTCTTGAGACGGCAATTACTGACTCAAAATGATATGAAATCGGCGTGACTATTGCTGTCACGCCGATTTTGTCTCTTGGATTTTGCGGGGCAAAATCCGATGCTCGCTGTGACTGTGGACAGAGGTGCATCCGAGGCTTCCCCTTGAGTAACCGCTGAATAAAGGCGGTTTGTTATAAAATGGCGTAAATTAAGGGAAGCATTTGGATATTTCCGGTAAATTGTATGGGTTAT
>CACYXC010000026.1 GCA_902778285.1 Oscillospiraceae bacterium | reverse complement strand
CGCCGATTGCTGTATTCCATATCTGTAAAATTGAGCTGCTTTTCCATTCCCCTCACCTCAGCTCTATTTTACCATATCTCATTCGCGGATTAAATCATTGGTTACTTGAGGGGAAGGCTTTTCGCTGTTCTACTAAAAAAGCAGCCGCCGCGGAGCCCTTTCCGCAGCGGCGTTTTTGCTTTTTCGGGTGGTCCTGGCCCCCCTCTCCCAGACAAATCGTTCTCACAGAGGGGTATTGTTCAATTTGAGGGGTATCGTTCTCACAGAGGGTAATCGTTCAATTTGAGGGGTATCGTTCTCACAGAGGGTAATCGTTCAATTTGAGGTCTCCGGCTCTTTTTCCGCGCACTGCCAGTCATATCCATAAGCCTTTTTTCGATAGCCATATGATTAGAGGGAGCGCATTCAGGCTCGGAGACGCAACTGGTCAGGGGAGCTTTGCTCTGTTTTGGCCGTTTTTTGCAAAGAAAACTTGGAAAAGACATTGACAAGTAAACTTGGCGGTGTTATATTGTTGACAATAAAACTTGGCAAGGAGATGCTATGATGAATAGAGAAGAAATACTTGAGAAGAGCAGACGGGAGAATGAGGGTACGGATGAGATGGAGTTGGTCGTACTGAATTTGGCTGGAAAACTGGCGGCGCAGATAGGGATAGTTATCTGCTGCGTCGTGGCGGTTTTACAGGCTGCGTTCACCGATTCCACAAGTTATGAGAGTTGGATGATATATTTCAGTATTTTAGGGACACTTTTTACAGTAAAATATAGTATACTTCGTAAAAGGCACGAGCTGCTGCTTGCTATTCTTTGTTCTGGATTATTCGTGTTCTTTACCGTTTTGTTCGTTCACAGACTGGTAGGATAAGCAACATGAACGATAAACTGATACTGAGAAATCGATTGAAGGACGCTCGAGTACAGAACGGTCTTTCACAGAGCCAACTCGCTGAAATGGTTGGTGTTTCCCGTAACACGATCAGTTCGATCGAAACCGGTCAATTCAACCCTACTGCCAAGTTGGCACTTGTTCTCTGCATTGCATTGGACAGGAAATTCGAGGATTTGTTCTATTTTGAGTAAAGCAAAGTATGATCCATCATGGATGGACGAGGCGGAGGGCCTGTCCCCGCTGCTGGATGATGATTGGTAAACAGACGAATAAATCGGGATTGTTGGAGATTATATATGGAAATCAAAGAGTATAAAGATTATAAAGAAGCGGAAATCTTGCGGCTCTATACAGAAGTGGGCTGGACAGCTTACACAGAAGACATGACAGCACTTCGGCAGGGCTATGAGCACTCATTGTTAGTATTGGCGGCGTATGAAAACGATGAATTGCTCGGTATAATAAGGGTTGTCGGAGATGGCTTTACCATTGTATTTGTTCAGGACATTCTTGTTTTTCCCAAAAAGCAGCGGCAAGGCGTTGGCACAGCCCTTTTACAGGCAGTTCTTGACCGTTATTCCGACGTTCGGCAAATTGAGCTGACAACTGACAACACCCCCAAAACCGTAGTGTTTTATAAATCGCTGGGTTTTTCAGCATTCGAAGAGATCGGTTGCTGTGGATTTATTCGTTGCTGACAGCTTGCAGTTTGTCGATCCAGCACCCCAACCGTTCACGTTGAACCCCCTTTGGCAAGTGCACCCCCCCTTGAACACGGTTGACCCCCCTGCGGGAAATTCTATCAAAACGCGATACCTTTTCCAAAATAACAGAGCCTGCCGCTGGCAGGCTCTGTTATTTTTTGGCTGGAGATGGAGTTCTATCCGCTTCGCTCAACTGTGTTGGGAGGGAATAACCGATCCCCTCCCAAGCGCTCCCCATGCACGTCAAGGGTTGATGCGGTCCGGCGGAGACGGCGGGCCGGTGCTTCGCGCCGGGGCGGTCCGCATGCTCACATGGAGCGCGGCGGCCTCAGTCCGGCGCGCGCAGCGTCACCGCGCCGCCGCGGCCGCCTTCCGGGCCCTGCGGTCCGCCAGCTCAAAGGGGATCGTGACGAGCAGCATGTAGGGGATGAGGATCCCAAAGCTCGGAATCAGATACAGAAACGGGAACGGGAGCCAGCTGTGGAAGAGCTCAAGCAGGAAGTTCCCCTCCGTCTCCACGGAGAAGAAGTAGTTCGCCTTCGGGTGCAGCCCGGTCCAGCGAAGGAGCAGATTGAAGAGGAAAACTGCGAAGGCGATCCCAAGCACGGCGAGGGCGGCCTTCGGCAGGTCGCGAAATCTCGGGCGGAACAGGCCGAAGGAGGCCAGCGCCAGCCCCTCGATCACGACCATGAAATGCGTCCCGTAGTAGCCGAGCATCCTCGGCAGGAGCAGCGAGTAGCCGTCGAAGCCGTTGCCGGGCATCAGCAGCGCCATCAGCGCCCCGAGCGGCCCGAGGAAAAAGCTGAAGCACATCAGAGGGCGGCTTTTTTTCAAAACCGCGATCGGGATCAGCAGCATGTTGATGTTGCAAAGCTGCAGCGGCAGCTCGCCCCACCAGTTGAAGCCGCCCATCCCGGCGGTGATGACGTTATAATCGCTGTCGAGAGACAGGAAATACTTGTAGATCACAAAGCCGATCAGCGTCACGACGCAGGCCGCGATCAGCACGAGTCTCCTTGTCCTCTCGCTCCTGCCGCGCAGCAGGACGCTCGCAAAGACGAGCAGGAGCAGAAAGGCCGCGAACACAGCGAGAAACAGCGGATTGAGCGGCTTCATGATCCAGAAATCCGAATTGGGCTGCATGTCGACCCCTTCCTTTCAGTTTCGTATTTTACCACAGTCCCCCGGGCTTGTAAACGCATAGTAAGCGGGCTTAAGCAAAGGCTTCCGGGCGGCAATGCCGATCAAAAAGGCACGGAACCGGGATCCGTCTCCCAATCCTGTGCCTTTTTCCTCTTGTACGCTTTCGGGTTTTCGGGTCTGCGTGTCACGGGGCTTATGCGCCATGTGCCGCGCGGGCGGTATCGTTAGTCGAGCTTCAGCGCGGCGAGCCAGCTTTTCAGCTCGCTCTCGGAGGCGCGGGCGCAGAAGCGCTTGCCCTCGAGCACCTTTGCGCCTGCGGCCAGCTTTTCGATCCGGCCCTGACCCTCGCCCAGCTCGCTGCCGCCGGAGGTGAAAAAGGGCACGACGGTCTTGCCGCCGAAGTCATAGGCGTCGAGGAAGCTGTCAACGATGCTCGGCTCGCGGTACCACCAGATGGGGAAGCCGAGGAACACCACATCCGCCCCCGCCACCGGGATCTCCTGCGCGGCCAGCGCCGGGCGGCAGTCGGGGTCCTGCATCTCCAGCGTGCTGCGGGACTTCTTATCCATCCAGTTCAGGTCCTTCCGCTCGTAGGGGAGCTCCGGGCAGATCTCATACAGCTCGGCCCCGGCCGCGGCGGCGAGCGTCTCTGCCAGCGTGCGGGTGCTGCCGCTGGCGCTGAAATAGGCGACGATCTTCTTGCTCATGTTATCCGTCCTTTCCTAAAAGGGTCTTGACTGCGCGTTCCATTGACTTTTGGCTTTTCAGGCCTTATAGTCTTTCATGAAGAGTTATATCGGATAGATACCATTCCGTCAACAGCTTTTTTCATACGGCGAATTCATCATACGGACAGAACGGAGCTGAACCAGATGAAAAACTTCCTTTCCCGCCGTTTTCTCCCGATCCTTGTCCTGCTGTTCCTTTTGTGTCTGTCGTTCGGCGGCGCGGGCGCCGCGTATGCCGACGGCGAAGCGCCCCCCGCGTCTGCCGACGAGGCCGCGGGCGAGCCGGCCCCGGAGCCGACGCCCACGCCGATCCCCGAGTACCCTCTGGGCAAAGGGCTGGCGGTACGGGAGGACACGGAGGAGCTGACGCTCGCCGCGGGCAGCTTTGACTGCGGCGCGCTGCTGCGGGCTCTGCCGCGGCTCCCGGCCCTGAAGACGCTCACGCTGGAGACGACCGACCTCTCCGCGGAGCAGCTTGCCGCGCTGCGAGCAGCCATGCCGGAGAACGCCGTCCTGCGCTATTCCGTGGACATCGGCGGGCAGACCGTGGACGGGGACTGCGAAGAGCTGGATCTTGCCGCGGGAAGCTTCGACTTTGACGCGCTGCTGCAGGCCCTGCCGCGGCTCCCGGCGCTGAAAACGCTCACGCTGGAGGCGACCGACCTCTCCGCGGAGCAGCTTGCCGCTGTCCGTGACTTGATGGCGGAGGATGCGGCGCTCCTCTGGAGCGTGGAGATCGCCGGGCAGATCGTGCCCGGGGACGCGGAGGAGCTCGATCTGTCCGGGATGCAGGCGGAGGAGCTGCCCGAGGTGATAGATAAGCTCCCGCTGCTGCCGGGACTGCGGCGGATCGAGCTGAAAAAGTCCACCGGCATGTGCGCCCTCGACACCGCGGGCGTCGCCGCGCTGCTGGAGGCCGCGCCGGAGATTGACCTCTCCTACTCCGTGCGCGTCGGCGGCAGCTGGTATGACCGGGATGCCGAGCGGGTCGATCTCTCGCGCCTGCGCCCGGCGCAGCTGGACGCGGCGCTGGAAGCGCTGCGGCTCCTCCCCTCCCTGCGCGGGGTCGAGCTGATGGGCCGCGGCGGCCGCTGCCCCTTTGACAGAGAGGAGGTACGTCACATTCTGAAAGCCCTGCCCGAAGCGGGCGTTCACTATGAATTCGAGCTCTTCGGGCAGACCCTGAGCACGCTGGATGAGCGGGTCGAATACGACCATGTGGTCCTGACAGACGAGGACGAGACCGCGATCCGCGAGGCGCTGGACCTCCTCCCCCGCTGCCGCTACTTCAAGCTGGATGAGGACCGTTTCGGCATGCATGACGAGGTCTTTGCCTCCATCCGGGACGACTACCCCGAGGTCAAGCTGGTCTGGCGCGTGTTTATCGCGGGCGTCAACATGCTGACCGACGAGGAGATCCTGCGCGTCACCTTCGTCCTGAAGGACTATAACAGCGCTCCCCTGCGATACTGCACGGATGCCGTCTATCTCGATATCGGCCACAACAGCTACCTGTCGGACATCAGCTTCCTCGCGTACATGCCGCGTCTGGAATGTCTCATTCTCTCCGGCTCCCTTGTCAGGGATCTCTCTCCGCTGGAGAGCTGCCGGAACCTGGTCTGGGTCGAGTGCTGCTTCTGCGGCTGGCTCAATGACATCAGCGCGCTCAGGGGCCACGACACGATCCGTTTTGTGAACATCTCCAACACCGGCGTGTCCGACGTCTCCGCGCTCGAGGACCTGAAGCTGGAGAGGCTTGTCGCCATGCAGACAAGGGTGCCCCCAGAGGCGCAGCAGCGCTTTGACGAGCGGAACCCGGACTGTCTGACCGCCTGGATCGGAGAGCAGCCCTACGGCTACCCCTGGCGCTATGACGCGATCCCCGCGGTCGCCTCCGTCTTTTCGGATTACTACTTGCAGATGCGCCGGCTCTTCCTCTACGACGACAAGGGCTACATGAACAACAAGTTCAGCCCCTACGGCCCCGGCTATCTGGCGCTGCGGGAGGGTCACAACCTCGTGTTCGGGTGGTAATCCCTGCAGAATAATGTATCGGCGCCCTCCGAATGGAGGGCGCTGCTATGTTCGAATAAAAGTGTACTTATATTTTTGTCGTGTTGGCGAAATGGGAAGCGGCCCACAGCAAAACCCATTTCTTTCCTGTTCGCGGAAAGAAACGGTTTTTGATGCCAAAGAAAGGCGACAAGGGGACGTTTCCCCTTGACCCCTCGCAGAACGGGAAAGCGCTCTTTTCGTTCTCTTTCCTCATCTCAAAATCAAAGCGGAAGCTTTGATTTTGAAAAGGAAGACGGAGGGAGCGGATGCGCCGCTTTCACGGCTCTTTCGTAAGCCGTGGAAGCAGAGCGCAGCGAGCTTCATCTGACGCCGCGGCGCGTTCTTTCTTTTCTCAAGAAGAAAAGAAAGAATAGGGGGCGCATCTCGCAGCGGATTCCCTATGAGCAAGTGAGTTTTTGAGTTTTATAGTATACCTTTCTCTACGCAACAACAGCCCCAACCGAGAATCGGTTGGGGCTGTTGTTGTGTCAGTGCGATTGTCCGATCACATGATGATCGCTTTTTTGGGGCAGACGCCGGCGCAGGTGCCGCAGGCGACGCAGGCGTCCTCGTCCAGGGTCCAGGTCTTGGCCGCGCGGTCCACGGTCAGCGCCCCGGCGGGGCACTTTTTGGCGCAGATCGTGCAGTAGACGCACTTATTCGGATCCTGCACGGGCTTGCCGTCCTCGCGGGGCTTGGGAGCCGCGGCGGGGGCAGGAGCCTCAGCTTGCGGGCCGCCGGGGCCGGCGGCCCCTACAGGCGCTGCCGCGGCAGCAGCAGGGGCTGCGGGCTTGGGCGGCACGGCCTTCTTCACCGGCGGCTTCTTGATGAAGGTGCCGGAGACGATCAGATCCTCCTCCTTGGTGGCGATCATGTGGTAATCCTGCGTCAGCTGGATGGCCTTCGTGGAGCAGAAATCCATGCAGTGGGCGCAGAAGGTGCAGCAGCCGAGGTCGAAGCTGCGGGTGATCTTATCGCCCTCCTCGGTCTTCTCCACCGTGTGGGTGATGGCGCCGCCGCAGCAGACGCGCTCGCACATGCCGCAGTTGATGCACTTGGTGGGATCAAAGGCGATGCGGCCGCGGTAGCGGGGCGCGGCGATGCTCTCCACCGCCGGATACATGGCGCAGCTGGGCTTGGAGAAGAGCTGGGAAATGGCTTCTTTCACAAACGGGAAATCCATTACTTCATCGCCCTCCTTTTCTCCTGCAGGATCTTGGTGGCCAGGGCCAGCCCGTCGATCACGGCCTCGGGCTTCGGCGTGCAGCCGGCCACGTCCACGTCCACATGTACATACTTCGAAAGCGGGCCGCAGATGGAGTAGCTGCCGCGAAAGACGTTGCCGCTCTGCGGGCAGGAGCCCATCGTCACGATGCATCTCGGTTCCGGCACCTGCTCGATGGAGCGCAGCACGCGCGGCAGGGACTGGGCCGTGATGGGCCCCGTGACCACGACGATGTCGGCGTGGCGGGGGCTGCCGGCCAGCTTAAAGCCCAGACGCTCGGCGTCATAGCGCGGGGTCAGGACGCTCACCAGCTCGATATCGCAGCCGTTGCAGGAGCCGGCGTTGATGTGGAAGAGCCACGGGGATTTGCCGGTGCTCTCTTCGATCAGTTTCTTAAACACAGAGGCACCTCCTTACAGACCGTACCAGGCCAGCGCCAGGCTCAGCAGAGCCAGGGCGGCGACCACGGTCCAGTAGTACTTGAAGATCTGCTCGATCTTGAGGCGGGCGGTGACCGCGTGCACCAGGGAGATCGCCACGGCGGTGAGCAGGACGCACAGCAGGAACAGCACGAGCACGCTCAGCAGCATGACGAGCGCGCCGGCGGCGCCGCCGGTCAGACCCAGCGCGTAAACCAGAGCCTCGAGCCTGCCGCCGATACCGCCGAGGAAGAGCATGACGAACAGGCTCGTCATGGTCAGGAGCTTGACGGCGTGGCTGAGCTTGTACACGCCCAGCGGCGCGCCGCTGTACTCGGCCAGCATGCCTTCGCAGATCTCCGTCTCGGCCTCGGCCGCGTCGAAGGGGTGGCTGCCGGTCTCGCCGGGGATGACCAGCAGGAAGGCCACAGCCGCCGGGATCATGCTCAGGCGCCACAGGAGGCTGCCGTTGGCCATCTGGTAGCGGACGATCTCCGTCAGCGAGAAGCACAGGCCCGTGCCGGTCGCGGCGCCCACCTTCTTGCCCACGGCCAGCAGCACGAGGACCAGAGGCAGCTCGCAGGAGAGGACCGTGACCATCTCGCGGCTCAGGCCCACGCCGGCGTAGGGGGAGCCGGTGGAGGCGCCGCCGATGATGATGGACAGGGCCGGGATCAGCAGCAGGTAGAGGATGACGATCACGTCCGCCACGTTGGAGAAGGCGGAGAAGCTGAACACAGGGATGAAGAGCTGCAGCACCACAAGGCCGGCCAGGCCCACCAGCGGCGCGATCAGGAAGACCGTGCGGTTGGCGGCGGCGGGGACGATCGTCTCCTTGCCGCAGAGCTTGAAGAAGTCATAGAAGGGCTGCAGGATCGGCGGTCCCACGCGCTTCTGCATCCGGGCCACCAGCTTGCGGTCAATGCCGCACAGGAGCAGGCCCGTCAGGAAGCAGAACAGGAAACCGGGGAAAACGAGGACGTAGGCCAGGTATTTCAAAGCGTCGATTATCATCTTCCCACCTCCTTACAGAACGATCAGGGCGTAGACGACGGCCAGAGCCAGCGCCACCACCGCCCAGAGTGCGTAATCGTTGACCACGCCGCTGTGCAGCTCGTGCATGAAGCGGAAGTAGTGCCGCCAGTTGTGCTTGAAGCCCCAGAACAGATCGTCGCCGCCGACCTGGGAATAGACGGTCTCTTCGCCGCCGTAGAACAGGTCGTACTTGCCGGAGAGGGATTCGGGGGTCCTGACGCTGACGCGGTCGTACTTGCCGGCGATCGCGACGATCGTGACGGCCAGCAGCGCGATCATCAGCAGGCACAGCCAGGAGATCGGGCTCCACACGCCGGCGGAGGCGAAGCTCATCTCCGGCACGGCGGGCTGCACGGCCATGGCGCTCTGCGCGTAGCCCTGACCCATCATGCTGTTGATGTAGGCGGTAACGCTGAACACCGCGCGGGCCGCGGGCTCGGTCAGGTAACGGGTGACGGCGTCGGGGAAGAGGCCGCCCGCGAGGCACATCAGCGCGAGGATGCCCATCGCGAGGCGCATGCCGAAGGGCACTTCCTTCACGTTCTCATACTCCTTCGGAAGCTGTCCGAAGAAGACGGACTGCGTGACCTTTACGAAGGAGGCCAGCGTCAGCGTGGAGGTGACGAGCGCGCAGATCGTGACCAGCAGGAAGCCGATGTTGCCGGTCTCCACAGCCTTCTGGTAGGTGGCCTGATAGATCATCCACTTGGAGGCAAAGCCGTTGAAGGGCGGGATGCCGCTGATGGAGAAGGCGCCGACCAGGAACAGGACCGTGGTGTGGGGCATCTTCTTCGACAGGCCGCCGAGCTTGTCGAGGTCGGTGGTGCCGGTCTCGTGCAGCACAGCGCCGGCCGCAAGGAACAGCAGGCCCTTGAAGAGCGTGTGGTTCATCGCGTGGTAGAGGCCCGAGGAGACGCCGAAGGCGGTGCACAGGCCGACCGCGGCCAGCACATAGCCGATCTGGGAGATGGAGTGGAAGGCCAGCAGGCGCTTGAAGTCATGCTGGGCCAGCGCCATCGTCACGCACACGAACATGGAGACGCTGCCGAGGAACACGAGCCAGAACTGCATGGTCCCCAGCGCCATGGACTGGAACAGGAAGTAGCTCAGACGGATCAGGCCATAGATGCCGGACTTCGTGAGCACGCCCGAGATCAGCACCGAGATGGAGGCGGGAGCCGCGCCGTGGGCGTCCGCCGCCAGCGGGTGGAAGGGCACCAGGAAGGCCTTGGTGCAAAAGCCGATGAACAGCAGCGCGAAGGCGGCCTTCGTGGCGGTCGACAGGTTGCCGGGGATCAGCGCGGACATCTGGGCGAGGTTCAGGGTATGTACCTGGGCGTAGAGCATGATGGTGCCCGCGAGGATGCAGGTCGAGCCGATGCAGCCGACGACCAGATACTTGAAGGCCGCTTCCAGCGCGCCGTTTGCGGTGTTGCGGAAGGCAGTCAGCGCGACGGCCGCGAAGGTCAGGATCTCCACCATGATGAACATGTTGAAGAGGTCGCCCGAGAGGACGAGGCCCATGACGCCGCCGGCGAGCATCAGAAACAGCGTGTAGTACTGGGGCACGTTGTCGTCATGGCTCATGTACTGGATGGAGTAGATGCAGGCGATGAAGACCACGCAGGAGACGAGCAGGCCGAAGAAGAGGCTCAGCGCGTCCACCTCGAGGGCGATGCCGATGGCATAGCCGCCGGCGGGCACGCGGCCGCCCATCCAGTAGGCGATGGTCTCCCCCTCCAGCATGACGGGCCGGAAGAGCGCCGCCATGAAGAAGAAGGACGCGAAGGTCGCCAGCAGCGCGATCGCGTGGCGGACGACTTTGTTCCGCCCGAACATGACGATCAGGAAGGCGCCGAGGAACAGCACCATGATCGAATAGATCGGGAAATGCTGAAGGCTAAGCATATTCATCCTCTCAGCCTCCTTATCTCACGGGTGTCGATGGTGTTGTACTGCTCCTCCAGCTTCATGACCAGAGCAAGAGACATGGCGGTGACACAGGCGCCGATGACGATGCTGGTCAGCGTGAGGGCCTGGGGGATAGGATCGACGAAGAAGCTCTCCGGGTTCAGCTCGCCCCAGGTGAAGATGGGCGCGGTGCCGCCGGGATTGAAGCCGATCGTGATGATCAGCAGGTTCACGCCGTAGTCCATGATGGACAGACCGATGACCGTCTTGACCAGATTGTACTTGACGACGATGCAGTACAGGCCCAGCACGATCAGGAAGAAGGAGGCAATGTAGTTGAGTAAGATCATGTCGTTCCCTCCTCAGTCCGTGGTGTCGATGTCCTTGCCGGCGAGCAAACTGATCATCAGCAGGGAGATGGAACCGATGCCGGTGATGACCTTGACGCCGACGGTGACATTCATCCAGAAGATGGTGCCGGAGCTGTAGAGGTCTCCGACGTTTCCGTGGGTGTAGAGGATGTTCTGGCAGAACTGCGCGCCGACAGCCACGCCCATCAGGGCCAGCGCCACATACACGACGGAGGCGAAGCCCTCGCCCTCGTGCAGCGCGCGGTAGCTCAGGGCGCTGACGGTGTCCTCGAAGCCGTGGCCGAGGTAGAGCAGCGCGACGATGCCGGCCATCAGCACGCCGCCCTGAAAGCCGCCGCCGGGGGACAGATGCCCGTGGAGGATGACATAGAGCGCGTAGACCAGCGCGAAGGGAAGCAGCGCGTCCGCACCGCAGCGGGAGATCACCTGCCTGACAACGGGTTTATTGTTCATCGTGCTTCTCCTCCTTTTTCTTTTTGGTATAGAGGATGACCACGGAGCCCGCCACGGCGGTGATCAGGATGAAGGCCTCGCCCATGGTGTCGTAGCCGCGGAAGTCGAAGACGATCGAGGTCACGTCGTTGACGGCGTGCGCCTTCTCCAGATTCTGCTGCACAATGGCGGCAGCGGCGCCGTCGGCCGTGCTGTCGTCATAGGACGCGGGGTCCTGCTGCAGCTGGTAGACGGAAACCGCGGCATTCTGCCCCTCGTAGGTGCGGGGCATGACCGCCATGTCAAGGCAGGCGTAGACGCCGGCGAAGAGGAGCACGCCGAGGCAGAGCCAGGTCAGAAACTTTTTCATTTCTCGTCCCCTCCTCCCAGCTTTTTCAGCGTGACGATGAAGATCAGCGGGACCAGAGCGGCGCCGACGGCGGCCTCGGAGATGGCCACGTCGGGCGCGTGCAGCAGCAGGAATTCCGCCGCGGCGAAGACGCCGGTGAGTCCCAGGGCGATGACCGAGCTCAAAAGCTTCTCGAAGTGCACCGCCAGGATCGCGGAGACCACGAGGCCCACGATCACGAACACATTCAGAATCACGATCAGATTACTCATCGAAGTCCCTCCCGAAGTCGTCGACTTCCATGGGCTTGTCGGGACGGATCCCGTGCCGGTAGGCGCCCTTGGCGATGGCGTGAGAGCCCAGGGGGTTGGTCACGAAGATCAGCAGCGCGATGAGGGCGATCTTGACCGCCGCCGAGGCGCTGCCCATCACGAAGATCGCGTACAGGAGCGCGCCCAGCATCGCGCCCAGCATGCCCAGCGTGGACACGCAGGTGCTCGCCTGCATCCTGCTGAAGGCGTCCGGCATTTTCAGGATGCCGATCGTGCCGGCGGTGGCGAAGAGGGCGCCGATCAGGATCAGGACGTCCGCGATGATGCGAACTGCCATCTTACTGCCACCTCCTCTCCAGATAGCGGCCGACCAGCATGGTGTCGATCACGCCGAGCATCGCGCTGATAATGGCGATGTCCAGATAGATCCCTCTGCCGCTGTAGATCGAAAACAGCACCAGCGCGCAGGTGATGAGCACGTCCGCGCTGTCCACGGCGACCTGACGGTCCGCCGCGCTGGGCCCCCTGGCCACCCGGTAAAGGCTCATGACGGCCAGGGCTGCGAAAAAGATCGCGAAGATCAGCATATCGCTCATTCCCAAAACCTCCTTACGCCTCTCTCGAGTCTGCCCTTGATGGCCTCGCCGGCTTCCTCGCCGTCGGCCTTTACGTCGATCCAGTGGATGTAATAGTAAGTCTGCCCGTCCTGCTCGGCGATGTCCATGGTGATGGTGCCGGGCGTCAGGGTGATGGAGTTGGCCAGAGCCGCCTGGCCGTAGTCGGATTTCAGGTCCACGGGGACCTTGACGATGCCGGGGTTGATGTCGGTGCAGCCGGTGAAGCATCTCTTCGCCATGTCCACATTGGCCTTGACCAGCTCTACCGGGAAGATGAAGAGCCAGTAGCCGAGGAGGTTGAAGAACTTCACGGGGTTAAAGAGCCAGCCGGCTTTTTCATGGATGAAGAAGCGGGCCGTGAACAGCGCCACCGCCAGACTCACCACCGCGCCCGCCGCCAGCTCCTGCAGCGTGAATTTCCACGTCAGCAGGACCCAGAAGGCAAAGCAGACCACAAAGGTGGCGAGCACTGCGGGGAATGTTGTTTTGCGCAAGAAGCAACAACTCCTTTTACAATAAAGTACCATATAGGCTCCCCTGCAAGGGGAGCTGTCTGCGAAGCAGACTGAGGGGTAGTCTGATGTGCTGCAGGTTCCATACCCCTCCGCCCCTTCGGGGCACCTCCCCTTTCAGGGGAGGCTTATTCGACCTTCAAGTTTTCCACGAAGAACTCCCGGCCGGAGATCATCCGTATGGCCTCGCCGCCGCAGACGGGGCAGCAGGCCGTGTGCCGGGGAAGAGGACCCTCGAAGCCGCAGCCTTCGCATCGGAAGGCGGCGGGGACGGTCTCGATGCGCAGCGCCGCGCCCTCGGCCGCCGTGCCCCGGGAGGCGATGGGGAAGAACTCCCGCAGGCATTCCGGGATCACGCCGGAGAACTCGCCGACCTTCAGCGTGATCTCCAGCACCCGGGAAAAGCCGTTCTTTTTGCCCTCCTGCTCTACGATGGCGATGATGCCTTCGGTCAGTGCGAGCTCGTGCATCAGCGGTCGAGGCAGCTGAAGCAGGGGTCGATGCTGGCGATGATGAGACCGGCGTCGGCCACGGTGTTGCCCCGCAGCATGAAGGGCACCGTCGGGGTGTTCTTGAAGCTGGGCACGTGCACCGAGACGCGGTGATTGGTCAATCCGCCGTCGCCCACCACCATGTGGCTGAGCTGTCCGCGGGGCGCCTCGTGACGGCAGACCGCCTGGCCCTCCTTGATCTTGGGCAGCTTGGTGCCGAGATTGATGGGGCCCTCCGGCAGATTCTCCAGCGCCTGCCGGATGATCTTGATGCTCTCGTAGCACTCGAGCGCGCGCACGACCACGCGGGCGAACACGTCGCAGCTGTCCACCACGGGCACGTTGAACTCGAACTCGTCATAGCAGCTGTAGGGGGCGTCGCGCCGCACGTCGATGTCCACGCCGGAGGCGCGGGCATGGGGGCCGACCGCGCCGAGACGGATCGCATCCGCCGTGGGAAGCACGCCGACGCCCTTGGTGCGCATGGCGATGGTCTTGTCGGTCAGGGCGATCTCGGTGATGCGGTCCAGCGGCGCCTTGAGCTTGTCGCAGGCGTCCAGGATCTCGCGCCGGAGATCGTCGTCGATGTCGCGTCTCGCGCCGCCGATGGTGACCATGGCGTAGTTGACGCGGTTGCCGGTCATCTTCTCGAGGATGTCCATCACCAGCTCGCGCTCGTCCCAGATGTGCATGAACATGCTGTCATGGCCGATGATGTGGCAGGCGATGCCCAGCCACAGGAAATGGGAGTGCAGGCGCTCCAGCTCCGCGGTGATGACGCGGATGTACTGGCCGCGTTTGGGCACTTCGGTACCGTTGATGGCCTCCACGCACATAGCGTAGGTGAAGGCGTGGGAATGGGAGCAGATGCCGCAGACGCGCTCCACCAGCACGAGGGTCTGGATGGCGTTGCGCTCGGTGGCGAGCTTCTCGATGCCGCGGTGGTTATAGCCGACGAAGACCTCCGCGTCCTTGATAACTTCGCCCTCGGTGAAGAGCCTGGCGTGCACCGGCTCCTCCAGGGCGGGATGGTAGGGCCCAATGGGTACGATATAACTCATTGCCCGGCCTCCTTCCTGTTTTTCTCCACCAGCTCGCTCAGCGGCGTCACCATGATCTGACCGCGGCCCTGGGTCTCCAGCAGATCCTCCGGCAGGAAGAGGCGCTGGGTGGTGTCCAGTCCCTCAAACTCGATGCCGAAGAGCTCGTTGAGCTCCCGCTCCGGCCAGATGGCCGCCGCGTCGTAGATCCCGCCGATGGAGGGCACGCAGGTCTCGCCCACCACGTGATAGGACTCTATGGCGGGGTCCACCGCGTAGTCCCAGGAGATGTCCGGCAGGCCTTCCTTGTTGATGAAGGCGTGGATCATCACCAGGTAGACGTTCTTTTTGCGCATGCGCTCGGCGATCGGTACGATCTGGTCCTTGCTGATGTCGATGCGTTTGTACTCCTGCAAAATACATCACCTCTCGTTTTCTTGGGCAGGCATCCGTCTGCCCGAGCTTTCGCTCCTGTTTTTCTCTCTTTTGCTTTGTTTCGTAGGAAAGATGCGTTATATGGGAAAAAGTTTGCTGACAAATGTTGGAATTGCGGTCCCGCGCTGCCTGCGCCCGCAGGGACGACCATCGGTCGTCCGCTTATCGTATCGCGCTGAGCAGGGACGGACGAGCAATGCTCGTCCCTACGAGCAGCCTTCAGCAGATCCGCGGCAGCTGCGCGCCGGCGAGCTTCTGCAGCACCCGGCGGCCGCCGAGGGCGGTCTTCATGAGCACTCTGCCGGGCGCGTCGGCGGTCACGACGCCGATCTGCGCGGCGTTTTCGCCCCCGGGCAGGGCGCGCATGGCGGCGAGGACCCTTTCCGCGTCCTCGGGCGCGACGACGGCCAGAAGCTTGCCCTCGTTGGCGCAGTAGAGCGGCTCGAGCCCCAGCATGGCACAGGCGGCCTTCACCGCCGGCCGCACCGGGATCGCGCCCTCGTCGAGCTCGATGCCGAGCGCCGTGCCCTCCACGAACTCATTGAGCGTGGTGGCGACGCCGCCGCGTGTGGGGTCGCGCAGCACGCGCACCCGCGCGCCGGCGTTCAGGATCGCCTCGCAGAGGCGGTGGAGCGGCGCGCAGTCGGACTGAAGCTCCGTCTGCATCATGCCGCTGCGCGCGAGCATGACCGCGGTGCCGTGGTCGCCCACGGTGCCGGAGCAGAGCACCGCGTCCCCCGCCCGGATAGTCTGCGGGGAGAGGCCGGGATATTTGAGCTTGCCGATGCCGGCGGTGTTGATATAGAGCTTGTCGCCCCGCCCGCGCTCGACCACCTTGGTGTCGCCCGTGACGATCTGCACACCCGCCATCTCGCAGGCGGCCTTCATGGATGCGATCACGCGCGTAAGCTCCGCCATCGGCAGGCCCTCCTCGATGATGAGGGCGCAGCTTAAATACTGCGGCACCGCGCCGCAGACGGCAAGGTCGTTGACGGTGCCGCAGACGGCGAGCTTGCCGATGTCCCCGCCGGGGAAGAAGATCGGATCGACCACGAAGCTATCCGTGGAAAAGACCAGATCGCCCAGGATCGCCCCGTCGGTCAGGGCGTTCAGCGCGGGATTCGAGAGGGCGGGGACGATACGCTGTTCTATGAGGCGCGCGGTCTTCTTCCCGCCGCTGCCGTAATCAAGGGTTATGATTTCTTCCATATAAATCTTCCTTATAGCCTTTCCCCTCGGGGGAAGGTGGCGCGTAAGCGCCGGATGAGGGGCGTCCGTTCCCAGAGCTGCGGTTTCGGAGCGCTGTTTATCGAAAAGAATCCCCCCCGCCCCTCCGGGGCCCCCCCTTTAGGCAAGGGGGCTTACAGTGTCTGATATTTGTACCACGCGGCGCAGGCGCCCTCGGAGGAGACCATGCAGGGTCCCACCGGGTCCTCGGGCGTGCAGCGCCTGCCGAAGAGCGGGCAGCCCGGCGGGTCCATGCGCCCGGTGATGACCTCGCCGCAGCGGCAGGGCGTCTGCGCGGGGCCGGATACCGTGACGCTGAACTTCTTCTCCGCGTCAAAGGCGGCATACTCCTCCCGGAGCCCGAGGCCGCTCTGCGGGATCTCCCCGAGGCCGCGCCAGAGATCGGTACGCGGCGCAAAGCAGCGCGCGATCGCGGCCCTTGCGAGCGGATTGCCCTCCGGGCGCACGGCGCGGATGTATTCGTTCTCCACCTTCGGCGCGCCCCCCGCGATCTGGCGGAGCAGTTTACAAACGGCGAGCAGGATATCCTCCGGCTCAAAGCCGCCGATCACCGCGGGCATCCCGTATTCCTCGGGCAGGAAGCGGAAGCCCTCTTCCCCGAGGATCGTCGCCACGTGGCCGGGGCAGAGGAAGCCCTGCACGTTAAAGCCCTCCATGCCCATCAGGGCGCGCAACGCGGGCTCCACGGTCTTGAGCATGGACCAGACGGAGAAGTTTTTGAGCCCTCTCGCCGCCGCGCTCAGGACCGCGGCGGCGGTGCCGGGGGCGGTGGTCTCAAAGCCCACGCCGAGGAAAACGACTTCCTTCGCGGGATTGGCGCGCGCGATGTCGAGCGCGTCCATCGGCGAGTAGCAGACCCGCACATCGGCCCCCAGCGCCCGGCGGCGCTGCAGGCTGTCGCCCGGCGTGCTGCCGGGGACGCGGATCATATCGCCGTAGCTGGCGAGGATCACATTTTTCTCCATCGCGAGGGCCAGCACCGCGTCGATGAGCTCCGCGGGGGTCACGCAGACCGGGCAGCCGGGGCCGCTCAGCAGTCTCACGTTTTCGGGCAGAAGGCTCCGGATGCCCGCCTCGGCGATGGCCATGGTGTGCGTGCCGCAGACCTCCATCAGCCGTGCCTGACCCACAGGCAGAGAACGGATCTCAGACAGGAGCTGCTCAGCGGAGGGCTTCATCCAGTTCCTCCCAGCTCTCCAGATCCTCCAGGGCCTGCTGCTCGGGCAGGCGCTCGATGGCAAAGCCCGCATGGACGATCACATAGTCGCCGACCTTCGGCTCCGGGATAAAGTCCACCCGGATCTTCCGCCGCACGCCCATGGCGTCCCCCACGGCGTCGTTGCCGTTGATTTCAATTAACTTCAAGGGTACTGCAAGACACATAAAACATACTTCCTTATAGCCTTCCCCCTGGGGGGGAAGGTGGCGCGCAGCGCCGGATGAGGGGCGGTCGGAATTCATTCCGCTTCCAAACAGGGCGCTGTTCGTTTAGCGTATCCCCCCGCCTCTTCGAGGCAGCCCCCTTTAGGCAGGGGGGGCTGTCTGCGCTAATATCATCAGCTGGCCCAGAGCGATGCCCTCGTCGTTGCAGGAGACGCGGCTGTGGTGATAGACATTCAATCCGCGCGCCCGCAGCAGTCCGGGCAGCCTGCGCATGAGATACATATTCTGGAAGCTGCCGCCGGAGAGGACCACATCGGTGACGCCTGTTTTGCGGGAGGCAAATTGCGCCGTCTCCGCCGCCATCCGCAGCAGCGTGTTCATGAATTTTGCGGCTTTGCGGGCCGTGTCGGCGGGATCCTCGCACATGGCGCGGATCATGGGCCGCCAGTCGAAACGCAGCGGCTCACCGTCGAGCTCAAAGGGATAAGTCCCCTCCTCGCCCTCCGCAGCCGCGGCCTCCAGCAGCACCGCGCCCTGGCCCTCATAGCTTGCCAGGGTCCTGATGCCGAGCAGCGCGGCAGCGCCGTCGAAGAGCCGCCCCATGCCGGAGGACAGGGGGCAGTTGAGCCCCTGCGCCAGCATGGTCTCAAACACGGGATTGTCCGGGTTTTCCAGCCCCGCCTCGCGCCGCAGCACCCAGGCGATGCGGTCCAGCTCCTTTGCGGCCAGATCGCCGCCGAGCAGCGGGATGGGCCGGATCGAAGCGATGCGCTCATAGCCCTTTGCGTCGCCCGCCAGGCACTCGCCGCCCCATATCGTCCCGTCCGCGCCGAGGCCGGTGCCGTCCCACACGAGGCCGATCACCGGGTCTTTCAGGCCGTTGTCGGCCATGCAGGAGACCATATGCGCGTGGTGGTGCTGCACCTGCAGCAGCGGCAGGCCCTCACGCTCCGCGCGCTCGCGGGCGTAGGCGGTGGAGAGATAGTCCGGGTGCAGATCGCAGGCGAACGCCGCCGGACGGATATCGAACAGACGCTCGAAATGGGCGATCTGCTGCTCGTAGTTTTCCAGCGTCTCGAAGTTTTTGAGGTCTCCGATGTGCTGGCTGGGGAACACGTAGTCCCCCTTCGACAGGCAGAAGCCCGCCTTCTGCTCGGCCCCGCAGGCGAGCATGCTGCTCCGCCCGCCCTCGACGCGGATCGGATAGGGCGCATAGCCGCGGCTTCTCCGGACCGGATACTCCTTCCCGTCCAGGCAGAAGCAGAGCGAGTCGTCACAGCGCTTCAGGATCTCCCGGTCGTGGAGCAGGAAGCCGTCGGCGATGCCGGAGAGCCTCTCCAGCGCCTCGTCGTTTTTGTAAACGATGGGCGTGTCCGAGAGGTTGGCGCTGGTCATCACGAGCATGTCGATGTCGTCCCCGAGCAGGAGGACATGCAGCGGCGTATAGGGCAGCATCACGCCCACATAGCCGTTTTCGCTGATATGCGTAAGACCCGGCGCCTTCTTTTTCAGCAGAACGATGGGCCGCCGCCAGCTCTCGAGGAGCCGCGCCTCGTCCTCTCCGACTTCGCAGATCTTTTCTGCGCACGCGAGATCCCGGCACATGACGGCAAAGGGCTTCTCGTCGCGCTGCTTGCGCTGTCTGAGGCGCCGCGTCACCCTCGGGTCGGCGCAGGAGCAGGCCAGATGCACGCCGCCGAGGCCCTTGACAGCCACGATCTTCCCGGCTTTCAGCATCTCGCGGGCCTGCTTCAGCGCCGCCTCGTCGCCCTCGGTGCGCTCCCCCGCGGCGTTGACGAAGAACAGGTGGGGGCCGCAGACCGGGCAGCAGTCCGGCTGGGCGTGGTAGCGGCGATTTTCGATGTCGCGGTATTCCCGCTCGCAGTCCGGGCACATGGGAAAGCTCCCCATGGAGGTCAGCGGACGGTCATAGGGCAGGTCCCGCACGATGGTAAAGCGCGGGCCGCAGTTGGTGCAGTTGATGAAGGGGTAGCGATAGCGCCGGTCCTTCGGGTCCAGCAGCTCGCGCCGACAGTCGTCGCACAGGCCGAAGTCCGGCGAGACGAGCGTGTTGCGCTCAGACTCGACCAGACTCGGCAGGATCGTAAAGCCCTTGTAGTGCTCCAGCGCGCCGCCCCAGCGGGGCTCGATCCGGTCGATCACGGCGAGCTTCGGCGCTCTTTGCGGCAGCCCGTCCAGAAAGCGCTCCAGCGCCGGGCGCTCCCCCTCGAGCTCCAGCACCACGCCGGAGGAGCTGTTGCGGATCGTGCCGCACAGCCCGTGCTCGCGGACCTGACGGTGCATGAGGGGGCGGAAACCGACGCCCTGCACGATGCCGTGGATGTTGATGCTCAGGTGTTCCAAGGCCGCCTCCGCTTCCTGCCGAAAATGTCGAGTAATCCAATTTAAGCCACAGTGTATTGTAGTCCGAAACAGGGCGGATTGCAACAGTTTTTCAAAGGATTTTCCATTTTCGCTTTTGTTATGTCGGCGTATACGACGGCGAAGCACCGCAGGGCGTCACGGTCTGTCCCACACGACAGAGCCGAGCACGGAGCAGATGAAGATTCCGGGCGGCAATGCCGCCCGGAATCACTGACTGTAGACAAACCCATACAGAACAAGTCGGACTCGCATGGGGAGAGTATTCCCTCTCGCATTTCAATGTCAGCAAAAACAGGAACATTTTCGAATGTTTCTGTTTTTGCCTTTCAAGCTGTCGACACTTTGTCGACAGCTTGAGATTCCGGGCGGCAATGCCGCCCGGAATCACAGACTGTAGAAAAACCCGTACAGAACAAGTCGGACTCGCATGGGGGGAGCGCGAGAGGGGACGGTAATCCCCTTTCGCGGTACAATCTGTGCAAAAGCGGGTACTTTTTCGGAAGTTCCCATTTTTGCCGCTCAAGCTGTCGACACTTTGTCAACAGCTTGAGATTCCGGGCGGCAAAGCCGCCCGGACCAGATACGGTATTTACATCTCGGGATAGAGCGGGAAGCGGCGGGTCATCTCGATGACCTGCTCCTTCACCTCGGGCACGGCGCTCTCGCCCTCCTCGATCAGGCGGGCGATGAAGCCGCCGACCTGACGCATCTCCTCCTCCTTCAGTCCGCGGGTGGTGACGGCGGGGCTTCCGAAGCGCATGCCGGAGGTCAGCTTGACGGACTGGGTGTCGAAGGGGATGGTGTTCTTGTTGGCGGTGATGTTGGCCGCGTCCAGCAGCTCCTGCACCTCGGCTCCGGTCTTGCCCCTGCTCATCACGTCGGCCAGCATCATGTGGTTGTCGGTGCCGCCGGAGACCAGGCGCACGCCGTTTTGCCGCAGAGAGTCGGCCAGGGCGGCGGCGTTTTTGACCACCTGGCTCTGGTACTCCCGGAATTCGGGCTGCAGCGCCTCGCCGAAACAGACGGCCTTGGCCGCGATGATGTGCATCAGCGGGCCGCCCTGGCTGCCGGGGAAGACGGCGGAGTCGATCTTTTTCTTCAGCTCGTCCGTGCAGAGGATCAGCGCGCCGCGGGGACCGCGCAGGGTCTTGTGGGTGGTGGTGGTCACCACATGGGCGAAGGGTACCGGGTTCGGATGCACGCCCGCGGCGACGAGGCCCGCCACATGGGCCATGTCCACCATCAGGTACGCGCCGACGGCGTCGGCGATCTCGCGCATCTTCTGATAATCGATGAAGCGGGGGTAGGCGCTCGCGCCGGCGATGATGATCTTCGGCTTTACCTCTTCCGCCCGCCGCATCACGCTTTCGTAGTTGATGGTCTCGGTCTGCGGGTCCACGCCGTAAAACTGCGCGTTGAAGTACTTGCCGGAGATGGAGGCCTTAGCGCCGTGGGTCAGGTGGCCGCCGTGGTTCAGATCCATGCCCAGGATGGTATCGCCCGGCCGGAGCAGAGCGAGATACACGGCCACGTTGGCCTGAGAGCCGGAGTGAGGCTGCACGTTTGCGTGCTCGGCGCCGAAGAGCTTCTTGGCGCGCTCGATCGCCAGGGTCTCCACCTCGTCCACGAACTGGCAGCCGCCATAGTAGCGGGCGCCGGGATAGCCCTCGGCGTATTTGTTGGTCAGATGGCTGCCCATGGCCTGCATGACGGCCTCGCTCACAAAGTTCTCCGAGGCGATCAGCTCCAGATGGTCCCGCTGCCGCTGCAGCTCACGCATCATGGATTCGTATACTTCCGGGTCCTGCCGTCTGACATGTTCATAGCTCATGCGTAAGCCCTCCGTAACAAGATGTTGTGTTCTCTGCGCGTTTTCCAAAAACCGACAACATTATAACCGCTTTTCCTCCATCTTACAATCCGGCAAGTTTGACGAATATTTCTTGATGGATTTATGGAAACATGGTACAATCATGGTATTCAACTGACACAGGAGGTGTCCCATGAAAAAACTGCTCAAAGCCCTGCTGATCCTTGTGCTGGTGATCGTCCTCGCGGCGGGCGGCCTGCTCGGTTTTCTGACCGTGACGGAGTACCGGCCGGAGGCGGTCGAGGCGCTCTCCTTCTTCGACATGCCGGAGCAGCCCCTCCCCGCGCTGACCGAGGGGCAGTCCCTGAGCATCCTGAGCTGGAACATCGGCTACGCCGGTCTCGGCGCAGCGTCCGACTTCTTTATGGACGGCGGCGAGGGCGTCAGCGCCGACGAGGAGACGGTGCGGCACTATCTGGCCGACATTGCGGCGCAGATCACCATCGGCGACTACGACATGGTCCTCCTCCAGGAGGTGGACACCGATTCCAAACGCACCTATCGCATCGACGAGAGCGTGCCGCTTTCCATCGGCCAGTCCGTCTTTGCCTACAACTATTCCTGCCCCTTCGTGCCCATCCCCTGGCCGCCCATGGGCAGGGTGTACAGCGGTCTGATGACGAGCTCCGAATACCGGATCGACTCGGCTGAGCGCGTGGCCCTCCCCTGCCCCTTCTCCTGGCCGCTGCGCACGGCCAATCTCAAGCGCTGCCTGCTGGTCAGCCGCCTGCCCGTCGGGGAGAGCGGCAAAGAGCTGGTGCTGGTGAACCTGCACCTCGAGGCCTATGACGACGGCGAGGGCAAGATCGCCCAGACAAAGCAGCTCGCGGACCTTGTTCAGGAGGAATATGCCAAGGGCAACTACGTCATCGCCGGCGGCGACTTCAACCAGACCTTCCCCGAGGTGATGGCGGAGTATCCGATGATCAATCCCGATTACTGGGCGCCGGGCGTGCTGGAGAACGACGCTCTGCCGCAGGGCTTTTCCTTCTTCTACGATCTGGAGGTGCCGAGCTGCCGCCTGCTCAACCAGCCCTACGAGCCCCTGGACGTGGCGCACACCCAGTACTACGTGATCGACGGCTTCCTCGTCTCCCCCAATGTGAAGATGGAGCGCGTCATGACGCTGGATCTGGGCTTTGCCGATTCCGACCACAACCCGGTGAACCTGCGCGTCACGCTCAAATAATCATCAATAACAGCCCACGCAGGAGCGGTGCGGACATTTCGTCTGGAAATGTCTAAACACCGCTCCTGTCGCTTTGCATAAAGAATCTTCAGATTTTTTGACGAAACGGATAAATTTAAGCCTGCTAAGCCCCCCAAACTTGATTTTGCCCCGGGGTATTGATAAACTGTTCGCAGGCACTTTATTTTGGAAAGAGGGATCAAATGAGAGACCTGGAGCATCTGATTTACTTTGAAAACCTCCTGCAGGAGGCCAACAACGCGCTTATCGCTCAGGCCAAGAGCGATGGCAAACTCTGCGTCGCCTACACCTGCGAAAACGTCCCCGAACCCCTGCTCAACCTCGGCGACTGCTGCTCGATCCGTCTCTTCGCGCCGCACACCGGCTCCATGGACATCGCGACCTATTACATGACGAACCTGCTGTGCGAGCCGAGCCGCGCCCTGCTGGAGCGCGCCATCGAGGGCGGCTTCAACTTCGCCGACTGCGTCATCACGCCCGACGGCTGCACGATGATGAACCGCTGCGTCGAAAACATGGAGCTGCTGCACACCATGGGCCAGGGTAACCCCAACTTCTTCCATGAATACATGGAGATCGCCTTCAAGAACACCGACAGCGACGTGGACCTCGCCGTACTGCAGTGCACGAACCACGTGCTCAAGCCCCTGCACGAGAAATACGGCGTGGACATCTCCGACGCCTCCATCCGCGAGTCCGTGGAGCGGCACAACAAAATCTGCCGCCTGATCCGCGCGATCGGCGAATTCCGCAAGGGCGACAGGCCCCGCATCACCGGCTATGAGTTCCATGTGCTGTGCCTGGCCACCTATGTCTGCCCCAAGTATCTCATCCTCGACAAGCTGGAAGAGACGCTCGAGGAGCTGCAGAATCGCGAGCCGGACGACAAGCCCTGGCGCGCAAGGCTTCTGGTGGTCGGCTCCGAGATGGACGACTCCGGCATGATCAAGCTCATCGAGGAGCAGGGCGCTCTGGTCTGCTGTGACCGCTTCTGCTTCGGCTCCTTCCCCGGCCGCAACGAGATCGTCCTCAACGACGACGAGGACGCGCTCAGGCAGGTCTGCCGCCACTACATCCAGAGCTGCCAGTGCCCGCGCATGATGAGCATGGACAAGGTCTACGGCCGCAAGCAGTACGTGGCCGATCTCGCCCGCGAGTACGGCGCCGACGGCATCATCTACCAGCAGGTCAAGTTCTGCGACCCCTGGGCCTACGAGAGGACCCTGGGCTCCTCAATGCTGAATGTGGACTTCGGCTATCCCGTGCTGTCGGTCGACCGGCCCTACAACATCGCCTCCTCCTCCGGCCAGATGCGCACCCGCGTGCAGGCCTTCGTGGAGAGCATCGAGATCAAGAAGATCCAGAAAGGAGAGCAGGCATGAAAACGGTTGAGAAAGTCATCAATCCCGTCAGGCGCGCCGGCGAGCAGTCGCCCGGAAAGATCTACGACGAGAAGCTGAAGGTCCGCGCCCGCCGCGAGTGGCGCGGTCTGAAGGACACCCTCTACGATTACACCCGCTGGCTCTACCTGATCTCCGTGCTGGCCCGCTTCATCGTCGTGCCGCGCAACATCAAGGGCTTCTTCCGCTACCGCTGGATGATGAGCTATCTCTTCGTGCCGCACGGCATGGACAAGTTCACCGTCGGCCTGCGCGACGAGGCGCTGCGCATCGCCCACACCTCCTTCAACTTCGTCATCGCCGACGTGACGCAGGCCATCGCCAACTGCTTCCGCGGCGACCGCCGCGTCGGCAACGACGTCTACTATTCCGACCACTGCGTCATCACCGACGAGAACTCCATGGTCACCTTCATGATGGGCTTCGACAAGGAGAAGATCCACACGATCCTGCGCGAGGTGCCCACGATGTTCGCCTCGAACATCTTCCACCAGTTCAACGTCATGCACTATCTCGACGTCGCCCAGCAGTACGGCATCCCCGGCGACGTTTGCCCCATGCCCGAGGCCGAGGCTGGCATCTCCATCGAGGACGACTTCTGCGTGCTCGGCAAGTGCGCGGTGCAGAACAACACCACCTGCGACGGCTCTCTGATGGGCAACGGCATCATCGCCAAGCGTCTCGAGCGCCAGTACGGCATCCCGACCTTCCAGCTGGCCACCCCGCTGCGCCACAAGGAGCCGGACGTCATGGACTATGCCGCGACCGAGATCAAGAAGGCCATCGCCTTCGTCGAGGAGCACACCGGCGGGAAATGGGACTGGGACGTGTACTTTGCCGCCGCCAAGCGCGTCAACGACGCGACCCGCTGCCGCATCGCCCAGCTCGAGATCAACTCCACCCCGTATCCGCAGTTCTTCGGCGCGGCCTTCAGCCTCTATAACGACACCAACTACATGGGCAACTCCGGCCGCGATCCCAACTTTGTGCCCATCGACCACAAGCTGCTGGCGCTGGCCGAGCAGGGCTACCGCGCCAAGCGCATGTACGCCAAAGAGTACCGCCACCGCGCCATCGTCTGGGGCGTGCAGCCGCAGTATACGATCGACATGCTCTACTGGCTGGTGCAGTGCTGGGGCGTCATGCCGCTGGCCGACATGCTCTCCATCATCAACACCGAGATGATCGCCGAGGAGGACACGCCCGAAAACCGCGAGCAGGCCTACCGCGACATGGCGATGCTGAACATGGAGATGATCATGCGCAACCACACCCACGGCGGCTACAAGGTGCTGCTCGACGAGCTGTGGGAGCTGTGCGAGAAGATGAACGCCGACATGGTCATGATGTGGGAGCACATGAGCTGCAAGGCGCTGACCGGCATGCACGGCATGTTCGAGGAGCAGGCGCGCGAGCGCGGCATCCACATCATGTGGGTCTCCCACGACCTGTGCGATCCGCGCGTCTTCACCCGCCAGGCGATCCGCGACCAGGTGAACAACTACATGCGCACCGTCATGCGCGAGGAGCCGCTGGATCCCTCCCTCGAGATCATCCCCGACAACGAAGCCTACTAAGGAAGGAGACGCCGGAAGCATATGTTCAAAAAGCTTTTGAAACTGCCCCTGTACCTGCTGCTGGCCGCGGTCTGCTTTTTCGTGGTCACCTTCACGATCTATATGTTCAATCTGGACATGAAGGCCACCGCCATGCTGGCCCCCCTGCTGGAGAAATGGTACGACCATCAGGAGCACAATCAGTACATTTGATCCTTTTCAAGCAAACCGGGCCTGCGGCAAATGCCGCAGGCCCGGTTTTTTGCGGGCGGCTGATAGCCGCCCCTACGGTGTTGATTCCCTGCTGTCTCAGCCCGGGAGATATGCCAGCGGGTCCACGCCCGCGCCGTCCACCGTGACGGCAAAGTGCAGATGGCTGCCCTGGCCGATCTCGCCGAGGGCCGTGTCCCCGACCGTGCCGATCACGTCGCCGGCCTCCACGCGGTCGCCCACGCTGACCGCGGGCTGCTCGGCGAGATTGGCGTAGACCGTGCGCGTCCCGTCGCCGTGGGAGACGGTGAGCACTGTGCCGTAGAGATCGTCCTGCACGATGCTCTCCACGCTGCCGGCGTGGGCGGCGCAGACCGGCTCGCCCAGAGGCGCCAGGATGTCGATGCCCTCGTGCGTGCGCCAGTCGCGCATCGTCGCGTCGTAGGTCAGGACGTTTCTGTCATGCCGGCGCTCGACCTGCCCGCTGACAGGCCAGACGTAGTCCGGCCCCGCCTCCGCCGCGGGCTCTCCGCTCCATGCCTCACTGCTCTGCGCGGGGGCGACGCCCTCGTCCTCCGGGCGCATGACCTTCGTTTCCGGCGCCATGGCGGGCTGGATCTCCTCCTGCTCAGGAGGAAGGATCACGGTCTCCACCCGGTAGTTCTCCATGCTCTGCCGGTTCATGCCGGCGATGTCTTCCTTCATAGTCCGCTCGCCCGCCGCCATCATCCAGGCAGAACCGCCGATGATCGCCGCGCAGAGGAACAGGACTATGTAGAAGCCCTTCCCCGTGAAAAATGCCTCCAGCCTTCCGCCGGAGCTTCTGCTGTTCATGTGTTTGACCTCCGTAAAAAAGGATTACGAGCCTATTATTTACGGAGATGGAAAACTTTATACGCGCCGCCAGGATTCTCTTATGCGTTTTTCCTCAGCCGACCGTGACGCAGATCAGGCCGCAGCTCGCCACCAGCAGGAAGCTCAGCAGCGACAGCAGCAGGATCCCGGCGCGCTTTTGCTCCGGCTTCACGATGCTCCGCAGCCGATAGCGCAGACCGCGCGCGGAGGCGGAGAGGCAGGTCGAGAAGCCGCAGGCGTCCCCCGCGGTCGAGAGGATCAGCTCTGCATAGAGCCTGCGCTCGGCCTCTCCCGCGTCGGCCATCACCGTCTCGTCACAGCTCAGCTCCGCGTCCTCCGCCGCCCGCCGCATGGCAAGCCACATCAGCGGGTCGAACCAGAGCATGGCCGTGCAGAAGAGCATGAAGCACTTGAGCCAGACGTCCTCCCGCTGCAGGTGCACCAGCTCGTGCCGGAAGATGAGCCGCAGCTCCTCCCCGCTGTACGCCCGCTCGGGCAGAACCAGCACCAGCTCGTCCCTGAGCAGCCCGACGATCAGCGGCGTCCTTACCGCGCTCGAGATCACCAGCGGCAGCTTTTCCTCACCGACGCGCGCCATCTCCTCGCGCAGCAGCGCAAAAACAGGGCCGTCTTCTACTTTTCTCGCGTTCTTCAGGACCGCCCGGCGCCAGCGCAGATGCGCGATCATCTCCCACAGCAGCAGCGCGCAGAAGCCCGCGATCCATATGATCCGCAGCGTTTTCGCAAGCTCCGGCGGCACGCGGATGACCCGAAGCGGATGCAGCGCGCTCAGCTCAGCATTGAGAAAGAGATACAGCACCGAGGGCGCAAGCCACAGCGCGGCGCAGCCGCGCGCCTCCAGCTTTCGCCGCAGCAGCGGCAGCAGGCACAAAAGCAGCGCATAGTAGGCCGAGAAGACCAGACACAGTGTGCTGAGATTGGAAAAGCCGCGCGTGATCAGCTCCTCCCGGCGGCTGCCGAACAGGAGCGGGGAGAGGAGCGTCGCCATGAGCACATAGCCGATAAACAAACCGTACGGGAGATTCGCGGGCCGGTAGAGCTGCGGTCTCAGGCCGGAGAGCTCCCCCCTTTTCTCTTTCCTGCGCCGGAGGTAATTGCTGACGCCGACCGTCACCCCAAACAGCAGCGCGACGCCCAGCAGGAGAATATTCACCCTGTTCACAGCGCGTCCTCCTCCAGCAGCCTGCGCAGCTCATCCAGCTCCTCCCGGCTCAGGCCGCTGTCGCAGAGGGCGCTGGCAAAGGCGGAGATGCTGCCGCCGCAGACCTGCTGCACGAAGCGGCGGCTCTGCGCCGCCTGATAGTCCTTCCTCGAGACCAGCGGCACATAGCGGCTGCGCCGCCCGTCCTTCTCGATGCGCACAAAGCCCTTGTCCGAGAGCCTTGTCAGCAGAGTCAGCAGCGTGGTCACGGCCAGCCGCCTCTGCGCCAGCTTCTCTTCGACCGCCGCGCGGCAGATCGGCTCCTCCAGCTCCCAGAGCGCCTGCATGACCTCCAATTCCGAATCCGGCAGACGCCGCAGTTCCTTTTCCATGACGCAGTCTCCTTCTACATTTGTAGTACATCTATATACTACACTTGTAGAACTAAAATGTCAAGAAAAATGTCCTCCCTTTTTGGGGAGGACATTTCAGACTGTAGACAAACCTATACAGTCCCCTTTCGCGGTACAATCTGTGCAAAAATGGGAACTTTTTCGGAAGTTCCCATTTTTGCTTTTCAAGCTGTCGACACTTTGTCGACAGCTTGAAATGTCCTCCCTTTTTGGGGAGGACATTTTCGTTATGTTCTGAGCTCAGAATTCCATTCCGTCCACGCGCTTGCAGGCGGTCAGTTTGTCATAGACCGGGAGCATCGGCATGGCGGCCATGACGCCGCCCTCGAGCTTGAACACGCCGCCGAGGATGCCCATCTTGGGGTCGAGCCTCCGCTGGCAGACCGCGACGTAGCTTTTATACTCGCCGAAGCAGCGGAAGGCCGCGTCGGGTACCGTGTCCTCGCTCTCGCCGCGGGTGATCTCCTTGACCATCGTGTTTTCCACGACGTATTTGATCCATCTGACCCTGCCCGGCTCGCCCCAGACGTTCCGGTACACCTCGACCAGCGAGGTGTTCAGCCTGCCCGGCTCCGTAAAGGTCTGCGCGATCTTCTCGAGATGGATCTTATACCACTCGTCGTCCAGGAATCTCATATCTGCTTCCTCCGTCGTTTTTCCGTCCTCAGGCCGTCATGTGCCGCTGCCAGAAGGCCACCGCGTTGTCGATCCAGCCCTCGGCCGCGGTGCCGATGCCCAGTCCGAAGCCGTGCCAGCAGCCCTCGAAGAGGTCGAGCTGCGCGTCGATGCCCATGGCCTGGAGCTTGGCGATGCGGTCCTTCTCGTTGGCCTGGCAGTAGAGGTCCCGGTCGCCGAGGTTTGCGTAGGTGGGCACGTCGTTGCCGCTGAGCTCATAGGAGGCGGTGTACTGCGTCACGATGATGGCGGGTCTCCCGTGGTCCTGCCCGCCGAAGGCCTGGGCGCCGTTCTCCGTGTACCAGACCGCAAAGTGCGCGCCGCTGGAGCCGCCCCAGATGGAGTAGTCCGTCGTGTCCACGCCCAGCTCGTCGGCGTGGGCGAAGATGAAGTCGACCGCGCGGGCAAGATCCTCCGTGCCGGTGATCTTGCCGGGGCGGAAGATCAGCGCGAAGGCGTTGTAGCCGCGCTTGGAAAGCTCCAGCGCCTGGGGGAAGCTGTCATGGATGGCGCCGACATAGCGGAAGGCCATGCCCGAGGACAGCACCGCAAACTTGCCGCCGGGATCGCCGCGGAAGAAGAACAGGCCCGTGTCCGCCTTGGCGGGGTCAGCCGCCTTTTCCTCGGCGGTGTAGATGTCGTAGAAGACCTGATTGCCGGCCTCGGCCTGATCCTTCAGGTAGTTGAGCACCTCGGCCGCGTTCTCCGGGTTGATGGTATGGTAGGCGGGCAGCAGGTAGTACAGCTCCTTGATCGGCAGACGCGCCGGGATATCAAAGACCGTGGGGAACAGCAGCCGCCCGAAGCCGCTGAAGGCGGGGTCATCGATCACGTCATGGATCTTGGTGTCCACGGTGAAGGCTTCGGACTGTCCGCCGTCCTCCGCGGCGGCCACGACGGGCAGCGCCAGCAGCAGGGCGGTCATCAAAAGCAGGGCGATCAAGCGTTTCATATCTTGTTCTCCTCGTCGGAAATTGCTCTCAGTATACCACCCTTTTTCACGCAAGACAATCCACCCTGTTCATTTTTCTTTTTTTATGATAAGATGGCCGGGAGGTGATCGCCATGCGCAATACCACGCTGTGCCACATCGAGCGCGGCGGAAAATACCTGATGATGCACCGCGTCAAAAAAAACGTGGACGAGAACAAAGACAAATGGGTCGGCATCGGCGGAAAGTTCCAGGAGGGCGAGAGCCCGGAGGACTGCCTGCTGCGCGAGGTGCGGGAGGAGACGGGGCTGAGCCTCCGAAGCTGGCAGTTTCGCGGCATCGTGACCTTCGTCTCCGACGAGTGGGGCACCGAGTACATGCACCTCTTTACCTCGGACGATTTCGAGGGCGAAGTCCGCACGGACTGCGACGAGGGGCAGTTGGAGTGGATCGGAAAGCGTGAGCTGCTGGAAAAGCCCATCTGGGAGGGCGATAAGATCTTCCTCCGCCTGCTGGAGGAGGACGCGCCGTTTTTCTCGCTCAAGCTCCGCTATGTCGGCGACCGGTTGGTCGAGGCCGTGCTGGACGGGAAGGAAATCCTTCGTTTATAGAGACTTCAGAAAACAGACGGGTCGTCGAGGGCGCCGACCCCTACAGAGAAAGAAAAACGGGATGCTTTCGCATCCCGTTTTTCACAGCTTGTCAAAAAAGTCCCTGCAGACTTTTTTGACTGCGCTTCTGCCGCCGCGCATTTTGGCATCTGCCAAAATGCGATAACCCGAAAAAGTCTGAATTTCAGCCTTTTTCGGACGGCGTCTGATTGTACTCGAGGCGGGCCTTGCCCCCTCGAGCTCCCCCGCTGTTCTGATTTCCGATGCTTTCGCGACGGTTTTCTTGACAGTCTGAGAAAAACGGGATGCTTTCGCATCCCGTTTTTCACTGTCACTCGACGCCCAGCACCTTGTAGTCCTGGGCTTCGACGGCGGCCTTCATGGTCTCGAAGTCCGCGTCGCCGGTGACGACGGCGGTGCCGCTGACATGGCTGACCACGGCCTCGTCCACGCCGTCGAGCGCCTCCAGAGCCCTCTTCACGCGGGCCTCACAGTGCGGGCACATCATGCCCTCGATCTTCAGGGTTCTCGTCATTTTCGTTTCCTCCTTTGTATTGTCAATTTCAAGTTCCATCTCGTTCAGGCTCCCCTTCCGGGGCTTGTCATGGCTCGCGTCATGCATGCGGAACAGATTCAGCCGCAGAGCGTTCGACACCACGCAGAAGCTCGACAGGCTCATGGCCGCCGCGCCGAGCATCGGGCTGAGCGTGAGTCCAGCGCGCACAAAGCAGCCCGCCGCCACGGGGATGCAGATGGCGTTGTAGAAAAAGGCCCAGAACAGGTTCTCGTGGATGTTGCGCAGCGTCGCGCGGCTCAGGCGGATGGCCGCGGGCACGTCGGAGAGCCGCGAGTGCATCAGCACCACGTCCGCCGCGTCGATCGCGACGTCCGCGCCCGCGCCGATGGCGATACCCATGTCCGCGCGGGTAAGCGCCGGCGCGTCGTTGATGCCGTCGCCCACCATGGCGACTCTGCCGAACTCCTGCAGCCGCCGGATCACGCTTTCCTTCCCGTCGGGCAGCACGCCCGCGATCACTTGATCCACGCCCGCCTGACGGCCGATGGCCGCGGCGGTGCGGGCATTGTCGCCGGTTAACATAACAACCTTAATGCCCAAATTCTTCAATTCCTGGACCGCCTGCGCGCTGTCGGGCTTGATGACGTCCGCCACGGCGAGGATGCCGAGGAAGCGGCCGCCGAGCGCGAAGAACAGCGGGGTCTTCCCCTCTGCCGCGAGCGCCTCGGCCTGTTTCACGGCCGCCGCGGGCAGGACGAGCTGCTTTGCCATATAGGCCCGGCTGCCGCCGAGCAGCGCCTCACCGTCCAAAACCGCGCGCAGGCCGTTGCCGGGCAGGGCGTGAAAGTCCTCCACCGACTGCGTTTCGATCGCCCGCTCCCGCGCACCCTGCAGGACGGCGCGGGCCAGGGGATGCTCGCTCCGGCTCTCCAGAGAAGCCGCGAGCCGCAGCAGCTCCGCCTCGCTCACGCCCTCCGCGGGCAGCAGATCGGTGAGCTTCGGCTCCCCTGCGGTGACGGTGCCGGTCTTGTCGAGGGCGACGATATCCACCCTGCCGGTCTCCTCCAGCGCGGCGGCGGTCTTGAACAGCACGCCCTGCTTTGCGCCGACGCCGCTGCCGACCATGATCGCCACGGGCGTGGCGAGGCCGAGCGCGCAGGGGCAGCTGATCACCAGCACGGAGATGCCGCGGGCCAGCGCGAAGCCGATTTCCCGCCCCAGCAGCAGCCAGACGAGAGTCGTCACCAGCGCGATGGACATGACCGCCGGCACGAACACGCCGGAGACCTTATCGGCGATCTTGGCGATGGGGGCCTTGGTGGCCGCGGCGTCGGAGACCATGCGGATGATCTGGCTGAGGGTGGTGTCCTCGCCTACGCGGGTCGCCTCGCAGCGGAGATAGCCCTCGCGGTTGATAGTGGCGGCGGAGACGCGGTCGCCCGCTGCCTTGTCCACGGGGATGCTCTCGCCGGTCAGGGCGGACTCGTCCACGGCGCTGCCGCCCTCGAGCACCACGCCGTCCACGGGGATGCTCTCCCCCGGACGCACCGCAAAGACGTCGCCCCGTTTGACCTGCTCGATCGGCACGGTCTTTTCCTGTCCGTTGATCACCAGCGTCGCTGTCTTCGGCGCGATCTTCATGAGGCTCTTGAGCGCGTCGGTGGTTTTGCCCTTGGAGCGGGCTTCGAGCGTCTTGCCCACGGTGATGAGGGCCAGGATCATCGCCGCGGACTCAAAATAGAACTCATGCATCCAGGGCATGGCGGCCTCGCTGCCGCCCGTGATCTGGGCGCGGGTCATGGCGAAGAGGGCGTAGGTGCTGTAGACAAAGGACGCGGCGGAGCCCATCGCCACCAGCGTGTCCATATTCGGGCCGCCGTGGAGCAGGCCCCTGAAGCCGTTAACAAAAAACTTCTGGTTGATGACCATGACGATCCCTGCCAGCAGCAGCTGGGCTATGCCCATGGCCACATGGTTGTCGTCAAAAAACTTCGGCAGGGGCCAGCCCCACATCGTGTGCCCCATGGAGAAGTACATCAGCACCAGCAGGAAGCCGACGGACGCCGCGAGGCGGCGCAGCAGCGCGGGCGTCTCACGGTCTGCCAGTTCATCCTCAGCGGGCGCGGCGGTCTTCTCCGCGCCCTCCCGGCTCGCGCCGTAGCCGGCGGCCTCCACCGCGGCGATGATGCTCTGCGGATCGGCCGTGCCCTCGACGCCCATGGAGTTTGTGAGCAGACTCACCGAGCAGGCCGTGACCCCCGGCACCGCGCCGACGGCCTTTTCTACCCGGGCCGAGCAGGCCGCGCAGCTCATGCCCGTGACGTTGTATTGTTCCATTCCAATCCTTCTTCCTTACAGCCTTCCACTCGTCAAAGGAAGCTCGCTCTATTCCGCTTCCATGGTTTGCTTAAGAGCCATGAAAGCTACATATCCGCTCCCTCCCTTTTCCTCTCCAAATCAAAGCGCATGCTTTGATTTGGGTTAGGAGGAACAAGGTCGGCGGTCATGGCAGCGGCATTTTCGTGCCGCTGTCAGACCTCGCGGCCTTGTTCGGACGCGGGAAGGTGGCGCGAAGCACCGGATGAGGTTTCCTTATAGCCTTCCCCCTTTGGGGGAAGGTGCCCCAGTGGGCACACTGGGGCGGATGAGGGGCGTAAGTCTTACTCCTGCCCCTATCGCATCAGCTTCTGCAGAGTCCCCAGCAGCTCGTCGATGACCTCGTCGTTGCCGGCGCGCACGTCATCGACCACGCAGGAGCGGATATGCCGGCTGAGCAGCTCCCGGCTGAAGGCGTTGAGCGCCGCGTTCGCGGCCGCCGCCTGGGCCAGGATATCCGGGCAGTACGCGCCCCGGTCCAGCATACCGCGCAGGCCGCGGATCTGCCCCTCGATCCGGCTGAGCCGGTTGCACAGGGCCCTGTACTCCTCCGGGGAGCGCTCCTTCGTTTTATGGAGGCCGTTTCCCTCCTCCGTCGGCGGACAGCAGCATGTTTTCTCCATCGCTCTCGCCTCCTTCTGTCAGGATAATATACCCCCACGGGGTATATGTCAAGTCCCTCCGCAAAGAAGATTTCCCTCTGTATGGACCGTTCATCCGCAGCTGCACGGACTTCGCCGCACGAAATCGAAAAGCCGGAGAGCTCTCTCCGGTTTTTGTTGTCAAAGCGTATCCGATACGTTATACTGTTATTTTAGACTGATGATTCTGAAAAAACACGGAGGCTTCTTATGGAAGAGATCACGGCCGGGACCCTGTACATCGTCGCGACGCCCATCGGCAACTCGCGGGACATGTCGCCCCGCGGGACACAGATCCTCACGGACGCGGACATCATCGCCGCGGAGGACACGCGCCGCTCCATGGTGCTCTTAAACAAGCTCGGCATCAAAAACAAGCTGGTCTCCAACCACAAGTTCAACGAATACGGCAAGGCCAAATACTTCATCCAGGAGATGAAGGCGGGCAAAAACGTCGCCGTCATCACCGACGCCGGCACCCCCTGCATCTCCGACCCCGGCAACGAGCTCATCAAGGCCGCGGTCGAAGAGGGCATCCGCGTGGTCGGCATACCGGGCTGCTGCGCCGCGGTGAACGCGCTGGCGATCTCGGGCTTCGATCTGAGCTCCTTCACCTTCTTCGGCTTCTTCCCGCGTGAAAACGCAGATCGCCGCAAGCTGCTGGAGCGGATGCGCCGGGGCGACACGCGCACCTTCGCCTTCTACGAGTCCCCCCTGCGCATCATGTCCCTGGTGGACTTTTTCATCGAAAGCGCCGCCGACCTGCGGCTCTGCCTCTGCAACGACATGACGAAGCTGCACGAGATGAGCTTTCGCGGCACGCCCGCGGAAGTGAAGGAGCAGCTGCTGGCCAAGGGGAACTACGACAAGGGCGAATACGCCGTGGTGCTGGAGGTCGCGCCGGAGTATGTGTTCAACAAGGTGGAGCACACGGTCTCTCCCGAGGCCATGCTGGTGGACGCCATGGTGGCCGGGGATCTCAGCGCCAAAGAGGCCGTCGCGGCGGTCCTGGCCGACGAGAACAATTCCTACAGCAAAAACGAGCTCAAGGCCGCGGCCCTGAGACTGAAAAAGATGTTCGAATGAAAGAAAAGAATCTCACAACCGAACTCTCCGCCGCGCTGGATACGCTCTCGCGCGCGGTGTTCAGCCAGCCGCTGGACCAAAGTGCCGATGCAAAGATCTCCGTCCGTCCGCTGCTTCACAGGGGGACGCGCATCTTCCAGCTGGAGCGGCAGCGCGGCGCGCAGGTCTTCCATCAGAATCTGGAAGGCGAGGCGCTGCTGCGTATGGCGGCCGACGAGCTGGACGGGCGCTACCGGCAGGCCCTGATCGTGACGGAGGAGGCCTCCGCCCAGTACAGTCTGCGGCAGAACGGCCTCTATAAGAAAAGCGGCGGCGCGGCGGTGCCGCGGCCGGCGGCCGCGCAGGGCCACGACCGGGAAAAGCAGTATCTCCTGCGCGAGGGCGAGGCGATCCCGGCGCTGGTGGATCTGGGCGTGTTCACGCAGGACTTCCGCATCGTCAAGGCCCGCTACGACAAGTACCGGCAGATCAACCGCTTTGTGGAGCTCATCGACCAGGCCTTCACGGGCAGCGAGCAGAAGCAGATCACGATCCTCGACTTTGGCTGCGGCAAGAGCTATCTGACCTTTATCCTCTACTACTACTTTTCCGTCAGGCGCGGCATGGACGTGAAGATCATCGGCTACGACCTGAAGGCGGACGTGGTCGAGCGCTGCAATGCCATCGCCGGGAAGTACGGCTATGCGGGCCTGCGCTTCGTGCACGCGGACGTGTCGAAGGACGTGCTGTATGATGAGAAGGTGGACATGGTCGTCACGCTCCACGCCTGCGACACCGCCACCGACTACGCCCTGCACTACGCCATCGCGAAGGGGGCGCAGCACATCTTCTCCGTCCCCTGCTGCCAGCACGAAATCAACGGCAGCATCCGCTGGGGCGGCGAGCTGGATATCTTTCTCCGCCACGGCATCATTCAGGAGCGCATGGCCGCCCTGCTGACCGACTCCATCCGCGCGCTGGTGCTGGAGGATCGGGGCTACGCGGTGGACATGATCGAATTCACGGATTTTGACAGCACGCCGAAAAACCTGATGATCCGCGCCCGGCGCACGGGCAGATGCGGTACGGCCGGACGGGAGCAGGCCCGCGCGCTCGCCGAGCGCTACGGCTTCACCCAGACGCTGCTGGAGCTGGAGAAAGAGTTTTGAGTCGTGAGTTTTGAGTTTTGAGGAGAGGCGGCGCCCTGCCGCGTCCGCATCAAACAGACAGACAAGCTGCTGTTCCGGCAGGGTCCGCCCCCGGCCGGCGCTCGATGCTTATGGGAGTATCATATGGAGATCAGAATCATCATAGCTTTTTTGCTGGCATTCGTCATTGCTCTTGTTCTCGGGAAGCTCTTTATCCCCTGGCTGAACAGACGTAAAATGGCCCAGCCTCTCAAAGAAGAGGTCGCTCAGATCTATGCTGAAAAGGAAAATGAACAGGCTGCGGAAAAGGAATGACGTCTTTTCCGCCCTGTGCCTATGAAGACGATCGATTCGCCGAAAGGCGATGACAAATTCCGCGGAAAAAAGGATGTGCCGTATGGCACATCCTTCAAGCTGTCGACAAAGTGTCGACAGCTTGAAAATCAAAAATGAGAACTGAGTATATCAATCGCGAGAGGGAATAACCAATCCCCTCTCGCGCTCTCCCCATGCGTGTCAAACTTCGGCAGCATGGGTTTGTCTACAGTCTGAAGGATGTGCCGTATGGCACATCCTTTTTTCATTCAGCGGCTTTCGTGTTTGCCCTGTCTCTTCTCCCAGCGGCGGCGCCGACGCACACGGACAAATTCCTCTGCGTTGTCCCGCCAGCCGGGCAGCACCTCGTCCGTCAGCCTTTCCTTCCCTCGTCGGAGCAGCCGGAAGAGCGTGACGGTCAGCACGATCGCCGGGATCAGGATAAACAGCCAGCCCAGGAAGCACAGAAGCGCGCAGTAGTCCTCCATGCAGCGGGCGGCGTTCTCCCAATAGGGCAGCAGCACGCCGAGCTTCTGCATGCTGCGCGTACCGAACTGCGCCACGAGTCCCAACAGTCTCCCCATCCGGAAGCGGCCGCTGTTGACGACGATCTCGCCGTGCCCGATGGGAAACTTCTCCCTTGTGAAGTTGACCGCGAAGTTTTTGACCGGCTCGGCCAGCACCAGCTCATAGCTCGTGATGCCGGCGGTCTCGTGCAGGCTCTTCCACGCGTCAAAGGACATATACAGCCCCATGCCCGCGGTATAGGCTTTCTGGCTGGCGAAATCCTGCTCCCGCTGGATCACGCCCGCGATCTGGAAGGGCACGCCGTCGATCTTCATCGTCAGGCCCTGCAGATCCGTGCTGCCGAAGAGGATCCACGCCAGCTCCTCGTCCAGCAGGACGAGGTCCTGCATCAGGTCGCCCTCCCGGAAGTAACTGCCGCTCAGAAGCCGCAGCGGGTGGAACTGGAAGAAATCGCCGCCGACGGCGATAACGCTGGCGTCGCCCTTGCCGAGATCGGTGCTGGCCAGAGCCTTGCCGGTACAGCTCCAGGCGTCCACGAAGAGCGTCTGATCGCTGTCCGCATCCAGCGCCGCCTCGTGCAGGCGCTTCATCAGATCCGTGCGGAACTGATAGATCTGGTTGAGCGACAGCTTTTCGTCCACCGGCACGAAGCAGCTGAGCTGTCTGAACTCCAGCTCGCCCTCGCCCTTCCAGCGCTCGGCCGCCCGCTGGGAATCCAGCTCTCCGCCCAGAAACAGCGCGCCGAGAAAGCAGACAGCCGCCGCCAGCGTGAGCGCCGCGCACATGATCAGCAGCGCGATCCGCTCCTTCTTACTCCTCCGCCTTCTCATATCAGCCGTTGTCCGCCAGACGCACCATGTCGCCGCTCTTGACCGGCGCGTTGGAAGTGGTGATGACGAAATCGCCCCAGTTGGAGAGGTCGCCCGTGACGGCGGAATTCATATCGTCCTCGGCCAGTACCTCCACATTGACGCGGCGGGCGATGTAGCGGTTGCCCAGCGGGGAGCTCTTGGCCTCGATCTTGAGGACGAAGCTGCCGTTGGCGTCGCTGCGGACGGCGGAGTTCGGCACGATCAGGTCGTAGTTGGCGCTCTTCTGGCCGACGGAGATCGTCAGCTCGGCGCCGACGTTCACATCGCCGTCCACGTTGAAGGTCAGCAGCTTGTTGGTCTGCGGATTCTTCGGGTCCACGCGGATGGACTCGAGCGTGGCCGTGATCTGCTTGCCCCAGTAGTAGTTGGAGACCGTCGCCGTGTCGCCCACCTTCAGGCGGCGGGCCTGGTCGTTTGTGACCGTGAAGGACAGGGTGTAGCCCATGTCCGGCACCTCGATGGTCGCGAGGGCGTCGCCCTTGGCCTTGGTCTCGCCCGCGGTGCACTCCACGGACTGCACCGTGCCGGACACCTTGGCGAGGATCTGGTTCTCCTCGCCGCCGGAGAGTTCGGCCAGCTTCTGCTTGGCCCTCTCGATCTGCTGGCCGAGGTCGGTCAGGTCGAGATAGCTCAGGGACTGGCTCTTGGCGTCGCTGATTTTCTTGAGCTCGAGATTGTTTTCCAGCGTGAACAGCCTGTCCTCTGCGGCGATCACAGCCTCCCTGGCCTTTTTATACTCCTCGCTGACGGTCTCGGTGCCCATGATCTCGTCGATCACGGCCTGGATGGCCTCGACCTTGGCCGCGGCCGCGGCCTCGGCGGTCTGCGCGTCAGAATAGGCGTCCTCCGCGTTGCGCACCTTGTCGTCGGCCTCCTGCACGGCACGCTCGGCCTCGGTCAGTTCGATCTGGCTGGCGGGGTCCAGCAGCGCCTTTTCGCGCGCCACAGCCTCCTCCAGGCGCAGCTTGTCCTGGGCAAGCTCCGTCTCGGCCTCCAGGATCTTCTGGTCGATGTCCGGGTCCTCGGAGCCCTCCTCCTTGGCCTTCTTCAGCGCGTCCACCGTCGCCTGCTGGTCAGCGACCATGTCCTGCCACCACTGGCGGTTGTCGATCGCCTGGTTGAGCTTGTCGTTGTACATGGTTTTGATCGCGTCGCGCTCGATCTTCTTGTCTTCAAGCTCCAGTTCTCTGGTGTCGACTTCGTCCTTTGCGGCCTGCGTGGCCAGCTTGGCCTCATAGAGCTCCTGCTCCGCCTCCTCGAGCTGGGCGCTGGGGATCTCGCGGCTGGCTTTTTTCTTCACAGCCTCCAGGGCCTCCCTGGCCTCCTTCAGCTCCTCTCTGGCCCGCTCGATCTCGTGCTCCTCGGCCTTGTAGCTGACCGCGGGCACGCCGATGGCGGCGCGCTGATAGCTCACCTGCAGCGTGCGCAGGGTCTCCTGCGCCTGCTCGATCTCGGAGCTCTCTCCCTCGCCCAGGATGAAGAGAATGTCCCCGGCTTCAACGGTCTGCCCGGCCTTGATCATGACCGCGCGGATCTCCCGCGTCTGCTCGGCCTTGACCACATGGTTTCCGATGGCGGTCACAGTGCCGGTGCCGCGCACCTTGGCGGTGATGGAGCCGCTGGTCACATTTTGCGTGGCGACCTCCGGCAGGCTCCGGTTCATGATGGTGTTGGAAAAGAAGGTCAGCACCAGCAGCACGGCCAGAAAGATAATGGCCGCGTTCTTGACCCATTCTCTGTTTTTCGGTTTATAGTCCATAGAAACCTCCAGTTTTTTCAGGCGTCATCCCTCTGTATGCCTGAAAACTGAAAACTGAAATCTGAAATCTGAAAACCATATCAGCCCTTGACGCTGCCGGAATTGGCGATACCCTCTACAAGGTATTCCTCGCCGTGGAGGAAGAGCAGCAGCGAGGGGATCATATACACCGTGGCCATGGCGAAGGCCAGGCCGATCTCGCCGGCGTTGATGGACGAGAGGAAAACCGACAGCGGCTGCGCGTCGGCGTCCTGCAGCAGGATCAGCGGCTGCTCGACCATGTTCCAGTAGTCGATGAAGACCAGGATGGCGATCGAATAGAGCGCCGAGCGGCACTGCGGCAGGCAGATCTTCGTGAAGATCTGCCACTCGCCCGCTCCGTCCACCTTCGCCGATTCGATCAGCGAATAGGGGATGCGGCGCATGAACTTCGTCAGCAGGAAGACCGAGAAGGGAGCGAAGATGCCCGGCAGGATGATGGACCAGCGGGTGTTGAGGATGCCCAGCCAGTCGCTGACCAGATAGTTCGGCACCAGCGTGACCTGATAGGGCATCAGCATAAGAATGACATAAAAGAAGAAGATGCCGCTGCGGAGCTTCCCGCGCCAGCGCGTGAAGCTGTACGCCGCCACCGAGGCGACGGCCACCTGAAAGATCACGATGGGTACGACCAGCAGGATGCTGTTCCAGTACTTGAGCAGGTACTCGGGGGATTTGATGAGGCCGGTGATATACTGCGAGAAGCTCACCTTGTCCGGGATGAACTTCAGGTTCACGGTCTTCGACACATAGCCGCCCGTGGTGGTGGAGAAGATCATGCCGTAGTTGGACTTGATCTCCGCCTCGGACATGAAGGAATTCGTGATGGTCAGCACCGTCGGAAGCAGGAAGGCCACCGCGAAAACCAGGCACAGCAGGAAGGTGACGCCGCGGCTGAAATAGCGCTTTTTCCTCATCCCTCCACATCCTTTCCGAACCAGTCCTCGGCCTTGAAGAGGAGGGCGATCAGCACGACCATGACGACGGCCATGACCACCGCCGCCGCGGAGAGCTTCTGGTAGTCCAGGGATTTGAAGGTGTTGTTCATGAAGTGCTGCAGCATGTACAGCTCCTCATAGGGGTAATCGCCCGTCAGCAGATACACCTCGCGGAAGACCTTAAAGGAGTTGATGAGGGAGAGGATCGTGACGAAGAGCACCGTGGGGGAAAGATATCTGAGCTTGATGGCAAAGAATTTGTACCACTCGCTTGCGCCCTCCACGTCCGCCACCTCCAGCAGCTCCCTGGGGATGTTGGCCAGGCCTGCCATGAAGAGGATCATGTTGTAGCCCAGGTTCTTCCACAAAAAGAGGATGAGGACCACGATCAGGCTGTACTCGGACTGGAACCAGTCGATCTTGTCCGCACCGAAGAGTCTGAGGAATTCATTGACTGTGCCGTTAAAATTGAACAGCACCTGCCAGATCAGCACCACCGAGGCCACCGGGACCATCATCGGGCTGAGGAAAAAGGTGCGGAACTGGCTCTTGAGCGGGATGCGCGCCTCCAGCAGCAGGGCCAGCACGATCGCCAGCACCACCGCCAGCGGCACCGCCAGCACGGAAAAGCGCAGGGTATTCCTGCCCGCCATGAGGAAGGCGGAGTTCTGGAAGAGCCTGGTGAAGTTGTCGAGCCCCACGAAGCTGCGGGAGCCGACCCCGTCGATCAGGGAATAGTAGACCACCACGCCGAAGGGCACAATGAAAAAAACCGCCACGCCCAGCAGGCTGGGGGACAGAAAGCACAGGCTTTGGAGAAAGTCATTCCACCTGTCCCGGGATTTCGCTTTTCTCTTGCTCATCTGTGTAACCATTTCGTAATATATTGTGTTTCCAAACGGAGGAATTATACTACAGTTGATACTTCATCGCAAGCATTCCGTAAAAAGATAATAAAAATTAAGAATTGTCGGTCTGCTGCGATGCAGGACCGGGAACGGCATCCGCGGCAAGGCGTTTCAGGGCCGCCGCTGCCGGCGGCGGGAGGCGGGCTCGATCACTCCCGTCGGCCGCCTGTCTCCGTTTTTTTACTTGTCCGGGCGGCCCCTTTTATGCTATAGTAAGAATTCAAGACTGAATGACAGATACAGAATGCGATCTATACTCGTGGGAGGACCATGCCATGTATACACGCGAAGAGACCCGATCCCTGCAGGTGGGCGCGCTGAAAATCGGCGCGGACGCGCCGGTCACGGTGCAGTCCATGTGCAATACCAAGACCTGGGACGTGGAAGCTACCGTCCGGCAGATCAAGGAGCTGCGCGCCGCAGGCTGCGAGATCGTGCGGCTGGCGGTGCCCGATACCCGGGCGGCCGAGGCCATCGACAGGATCAAGGCGCAGGTGGACGTGCCCCTGGTGGCGGATATCCACTTTGACTACCGGCTTGCCCTGATGTGCGCCGAGCGCGGCATCGACAAGATCCGCATCAACCCGGGCAACATCGGCGGCGAGGAGAAGGTAAAAGTCGTGGCGGATGCCTGCAAAGCCAGAAATATCCCCATCCGCATCGGCGTGAACGCGGGTTCCCTCGAAAAGCGCCTTCTCGAAAAATACGGCCATCCCTGCCCGGAGGCCATGGTCGAGAGCGCGCAGGGCCATGTGGACCTGCTGCGGAAATTCGGCTTTGAGGACATCTGCCTGTCGCTCAAGTCCTCCACCGTGCCGCTGACCGTGGCGGCCTACCGCATGGCGGCGGAGGTCTTCCCCTATCCGCTGCATCTGGGCGTCACCGAGACGGGCACCGAGTGGAACGGCACGATCCAGTCCGCCGTGGGCATCGGCACCCTGCTCAACGAGGGCATCGGCAGCACCATCCGCGTCTCCCTGACGGCAGACCCCGTGAAGGAGGTCTCCGCGGGCATCGCGATCCTGAAGGCCGCCGGTCTCCGAAAGGGCGGCGTGAAGTTCGTCTCCTGCCCCACCTGCGGGCGCACCGAGATCGACCTGATCGGCCTTGCCAACAGAGTGGAGGCCCTGGTGCGGGATCTGGACCGCGATATCACCGTGGCCGTGATGGGCTGCGTGGTCAACGGCCCGGGCGAGGCGCGGGAGGCCGACTACGGCATCGCGGGCGGCAAAGACAAAGGCCTGCTCTTCAAAAAGGGCGAGGTGCTGGGTACATACGACTATGACCAGCTCTGCGAGAGGCTGATGGAGCTGATCCTGAGCGAACAGTAAAGTGCCTCCCCTGAAAGGGGAGGCGCCCCAAAGGGGCGGAGGGGTCGCCTTAATCTGAACAACCCCTCAGTCGCCGGCCTAAGCGGCGGCGACAGCTCCCCCTGCACAGGGGGAGCCGCAATGGAAGGTATATTATATGACAGACAACACCCTGTTTTTATCCATATTCCCCGGCTGTGAGGATCTCGGCCACACGGCGGGCGGCCTGCAGAACGCCTGGGTCACCGACGTGCAGGTGAACACGCGGGAGCTGACGATCACGGTCAGCGCCCGCTTCGCCGCCATGCCCTCCCCCGTGGAGCTCGGCGCGCTCTGCGAGAGGCTCAAGACGGACTACGGCCTGCGGGACGCGGTCATCGTGCCGGACTACCCGCGGCCGAAGGCCTCCGCCTTTTCCTCTTCCCAAAACGGCGGGAAAAACGGCGGCGCTCCCAAGGGCGACGTGATCTTCGGCCATGCCATCAAGCAGCACCCGGTGCCGATGGACACGCTGACGATGGAGTCCGGCAAGGTCACCGTCGAGGGCGACGTGGTGACGAACACCAGCCGCGACACCCGCGGCGGCGGCGCCGTGCTGGCCTTCGATCTGACCGACTATTCCAATTCCGTCTCGGTCTCCTCTTTTCTGCGCTCGGACAGCGACCACAGCGTCAAGGACAAGATCCGTGAGGGCGATCACCTGATCGTGCAGGGCGAGATCGTCTGGTCCAAATATGACAAGGACATGGTGCTCGAGCCGCGCAGCATCATGAAAACCAAGCGCTATCTCCGTCCGGACACGGCGGAGGAAAAGCGCGTGGAGCTGCATCTGCACACCCGTTTTTCCACGCTTGACGCGCTGACGGACCCGGAGGCCGCCGTCCGGCGCGCGGCGGACTGGGGCATGCCCGCCGTCGCGGTCACCGACCACGGCGTGGCGCAGGCCTTTCCCGACATGTGGAAGGCCGGGAAGAAGTACGGCGTCAAGATCATCTACGGCATGGAGGCCTACTTCGTCAACGACATGGACGGCAACGCCGCCGTCATCGGCAAGTCCAAGCTGCCGCTGGATACGGAGTTCGTGGCCTTCGACATCGAGACCACCGGCCTCAACGCGCGCAACGACCGCATGACCGAGATCGGCGCGGTCATCTTCTCCGGCGGCGAGATCAAAGAGACGTTCAACACCTTCGTCAATCCGGGGATGCACATCCCGCCGGAGATCACCACGCTCACCGGCATCCGGGACGCCGACGTACAGGACGCGCCGGGGGAGAAGGCGGCCATGGAGCGCTTCATGGCTTTCGCCGGGGACCGCCCGCTCGTCGCGCACAACGCACATTTCGACGTGGGCTTCATGGCCGCCGCCGCGCAGCGGCAGGGGCTCCGCTTCAGCCCCGTTTTCCTCGATACGCTCGCCTTGAGCCAGGCCCTGCTGCCCGAGCTCAGGCGCTTCAAGCTGGACATCGTCTCCAACCACCTCGGCCTGCCGCAGTTCAACCACCACCGCGCCTCGGACGACGCCATGGTGGTCGCCCGCATGATGGACAAGTTCCTGCCCATGCTGCGCGCGAAGGGGGCAAAAGACCTCGACGGCATCGAGGAGGTCTTCCACCGCATCAGGCGCACGGACGCGGCGAAGACGCACCATATGATCCTGCTGGTCAGGAACAGGACGGGCCTGAAGAATCTCTATGAGATGATCTCGCAGTCCTATCTGAAATATTTCCACCGCGTGCCCACGGTGCCCAAAAGCCTGCTCAACCAGCACCGCGAGGGGATCCTGGTCGGCTCCGCCTGCGGCATGGGCGAGCTCTACGGCGCGGTCATGAGCGGCGCGCCGGACAATGAGCTCAGGAAGATCGCCTCCTACTACGACTATCTGGAGATCCAGCCCATCTGCAACAACGCCTTTCTGGTCGAAAACGGCCGGGTCAGGGACGAAGGCGTGCTGCAGGACTACAACCGCAGGATCCTGGAGATCGGGCGGCAGCTTCAAAAGCCCGTGATCGCCGCGAGCGACGTGCATTTTCTCGACGCGCGGGACGAGCAGTACCGCAAGATCCTGCAGGCGGCCAAGAAGTTTTCCGACGCCGACCGGGACTGCCCGATCTTCTTCCGCACCACCGACGAGATGCTCCGGGAGTTTTCGTATCTCGGCGAGGAGACGGCCCATGAGCTGGTCGTCACCAACACCCGCGCCATCGCCGATCAGGTGGAGGAGATCGAGCTGCTGCCGAAGGATCTCTTCCCGCCAAAAATCGAAAACTCCGCCCGCGACCTGCGCGATCTGGTCTACGGCAAGATGCACCGTATCTACGGTGAGAACCCGCCCGCCATCGTGCAGGAGCGCGTGGACACCGAGCTCAACACCATCCTCGACCACAATTACGACGTGATTTACATGTCCGCCCAGAAGCTGGTGCAGAACTCCCTCGAGCACGGCTACCTCGTCGGCAGCCGGGGAAGTGTCGGCTCCTCGATCGTGGCCTTCATGTCCGGCATCACGGAGGTCAACTCCCTCCCGCCGCACTATGTCTGCCCCAAGTGCTGCCACTCGGAATTCGTCACCGACGGCAGCTACGGCTGCGGGGCTGACATGCCGGAGAAGGACTGCCCCGCATGCGGCACGCGCATGAACCGCGAGGGCTTCGACATCCCCTTCGAGACCTTCCTGGGCTTTCCCGGCAACGAGAAGACCCCCGATATCGACCTGAACTTCTCCGGCGAGTATCAGGCCAAGGCCCACAAGTACACCGAGGTCCTCTTCGGCTCGGACCATGTGTTCCGCGCCGGGACCATCGGGACGCTTGCCGAGAAGACGGCCTACGGCTATGTGAAGAAGTACCTCGAGGAGCGCGGCATCACGGCCACCAAGGCCGAGGAGAACCGCCTCGCGCACGGGCTGGTCGGCATCAAGCGCACCACGGGCCAGCACCCGGGGGGCCTCGTCATCATCCCGCAGGACATGGACGTGACCGACTTCTGCCCGGTACAGCACCCGGCGGACGATCCCAACAGCGATATCATCACCACCCACTTTGAGTACCACTGCATGGAGGACAACCTGCTCAAGCTCGACGAGCTGGGCCACGATGACCCCACGATGATCCGCATGATGGAGGACATGACGGGCGTCGATGCAAAGCACATCTCCCTGTCGGACCCGGAGACCATGTCCATCTTCACCAGCCCCTCCGTTCTGGGTCTGCCGGACGACGACCCGATCATCGGCAGGACGGGCTCGATCGGCGTGCCCGAGTTCGGCACGCCCTTCACCCGGCAGATGCTGGTGGATACCCAGCCGAAGCAGTTCGACACGCTGGTGCGTCTGTCCGGCTTCTCCCACGGCACCGACGTGTGGGCCGGCAACATCCATGACCTGATCGTAAACGGCGTCGCCGACGTCAATCAGACCATCGGCTGCCGCGACGACATCATGATCTACCTGATCCAGAAGGGCATGCAGCCCGCGCTGGCCTTCAAGACCATGGAGGCCGTGCGAAAGGGCAAGGTCAAAAAGAGCGGCTCCTTCCCCGGCGACGCCGAGGAGCAGATGCGCTCCATGGGTGTGCCGGAATGGTGGATCGAATCGGCCCGCAAGATCGCCTACCTCTTTCCGAAGGCGCATGCGGTCGCCTACGTCATGATGGCCTTCCGCATCGCCTGGTTCAAGGTGCACGAGCCGCTGGCCTTCTACAGCGCCTACTTCTACCGGCGCAGCCAGAAGGGCGGCTTCGACGCCGCGATGATGACCGGCGGCACCGACGCCGTGCGCCGCAAGATCAACGAGATGAAGCGCCGCGGTGACCTGAGCGCCAACGAGGAGGATCTTCTGGTGACGCTGGAGGCGGTGTATGAGTTCAACATGCGCGGCTTCGCGTTTGCGCAGATCGACCTGTACAGCTCCGACGCCTCGAAGTTCCTCATCACGGACGACGGCAGACTGCGCCCGCCCTTCGTGGCCATCTCCGGCCTCGGCGAGACCGCGGCGCAGGATCTGGCCGCGGCCGGGCGCTCCGGGCAGGAGTTCATCTCCGTTGAGGAGCTCGGAAGCGTCTGCCCCAAGGTCAGCCAGACCCACCTCGAGCAGCTCAAGGCCATCGGCGCGCTGGGAGATCTGCCCGACACCAGCCAGATCAGTCTGTTTTAGTTTCGCGGCGACGAATGAAATCAACAGAGGGGCTTCACCCATGAGCTGGGTCAGGCCAGCACGCCGGGTCAGCTCCTGTTGCTTCGCGGCGTGCTGTCGCCGCAAAGCGCCGGCCTGCGCGGCTTCGCGCTGTAAGGACGGCGCGGTCCCGCCCGCTTCCGGCGAGCCGCTCCGCGCCTCGTTTTGTTCGTTCCGCGCGCATTGATCCTTGCCGTCTTTTCGCGCCTCCGGGCCTTCCCGGAGGCGCGCTTTTCCCTCTTATTCCCGCGAAACAGAATCTTCCGGATGCGCGAAAAAAACTGTTGACAAATCAGGGTAAGCCTGTTATTATAATCAAGCGCCGTGGGGGTATAGCTCAGCTGGGAGCCCGGTACAAGAGTGTAACGACCCCCGTAAACTGAATAGTGAAAAATGTGTTTTCCCACATCTGGGGGTATAGCTCAGCTGGGAGAGCGCTTGAATGGCATTCAAGAGGTCAGCGGTTCGATCCCGCTTATCTCCACCATCAAGGGGAAACACCTTTCAAAAACCTGTTCCTTTGGGAGCAGGTTTTCTTTATGCCACAAGCGCCTCCATGTCCAATCCGAGACTGAACTGCTCAAAGTCGATGTTAAAGTCGATATGCAGCTTGTAGTCCCGATAGACCTCGATCCGCTTGATAAGACAGTTGACGATCATCTTCTTTGCTTCCAGACTGGTCGTATCGTACATATCGGCCCATGAAATGATGTCGTCATACTGCGCGTTAAGTGACGCCATGACAGCCTGTCCTTCGTCGTAGGCGGCCTGGGCAGCGTCGAGCTGTTCTTTCACTTTGAGACAATTTGTCTCAGAGTCGGCAATCAGAGAGGCCAGCAGGTCTTGACTGAAACTGCTTTCTCCACGGAGGGATTTGACCACCTCGGCCTTTAGCATCGCCAGATCAGCAGACGCCTTGTTATAGTCGGCCCGGACAGCCTGCAGCAGCGCCTTCCGTTCCTTCATCTTTTCCTGATACCGGATGCCGACGATTTCACTTTTGGGGATGGCCCTCATGCGCTCAAAGATCTGCCGGATCAGCTTATCCACGATCCCATCAAGAACGTGGGCCGTGTAGCCCGTCTGTCCGTCGCACTCGGTCTGCTTGCGAGTTTTCCCATAGCAGATATACCGTACCCGCTTGACGATCCGGCTGGGATCGTCCTTGCAGGGATAACGCTTGCCGTTTGTTGTGAGTGTGAGCCGTGCGCCACAATGCCCACAAAAGACATTCCCGGACAAAAGCGAATTACCCGCAATATTGCGAGGCAACGTGCGCGTTGCCTCGTATTCTTTGGAACGTGAAACACGGATATGCTGCGCCGCCTCGTAGAGCTCCGGCTCAACGATTTGCAGTTGCGGCAGCACTTCGGAGCGGCTTTCCCCACAGCGGAGGATGCCGGTATAGGTCAGGTTACAGATAATTCCTCGGATCGTGGCATGATGCCACGGCTTGCCCGATCTGGCACGATACCCGAGGTCATTCAGATAGCTGGCGATCCGCTGAGCGCCGAAACCCTCCTGTACATATTTTTCAAAGACGATACGCACGACGGAGGCTTCGGCCTCATTGACGGCCAGCATAAAGACCTCATGCTTGCGCTTGTTGAAGCGCCCGCTCTTTACAAGACCATAGCCATAGGGCGCCATGCCACCCTTAAAACCGCCGTCTGCCACAAGCTGGCCGAGGGCGGTTTTTGTACGGATAGAGGTTTTTTCGCTCTCGCCGTCGGCCTGCCAGAAGCGGATATAGTTGGTGAGCTTATCGGTGTGATTGTCAAACCGCTGCTCGCCCTCCTGGGTACTCCAGACCTCGATCCCGTTTTTGGAAAACCACTCCACGACGAAAGGTGTTTCATCCGCAATACGCCCGATCCGGTCAAACATGAACACAAGGAAAATATCAAACTTTTTCTGCAAGGCAAGCTCTTTGATGATCTGGAGCTTGTCGCGGTGTTCTGCCCGCACCTTATGGCCGGAAACGCCTTCCTCCTGCTCTTCGTGGACAATTTCCCAATCTTTCTCCTCACAGAACTTATGGCAGGCTTTTCGCTGCATGGGAATGTCCGCTTGGTTTTTGTCGTCGTGATCCACCTGCTTGTCGGTGGAAACGCGATATAAGCAGCAAACTCTTTTTTTCATATTGATACTTCTCCTTTCCGATTAACGGGTACGGTAGAGAACAGTATCAATACGCAGAAATAGAACGATATGCAGTTTTCAAGGTACACGGTGTCCTTCACCACTATCATTATACCTCTGCATAGTAGGCACCTCAAGGATGTCGCCGGAACGCTTTTTTGGCGTATCAGCGGCGTAGGAAGTCAGCAGGATATGTTTCAAGTGTCTGCTTATATCGGAGTTTCGGCTTTCCGCAAAGGTGGCGGAAATCTCATAACCGTCCACACGAAACGCAGCCGTTTTCTGTTTCATCAAATAACCTCCCTCCCATAACACTGGCCTTGTTGAGATAGTCTCCCGTTGTCTGGTGGGGAAACAAGAATGGGCGGCACCCGTGAGGATGCCGCCCATTCTTGCGGCTCCACATTGGGACAATTTGTCTCGAAGTTAGAATAAGGAGCGCCGCGCTCATTTTCTTGGCCCGTCATAAGACAGCTATACTCGGCGCGACGCTCCTTGCTGGGGTGGTGCGGTAGCTCCGGGGAACAGGCCGCCAGCCTGTCCCCTCGCGGATCGTGGCCGTGGGGTGGCAAGTCCCCACTTGCGGCGTTGGTGTGGATCGCTCGTCCTCCATATTGGAGAAGTCTCGGCGCACCCGCCGCCTGGCTCCCCGCGCTATGCCCGGAGCCGCCGCTATTCAGTTGTGGAGAGGATCAACTCCTCTCATATACCAAGGACAAAAAACATCTCAATCCGTACTGCCTTACTGACAATTTTTCAAATAATTTTTCATATTCTTCAAACCGCGCTCAACGGCGTGTCTCACCGCGCTTTCGTTGACACCTTCCGCAGCGGCAACCTCGGCGTAGCTCTTCCCCTCAATGATACAGGCATCCACACGGCGACCCTGCGTTTCGGGCAAAGTGTTCAGCGCGTTCCACAGATCGCAGAAGCGCTCCATGCGTTCCAGCAACTCCTGCGGCGTCGGCTCGGACAGGCAAGCGGAGTATTCGATCCCATCGTCACAGTCGAGGGAATACTGTGCCTTGTTGCGGATCACGCGCCGCTGGTAGGCAGCCTCATACAGCTTGTCGGCCCGCATCTCGGCGGCCACTTCATCGGAAACATCAATGTATTCATCGTGGGTGTACCAAGCGTAAAAGTCCTTCAAATTGATAGTAGTCATTATATTTTCCTCCGTTCAGATTTTTGTTGTGAGTGGTCGATCTAAACGGGAGATGGCGGGGATCGGCAGCCGGGGCCGCCCCTGCCTACCTCGGGACAACTTATCCCAAAGTGGGTATAGAAAAACGCGCTCGCATGGCGTGATACCATACAAGCGCATGAAATGACATATTCAGTTCTGTACTGCCAAATTTCGCATCCAAGGCAGGACTGCGCCGCAGGGGGAGCTACGCTTTTTTTAGCTGGTGCAAATCATGGGTGCTACTGAATAATAGAACAAACACGGCGGCATCCTCCTGTTTGCCGCCGTGTCTTTACACGGTGTTCGGGTCGTCGTTGGTTTAGGATAAACGAAAAGAAACGGCGGCTCTGAAAATCAAAGCCGCCGTTTCATAGGCGTGTAGATATGTCTGCTGCACGACGGCTTTTTTCTTTTGCCGTCGTGCGGCAGTTGAGATAGATGTTATGACATATCTCCCGTTTGGGGAAAACGCTTCCTGTATTCGTCGATCAAAATTTGGAAAGCCGGATCAGAGCGCAAGAACTCACATTCGTTGTCTGTTTCAAGCTGGTGCAACATCAAACTCACAACTCGTGAGCCAAGGGTATCATCAGTAGGCTTTGTGGGTAAATGCCGGAACATGGCAGGTGCCTTGATCGGTGTCAGCGCTGCATTTAGCATCATCGTGATAATCTCAATACTTTGGTCAACATCCTTTGATGCAAGTGCTATTTGTAGGGGGCAAACATATCCATTGTACTCCCAAAAGCCAAAAAGCGATGCCATCTTTTGTGAAATCTCAGAAACACAGGCGGCAGAATCCGTTTCATCCAAAAGCAGGTCAATATCAACCAACTTAATAAAGTAATTCTGCATGGTTGCAACATCACTGAATATTTTCATTTCTGCTAAGGCGGCCGCTTCTTCGTACCTTTCCTGCTTCATCAAAACATTGATTTGCAGCATTTGCTTGTCAACCGTTCTTTTGTCGGGAAGCAAAGCAATTAACTCCTGTGCTTTTTCTGTTTTTCCGAAAGCGAGATACTTATTTACAAGAATACTAATTGCCGCCTCTTTCGTTTCTTCGTCGTTGCTGTTGGCAGCTTTCTCGTACCACACCATTAACTGGCGCTCATATTCTGCTTGCTCCTCAGTTGATAATGAGCTGCGCATAAGGGTGCCTTCCAAGAGCAGCGCCATAGAATATCTCAGCAAATCACAGGTGGGGTACTCTTGCAGCTTTGCTGTCGCAGCAGAAAAGCCAGCTTGAAATCCCATAGTATTTGCCACTTCTTCGACATCGTTACAAAACTGGCCAATCTCTTTTTTTGAAAGAGTTTCATGAAATGTGAACAGTGTATTTAGGTCAATTTCAAGCAATCTGGCAAGCGGTGCTAAAAGGGTAATGTCTGGATAAGTCGATCCGCTTTCCCATTTATTGACTGCTGGAGTGGAAACGCCGAGGTAATTTGCAACCTGTTCTTGCGTTAAACCGACTTTTTTACGATGTTCTCGAATTTGCTCATTCAATTTCATATTTGAATTGCCCTCCTTGATATGCCTAAATTATAGCGCACATTGCATCACATAACAATTGAGCCGTTATTTAACCCGCTGATACAAAAATTAACCACCAGTTAAGTCATAGCAAAACTCTTTCAATCAACGAAAAACGCCCTGGGTTACCTATATCCTACTCGAACTTGCCTGAAACCTCAACGATGCGAAACACGAAATTAAATAGTACCTTTAATGAAAAGCAAAGTCGTTCAAATAATACAACATGAAATATAAAATTACATTAGGTGATGTTATGAAGTTTCAACGCGATGAACGACGATTAGATTTTACAAAGATTGGTCTTGCTATAAAGCGGGCGCGCGAAGCCAAGGGAATGACACAGGAGGATTTGGCCTTTGTCATTGACCGTACTCCGCGCACGATCATGTATAACGAAAACAACGGCCAGCATCCCAGCCTTAATGCGTTCTATCAGATGATGACAATGTTTGATATTTCCGTGGATCAGTTTTTCTTCCCCGAGAAGTACCCGGAAAACAGTTGCCGCAAGCGCATTGATGTGATGCTGAACTCGCTGGACGAAAAGGACTTGCGGGTAATTGAAGCCACAATACAGGCGTTGAAAGACGCCAAGGAAACGGAGGAAGTGTAAAAAACGCAACCTCCGTTTTTTGCGCCTTTTCCGGGGTACGCACTAACGGCAAGCAGGGCAAGTGTGGCCACACTTGCTATTTTTGCATCCCGGAGGGGCCGCAAAAATGCTTGTTGGGGAGCCTCCCCAAACCCGGCGACTTCGGGACAAAATGTCCCAAAGTCCTGTCGGCTGCGTCACAGGAGCTACCGCTCCTGTTCCTTATGAGCCCTGCCACCCGTGGCCCCAATCAGATGGTCGATGTTGGTCTTGACCGCCACGGCCTCCCGCATATCCCGCTGGGCATCCCGGTATTCTGTATAGAGCGCCTTTTTTTGCGCCGCGAGCTTGTGGCGCTGTTCTTTCAGCGCGTCCATTTTCGGGAGCTTCGCGCCGCCCAGCAGGTCATTGATTGTAGCCCTCGCCGCCCGGTAATCGGCCAGCTCCGCCTCGTGCTCGGCAAGATATTTCTTGCTGTATCGGGCGGCCTTGTAGCCGTCGAACACGGGCCGCGTCTTTGCGTATTGTACCACCGCGCCCATGAGCGCAGAGGTTTTAGAGAGCTCGGCTTCGGTCTGACGGATCTTCGCGGTCAGCGTATGAAAACGCCCGGCTGCTTGATCCGCCATAGCCGCGAGGCTGTCATAATCGGTCAAGTGATGCTCCTGCAAGTATTGGAGCGCCGCGGCCATTTGTTTGAGATTATAGACCTTTGCCCAGCGTTCATAGCCCGGCCCCTTGCCCTCGGCCATTCTCTGCTGAATGTCAATAATGAGATCGACACGTCGGGGAGCCGGAGCCGCCTCGCGGGACATCTGCGGGATAGGACGTTTCCCGGCAATCACGGCCTGAATGTCCTCGGGATCGTAGCCTTCTCCGAGAACAGAAGCCCGGAGCCGCGTTGCCCGATCCTGGCCGGGAGCGAGGAACGAGATCACCCCGCCGCGCCCATGCTTGACCGCATACCCGGACTCCTCCATGAGCCGCAGAAAGTCGGCAAAATCGGCGGGGCCTTTTGCAAGCGCATCGTTGATGGCAAAGCGCAGCCTTTCTTTATAAGAGGGCTGGCGCTCGGCTCCCAGCCAAGCCCCATAGTGGAGAAAACGACCCTTGCTATGGAGCTTGGGATTGAGGATCACGGACAGGTCATTTTCCAAACATACCCGGTCAGAGAGCCGCCGCACAGCGCGGGCCGATCCGATGAAATCCCGGAATTTTCGGGTATGATCCAGCGAAGTGGAATTATAGTAAATGTGGTTATGGATGTGCTGGCGGTCTGTGTGGGTGGCAACGAAAAAGGCATACTTGCCCTTCGTCCAGCGCATCGCCGTTTCGTAGCCGATACGGTTGGCCTCCTCCGGGGTGATCTCTCCGGGCTTGAACGCCTGCCGGATCTGATAGCACAGCACATCGGCATCCCGGCGCTGCTCCCGGCCTGTGACAGCCTTGTATTTTGCTTTGGTGAGAAGAAACTCAGCGTCAGCGGTCAGAGGATCGCACTCATAGGCGGAAAGAAGTTCGCCGCCCTGCGTTTTGTCTGGGTTCTGCCCGTAATCAAAACGATCCCGCAGCGATTGAGCGATCGTCTGGCCTCTGCTGATCTTATGCGTTTTGAGATATGTCGTCGCCGTGGGCGGCACCTCCTTTCGCTTACTCTGTGTGATGGGTAGCTTTGATATTGTAATGCTTTGTAAAAAATGGTATTATCAATATATCCTGTATCCTGTCTAAAGGAGGCAAATTATGATGAAACAATTCACTTTATCCTTTTCAGATATTGAATGGGGCGAAGATGAAGCGAAAAACGACGAATCTCTTGGGCAGTATTTTGTTGAATTTCCTGGATACGATGAAATACTAAAAGGAAAGAAACGATACATTATTGGGCGAAAAGGGACAGGGAAATCAGCAATTCTGCAAAAGCTACGTCTTGATTCAGCATCCGATCCGACATCATTTTATGCAGATATTTCACTCCGGGACTTTCCTTTAAGCGACTTCAAATCTTTGGGTGATCGTAGCCAACAAGATAAATCAAAGTATGTTTCTGCATGGAAATTTCTTCTTTTGATGGAAATTGCAAGTCTCCTCATTCAAGACAACTCGATAGAAGATTCCAAAGAACTGGGCATGATTAACAGGCTAATACAGGATAACTTTCCAGACGGCATCTCTATGGCAGAAACCATAAGAAAATTAAAGCAAAGTGAAAACAAGATAAACGTTGTTGCATCTGTTCTATCCGGGGAATATTCTAAAGCATCTGAGACAGAAGTTACTGCACAAATTCATTACAACAAGGCTGTAAAATCTTTGGAATCTCTTTTCTCTACAATTCATACCGATTCGACATTTGTTCTATTAATTGACGAGTTGGATGAAGGGTATCAAGCAAAGAACACAAATATAAGGCTTGTTATTCTTTCTTTGCTCCGTGCGGTAGATGAGATTTATAACTCGTTCAAAAAAAGTGATATTAAATGCATACCTGTTCTTGCATTAAGGTCTGACATCTTTGACAGTTTGGAGGACAATGATCTAAACAAACTTGACGATTTTGTGCTACGGCTTAATTGGACGACAAATGAAAAGAGCCGTTGGTCTTTGAAGCAAATTGCAGAAAAAAGAATTGAGGCTACCGTCAAAGCAGAACACCCTTCTTTTGAAACAGCAGACTATTGGTCTCTTGTGGCAGAAAACGATAGCGTACCAAAAGGTCTATGGCAATATCTCTGTGTCCTGACGTTTAGCCGCCCCCGTGACATAATTAAACTGCTAAAGTACTGTTCAAATGGCGTTAAAGGCAATAAGTTAACTCTTTCGGACGTGCAAGCTGTCGAAGAAGAATACTCTGGGTGGTTTTACAGGGAATTTAGAGATGAAGCACAAAGTTTCCTTTCTTGTTGGAAAGGTGCACTTAACTGTATCTCTGAAATCGCACGGGGGAAAGAACGTGTTACAGTATTAGTTAAGCGGTTTGAGACGAATGCAGAAATAAAAAAATGGTGTAAAGAAAACGGAAAGACTCCATTAGATGTTGTTAAGATACTCTTTGATTACAGTGTAATAGGATGCATTAATGAAGAAGGCCGATGGATATTTAAATACAAAGATGACTATTTTGAATTTATGCAATCCTATCCGTATTACTGCGTTCACTATGGGTTTTGCCGCAAATTGCGCATTCCAAAATCTTATGATACTACAATTATCGAAGTATACCGTAGCTATAATTAACAAGGTATAATGATTAACGGCGGCTACGTCAGCCGCCGTTATGCTTCACCTTGGGACAAGTTGTCCCGAAGTATCAGCTTCGCATAAACTCCTTCAGATTATAATTCAGCGTATCCAGCTTATCCACCAACCAATCTGCCAAGGCGGGAAGTCCAAAGGGCGAAAGGACAAACGCTGTGACTATCATAGAGATACCCTCTTTCGCTTCGTGAGCGATAGCCCATGCGAATATCCCGCAAATGAAGAAGATCAAGGCAAGAATGTTCAGTATCCATGTTGCCATAGACAGCAGGAACGATAACACGGCCACAAGGATCGTCAGCACCAATACAATCGGCGCAGCAAAGATTTTCAGAATAAAACGCATGGCAGCTACCTCCTGTCTGCGAATGTCCGATTACCTCCTTCTATAATATCATTATACCTCTGTTGCGGCAGAAAAGCCGGGGAGCGGCGCAGGGCCGCTCCCCGGTACGTCATAGCTCCACCACGGCGGACAGCTTTTTCAGCAGCTCGGACAGCGGCCCCCATAGAGCCGCATAGTCCTTTTGCAGCGCGGCGATCTCCTCGGGGTACACGCCGTAGGTATTGGCGTGGATCGCCACCTGATTGAGATTGTTCGCACAGCGCCGCTGCAAGGAAACAAGCTCCCGAACAGAGGACAGATCGACATGGAGCACATATCCGTTGAGCGCCATCTTCCGCATATACGCGCCCATGTTTCGGATGCCCGCCTCGGCCATGCGCTCCTGAATGAGCGCCTGCTCCTCCTCGGACACCATGACGTGCAAATGGATTGGGCGGCGGCGCTTACCGCTCCTCACGATCCCGGCCCCGGTGCTTCTTGGGCGGCTCCAGCACCTTGTCCTTGGGCTTTTCCTCCGGGATCGGCAGGTTGTTGATAATCCCGTCGATCTGATTGAAATTCTGTTCCAGCGCCATTTCCGCGTTTCTCAAGGGATTGTCTTTCTCTTGCATTTTCTCCTCCTTTGCAAGTTCCCTGGCCTCCGCAAGCTGTTGTTTGATCGGGCGCATGACCTCGTGGACGCCGAAGCGCCGCTTGTAGTCCTCGATCCTTGCGGTAAAGTCTTTTTCGGCGGCGGCCCTGTCGCCGTGGTAATGGCCCCAATAGTAATCCCGCCGCCCTCGTTCCTCGGTAAACTGCCATGTGACAAAGGGGGCCGGGGCCTTGGAGGACTCGCCCAGCGCAAAGCCCCGGCCATTGTCGAACAGAACAGACTGCCGGATGATATAATCCGCGTTGACCTCCACGGTATGACCTCCCTTCAAAATGTTGAAAGCATTTTAGAAAAACGGGGCAGGACGTAAAATCATACGCCCCACCCCGAAAGCAGGCCGGGAAAGCCTTGAAAACAGGGCCTTTTCTCCGGCCTATTTTTCAACAGTTCAGCCCCGCTTTTTCCTCATGTATTCCCGCTGCTGCCGCCGCTGGGCGGCGCGGGAACAGGCCTCCGAGCAGTAGCGCGTCCTGCCGTCGGGTAGAAAGGGCTTGCCGCAGACGGGACAGGGTTGTGTGTCGGGCTCCCCGTCCTCGCTGGATAGGGAAGCCTCCAGAACCGGATCGTTTGGCAGTACGGCCTCCCGGAAATAGCGGCAATAGGCCCCCGTCCAGCATTTGCTGAGCATATAACACTCGCAATCCAGCGGCAGGCACCTGTATTCCTTGTCGTAGTTGGCGCAGAGCGTTACCACCAGCTTACGGATCGCCGCTTTTTCCTTGCGCGTCAGCTCCCGGCTCATTCCTCCTCGTCCTCGTCCCACGGCGGGCCGTCGTCCTCGTCCAGATAATCCTCCGCGTCCTCATAGGCGGCGGGATCGTCCACATACTCCTCGGCGTCCGCGGCGGCCTGCTGCTGTTTCGGGCGATAAATCTTGACATACCACGCGCCCACCCCGGCAGCCACGGCAAGGACAAGGATCAGCACCAGCGCCCCGCCGTTGCCCGTGCTGGCGGGCTCGGGCTCCACCGTAGGCTCCACTTGCGGCTCAGGCGTCACCGTAGGCGCGGGCTCCGCGCCCGTACACTCACTCATATTTTTGGAGCAGACCGGGCAATCCATGTTGACCGCGCCGGGCATACACTTCTCCTTACAGATACAACGAGGCAGCTCCACGCCCGCAGACTGCGCGAGGGCCAGCAGATCGGCCTCATCCACAAGACTCAGAAAGTAGGTTTCGTACCGTTCTCCGGCCTCGTCGATGGGCTTGTCGTAGTCGATGATGATGTAAAAGAGATTGCCGCCCGCCGTTTCCACGGTAATAAACTGCTTATTGGCGTACTTGTCATAGAGCAGATCACGGGTAGCCAGATTGCCGTCCTCGGAAAAGCCCTGGCCGGGCAGCAGTTCAAAATGCTCCTCCTCGGCCACTGGCTCCGGGGGTGGGGTTTCCGTGACGGTTTCCGCGGGCGGCTCATAGCCGCCCGTTTCCTCATAGTCCGGCGCTCCGGCGTAGGCCGTCACCGTGACGGAGCACATAAGGGCGGCCACACACAGGGCCGCCATGAGAATACGCAGCTTTTTCATTCATCATCCTCCGTTTTAGGTGTCACAGCCCCCTCGGACTTCGGGACAATTTGTCCCAAAGTCTCACCGCCGCGGAGCTTCTGGAGCAGCACGGGCAGTTCGTCAAGGGAAATGCTCATACCGCGCACGATGTCCACGATCTCGCTGTTTTCCGCCTCCGTTCGGCGCTGTTCCAGCTCCTTCAGCCGGGCCTGCTGCTCCGCGATCTTGCCCTTGACCTTTTCGATCTCGGCCTCGATCTTTGCGCTTTTCGTTGTCGCCATGAATGACCTCCTTTTACGGCAGCCGCCCATAGGCGTAAAAATGGGCCTGCCAATAGCTGTTGTTCAGGTTGGTATAGCTGATGGGATCTCCGCAATGGAGCATCCAGCCGTCGCCCACATAGATGCCCACATGGGAAACGCCCGTCGTGTCATACGTTCCCACGAAGAACACCAGATCGCCGGGGTGGGGATCGCCCGTTGGGGTGCAGATGTTATACAGGCCCTGCGCCCCCAGCCTCCCCACATTCCAGCCGCTGTGATTGATAACCCACGACACATAGCCCGAACAGTCAAAGGACGTGGCCGGGCTGGAGCCGCCCCAAACGTAGGGATACCCGATATATTTCTCCGCCTCTGCCATGATCGCGGCAAAGGTTTCGTCGTTCAGATACTCCCTCGGGATGTCATAGAGCAGCGGGCTGCCGTTGACGTACTTATTCACATAGCCAGAGGACGGGAACAGATCGGGGCGGTTGCCCAGCGTCGCCATATACAGGGCGTAGCGGGAAAGCCGCTCCTGTCCCATGATGTAAACGGGCAGATGGGACAAATTGAAGTTTTCCAGCGTGACGGTGCAGATGAAATAGTCATAGGGCACCTCCACCTCGTAGGTATCCTCCTCCCAATAGCTCTCGCCGGTTTCGGGATCTGTGACAAGGTAGCTGTCCGTCCGGGTTTCCGTCCGGTAGCGGGTTTCCCGCACCACCTCCTCGGTGAGAATGTACTGACGGTCAAAGAGCATTTGCATCGTGCCCTGTACCTCGTCCAGCGTCCACGCGCCCTCATGCCATGCGCTCAAAATGGAGATCAGCACATAGGGATCATGCCCGATGTCGTCCAGATCGTAATGGTACTCGTCATAGTCGTGGGTGCTCTCGTAATTGTCCAGCTTGTTTTGCAGCTCGGCCTCCAGCGCACAGTAGGCGGCCTCGGCCCCATACATATCCGCGTCCGAGGCGGTATAGGTGGAAGCGCCGATAGCGCCCATCGCGCTGCCGCCGAGGGTGGTCATGGAGGACATACAGGATTGCAGCCCCACCACCAGCAGCACGACAAATAGGGCAAGAATGAAGCCCACGGGATGCCGCTTGACGAACTCCACTGCCCGGGACGCCAGCTTTTCCGTCGTGACCGCCGTTTCCTCGGCGGCCTTCGCGCTTTTTTTGGCCGCCTCCCGCGCCTGCTTTGCGTATTGCCGCTTGAGCCGCTGCTTCTGCCAATAGCGGGAAACGGGATTGCCCTGCATTTCCGGGTGCTCCTGTGCCGTCACACGGTATTGGTAATCCGCCGTGGCCTTGACAAACTTCCGCTCGGCGCGGAGGACGGCCCGCCGGGGATGCAGGCGCACCTGCCGCTTGACAAAGCGTTTCCCGCCCCGCAGCGTGGCCTCGCCCGCAAGCTCGGTATGGTGAGCGGCCTCCACGCCCACATTCTCCTGCTCCACCTCGTAGATTTTGCCATGGACATAGCCGTGAACGCCCCGGCGTACCGCCCGGCCCGTCCGTTTGACGGGGCCGGGCCTTTTGAGCGGCTTTTGTTTGGAGAGCTTTTGCCGGGCCTTGTCCAGCGTTTCCTCCCGGCGCTCCATGCGGAGCTTGGAGGCCGCCGTTTTCTCCTGCTGGCTCTTTTGCCGGAACTTGGACTTCGGGACATTTTGTCCCGAAGTCCAGGCCTTACGCTCCGGCCCGGTCATGGATCATATCCTCCGGGCGCGTCGTCAGCAGGTCATAGATCTCGCCCTTGGGGAAGCGATCTACAAAGGGAATCGTCACATTCCCATAGAACAGCAGGCCCTCGCCCGCGTTGGCATGGGTGATGTAGGAGAGCTGATGCTCGCTGATGCCGAGCTGCTTTGCGAGGATGGCCCGGTCGCTCTGTGCCTGGGACAGCAGGATCATAAAATCCGTGTTGTCCAGAATGTTCTCGATCTCCCGGCTTGCCAGCAGGTCTTTCACGTTCTGCGTCAGCGCGGAGGGGATGCAGCCCTTTTTGCGGAGCATCTTCCACACCGCTACAAAGTAGCTGGCGGTCAGCGCATCCCGCAGCAGGATATGGAACTCGTCAAAGTAGCACCATGTAGCGATCCCCTCGTTGAAGTTGGCATTGACCGCCGCCGTCACAAATTCGTTTGTAATGTGCATGGCGATCTTGCGGAGGTTTTCACCCAGCCCTTTGAGGACGATGCACACCACCCGGGAATTGAGGTTGACGTTGGTAGGGTGATTGAACAGATTGAGGGAGCCGGTGCAGTAGAGCTCCAGCGCCGTCGCCACGCGCCGGGCCTCCGGCTCCGGCTGGCGCAGCAGCTCCTCGTACAAGTCTTGCAGCAGCGGCGTCTTTGCCGTTTCCAGCCCGAGGGCCAGCTCCCGATAGACCAGCCGCACACAGCGGTCAATGACCGTCCGCTCAATGGGCTGCAAGCCCTCCTTGCCGCCCACCACCAGCTCACACAGGGACAAAAGAAAATCCGCTTTCATGGAAAGCGGACTGTCCTCGTCGTTTAGATTGATGGCGATGTCCATAGGATTGATGTAATGGGGGCTGCCCGGAGAAATCTCGATGACCTGGCCGCCCAGCCGCCGGATCAGCGGCGCGTATTCGCCCATCGGATCGACCACGATGATCCGGTCATCCGTGGCAAGGAACACGTTAATAAGCTCCCGCTTGGCCCCGAAAGACTTTCCCGATCCGGTGGAGCCGAGGTAGAGCCCGTTGGCCGATTTCAGCTTTTTCCGGTCAGCCATGATGACGTTGTTGGAAAGCGCGTTCATGCCGTAGTAGAGGGCCTGCCCGCCCATGCGGAGCTCCCGGGTCATAAAGGGAATGAAGATGGCCGTGGAGCTCGTCGTCATGCCCCGCTGGATTTCCAAGCCGTTGTAGCCCAGCACCAGCGAGGACACAAAGCCCTGCTCCTGCTGCCAGTCCAGCCGTTTCAGGGCGCAGTTGTATTTCTGCGCGATACCGGACACGGTGAACACGTCGTTTTCCAGCCGCTGGCGGGTGGGCGCGATATTCACCACCGTAAACGTCAGCAAAAGCATCCGTTCATTCCGGGATTGCAGCTCGGTGAGAAGCTCCGCCGCGTCCTTGGAAAAGGTGATGAGGTCAGGGGGCAAAATCTCCATGTCGTAGCCGGAGCGGACGGCCTTTTTCTGTTCCTCCACCTTCATCCGGCCTATGTCGCTGATCTTGCCCTTGATGGTCTTGATGGCCTTGAGCTGATCCACCGTCTGAATGTGCATGGTGACGGTCAGCTCCGCGTCCAACTCCAAAATCTCGGCCAGCAGCTTGTCCGACATTTCCGAGGCCAAAATCTGCAAGTAGGACGCAGCGCCCCATGCCTGGCCAACGCGGAACGTGCGGCTCTGGCGAAAGTCGAAGCTGTCCGGGGCGATATAGTCCTTCGTCCCCATGCCCGTTTTGGGAATGTCCTTCCACGAAAAGCGGAACGGCTCTCGCTGGCCGGGGTGCATCTGCCCGTGGAGCACGGCCAGACGCTCCCGCCCGTCAAGGGGCTGGCACTGTACCCCCAGCCGCTTGAAGTTGCCCATCACGTCGGACTCCACCCGGCCTAACCGGGGCCGGGCCTCGCTCATGCTGGCGGCGGGCAGGCCGAAGGTGATGTATTTGGAGCGCACAATACCGTTGTTGCTCTTGGCGATCTGGCCTTTGAGCATATCCACAAACTCGCCCCGGATGCTGTTGTACTTATCCTCTCGGGCGGGGATATTGACCTTATATCGGGAAATGGAATGGGAACGGCGATTGACGAAAGAGAGCTGGAACGGCAGGGAGCTGTCAAAGTAATTGAGGAAAGAGCTCCAGCCGCTGAATATGGCGGTCTGATCCTCCGTGGACGCCACGGCGTAATTGATGTCCTCGTATTCCACCGTTTTGGTAAAGACACTGCCCGGAAGCTGGCAGATGCCGTCCGGGTGCATCACCACATAGGGGATCGTCTGCTGGGCCGACAGCGCGGCCCGGCGGTCAATGCGGTTGCTTTTGGTCTTTGCTTTCCGCAACAGGCTCCTCCTTTCCCGTGAACGGCGCGTAGATGTTCTGCGTCTTGTACGGCCTGACGCCGGAGCGCAGAAAGCAGGTGTTCAGGATATTCCGCAGCACCTTTTCAAAGGGCAGCCCGTCCCGCTCATACATAGCCATGAGAAAGGCGGGAAGCATGATCCCCAGCATGACGAACAGCGCCCCGGTGTTGCCGATGGCGCTGCGTGTCAGGAGATAGACCGGGATACCCACCGCCGCCCCGATGCCGAAGCAGACAAGCTGGCGTTTCGTGAGGTTAAAGGCGATTTTCGTCTTGATCTTGGAAAGATCGTTGGGAACATTTACATAGGGCATACATCACACTCCTTATACAATACAATATATTGTGGTTTCTACTGGTTGACTTTTCCCATATTTAGTGTTATGCTTGTATTAGCACTCCGGAAAGATGAGTGCTAACACTTAAGAAAGGAGAATGTCTATGGGACTTAAACCCGGTCAGAAAGCACCCGCTTCTGGTCAGTACGGCGTAGTTGGCCCTCGCGGCGGTAAGACTAACAAAGAAGTTACCGTTGTGAAAGGCGAGCCTATGCCTCCCACGCAGAAGCCCGGCCAGACCTATGTGATGAATGACCCTACCAACAACAAGTCTGGCAAGCCCAAAAAGTGAATAGTCTCTAACCAGCTGAGCCATCTCGAAAGGGATGGCTTTGCTATTTTCTTTAATAGTCACACTCCTTTCCCGCCCTGGGCCACGGCAAGCCGGGCCTGTTCAACGCGCTCCGAAGCGGGGCCGAAGAATACGGGAGCGTTTTCAAAGCAGATAAAGCGGCGGCCCGTGTTGAGGGCGGCCACGGCGGTTGTGCCGCTTCCGGCACAAATATCCGCCACGACCTCGCCCTCCCGGGTGTAGGTCTTGATGAGATATTCACAAAGCTCCACGGGCTTTTGCGTGGGGTGGATGGTATGCGCCACCGCCGGAAACGCAAGCACGTTTCCGGGGTAGCGCCGTCCGTCGGTGGATTGAGTTCCTACACGTTCAAACTTGCCGTAGTTCGGGCTGGCACCGCTGCGGGCATAGACCTTCCGATAGGGCTCACCCTGCTCAAACTGCGGGAAATAGGCCGGGGGCCGTTGGTAGAATACCAAAATGTTCTCGCTCTTTTTCAGCGGGGCGCGTTTGGCGTTGAGAAAGCCGGTACCTTTGGACTTATACCACACCCATTCATAGCGGAGCATGGAGAGGTTGGACGCGCCCAGCACCTTGTCATAGGGGCATTGAGCGAACAGCAACACCGCGCCATCCGGCTTAACTGCCCAGCGTACCGCCTCCCAAAACTCAATCAGCGGCAGAGGCACGTCCCAATAGTTGCGCGTTGTGCCATAGGGCGGATCGGTTAAGAGCATATCCACCGAATGACGGGGCAGGGAGCGCAGGCCCTCGATCCCGTCCATGAGAAATAGCCCTTCCTTCAACTTCGGGACATTTTGTCCCGAAGTGCGCTTATCTATCATCCCGTGCCTCTTTCTTCTTGCCCGGCTCCGTGCGGGCCGTGTTCTCCTTGGCCGCGGCCTGCGCCGCATTTTCCATCTGCTGCCGGATAGGGGCCGGGCGCACCGCCTCGGCCCGGGCCATCAGCTTTTCCACGGCGGCGCTGTATGCCTCCACCGCCTTTTCGTTCAGCCGCTCCTGCAAGGCCCGGTCTGTGATCCGGGCCGTCGTGCGGTAGCCCGACCTGCTGCCCGGATCGGGCTTGCTGGGCGCGCCGAGGAAAATCCCGTTCTTGCCGTCCACGATCTTGAAATCGTCCATTGTGACGCCGCCGATCTTGACGCTGGCAAAGCCCAGCACCTTGCCCTGCGGCTCAATGGGCCGCACCGTCACCTCCACGGGAAGGGCCTCCTTCAGCGTTTCCTCCACCCGCAGCTTTACCGCTTCATCAACGGAAATGCCGCGGGACTCCGCCAGCTCCGAAATAGGAGCTTCAAAAAGCAAGCGCCGCATTTCGTCCTGCGTCGCCGTCGTCTGTGTTTTCGCCATAGTAAAACCATCCTTTCTCAATGAGCACCGAAAATGCTCTTGGAGATCGAGCCCGTCTTAAAGAGCATGAAACAGAGCAAGACCGTGTAGCCCATGCAAATCCAAATGGCCTGTATGGGATCTCCGCTTGTAGCGATCCCCTGTACCAGCACCGCATAAACAGCGACGCACACAAGGATCAGCAGACCTTGAAAGCCCACCGCAAACAAAGATTTCAGGTAGTTTTGCCCCGTGCTGCCCAGCTCCCGGTTGGCAAGCGTGGCAACGGGGATCGGGGCAAGGCTCGTCAACAGGTAAATCTCGATCATACGTCCATACACGATCACAAAGATCACGACATTCAGCGCGATCATGGAAAGCAGGATGATCCCGGATTGAAACCACAAGCCCAGCAGCTCGCCCACGCCCATCGTTTGCAACGTCGACTCCAGATTGTCCAGCATGGAGGCGGATATGTCCGTGGAGCTTTGCACCAGCCCGGCGGCCCGGCCTATTACGCTCTGCGACACATCGAATACCGCCATGACGATATTGAACGTGTTGGACAGAATGAGGATGGCCGCCGCCGTTTTGAAAATCCACTTAAAGAAAATCCAATAGTCCAGATCGTGCAGATTGTTCTTTTCCACGATGAGCTGGATCAGCTCATAGGTGGCAACAAAGGTCAGGATCAGACCGGCAATCGGCAGTATCACCGTTTCGGAAAGCTGCCGTATGAGGGAGAAAACCCCGGCGTTCCATGCCGCCGGGGTCGTTCCCACTTGCGTTGCAATCTCTCCGACACGGGTATTGACCGTATCAAAAAGCCCTGTCAGGTGCGAAAGGATACCCTCGATCAAAAGCTCTTTGAGCCAGTCCGTCAGCCAGTCGGTGAGAATACCCATGCCCGGCCGCCCTTAAAACAGAGAAGCCAGCAGGGGGATCAAAGTCGTTCCCAGCAGAATGATACCGCCGCCCGCCATGAGCTGCTTGATGCCCTGGCTTTTTGCTTATGTGTGATAAAGAAGCAATAGAAGTGCAAAAAATTTTGCCGTTCCTATCCGACACTTGGCCATTGTGTCGGATAGGTCG
>CACYXC010000025.1 GCA_902778285.1 Oscillospiraceae bacterium | reverse complement strand
GACGGTCTTTTCCGCGGCGCTGGCCGTGGTACCGCTGCAGCTGCTGGCCTATTATGCCGCGAAAGAAAAGGGCTGCGACATCGACAAGCCGAAAAACCTAGCCAAGTCCGTGACAGTGGAATAAACCAGCCCATAGGACAGATGAAAATAATCAAAAAAACAGATGGGAAAGTGTCTTGAGAAAGCAGGAATGCTTAGGTAGAAAGCAAAAAAAGAAGGATTTCAACAGTTTTCGGATGAATTGTTGTTACTATATGTTGCATTCTTGTCCTGTGCTGCGTCGGCTTGTCTTTTCTTTGCCCGTTCCCGTCGTTTGTTTCTTTTCGTCCTTTCCCGGTTACATTCGATCTTCCCGCAGGTGATCTGCCGGTTGCTGTTCTGAATAAAAGCGTCTCCGCAGAACGGGCAGATCTTAATAGGCCCTTTTATCTCCTGATGCTTCCCCTTCTCCTCCGGCGGCACATCGTCCGCTATCTTCCTTGCCAGCGTCAGCCAGGCAATATCAAAAACGGACTCCACTTCCGCGGCAAAAACTGTACGCTGCGTTTTAGGATCTCTGCGGACTCGAATCGTGAAGCTCGGCATAATATCGATCAGTTTATCATAAAGATCGTCATAATCATCATAGGGGATCCCGGCAAACATAACTTCATCTTCTTCGTCCGGATGATCATCGTCCAAACAATCCTCATCCGTATCCGCTTCTGGATGCTCTTTCCGGTATTTTGCCAGCAGAGCGATCTCTTTCCTGAGGTCACCCTCTGCAGTGGACAGATCAATTTCTTCCTCCTGCAGGTCATCGAAGTATTTATACTTTTCGAAGAAAGGAAGACCTTCAAAAAAACGCTCTTCTTCGCTCAGATGATAGGCCATAGCCTCCTCGTCAAACACCAGGTTTTCAAGCGCAAAATAAAATGCCATCGTCGTGTTCAGCCGTCCAAGGTCGTACATAAACCGATTCAGTTCAAATGTGCCGGTTTTCTCTATCCAATAGTCTTGTGCATGATCATATCCCGGGTCTGTGACCATAGCATAGAGTTCATCCACGGCATACGGATTTCCATACTGCTTGCACCAATCCACAATACGATACAGAAACGATCTCTCATCGTGGAGGTCGTTTATTTTTTTCGCCAGATTATACAGGCTGGTGAGAATCTCCTTCCCGGTCGGAGATTTCTCATTTGGAAGAATAAAGCTGTGATTGGCATCGCACAGCGGAATAATTACATCCCGATCCTTGACATTGTCCCAATCGTATTCTTCAAACCGAACAAGATTGTATATGATCTGCCCTGCTCCCCCGATGTCGCCAAAGCCAAGGGCAGGCTTTCTCAATTTGGGCCTGTTTATTTCATAGTCGAATTCGTCGTACACGGATAACCCTCCCCGTCGCTGTTAGAGTCGCTGTTAGAATGTTTTACATCGGCGACATTATAGCGTATAATTACGTCGAAAACAAGAGCAAAGCACACAATTGTTTTCACGGCCATGCGGTTGACCACAACTTTTCCCGCGGCCGTCTCCCAAGGGGGGAGTCTATCCCAAAACAGGAAGCGAGGTAAATAACATGAGGAACAGAGAAAGGCAACGCAGAAACAGAAGGCTAAAGCACATGTACCAAAAGCTTGAAAAAAAGATCGAGAAGAAAAATGCCTATGGGGCAAAAGATCTGACCGTATATAACGCGGTTGAGAGGATCCGAACAGGCGGTCGGGCAGCGATTGTTCTTAAGTAAATAGGAAGATAGCCACCAAGCGAGCAAATGCTCAACTGGTGGCTTTTCCATACAATTTTAAGGAGGAATAGAACAAATGGAAAAATCTACGATGAGTGTGCAGGAGCTGTCCTCGCAGATGGGAATCAGCCTTCCGAAGGCGTATGAACTTACCAAGACGGAGGGCTTCCCTGTGTTGAGGATAGGAACGCGGATTCTGATCCCGGTAGAAGGGTTTCGTAAATGGCTGGCTAAACAGACGGAGAGAGGGTCGCAGTCATGAAAGAAAGACAGCGGCGAGGGAGGTGAGACAGCATGGATACGCTTGAGTATCTGCAGGCACTGTATAACGGCTTATCCAGCGGAGCGCTCTCTGTTACAGCCAAAGTTGGCGCCAGTATGCTCACCAAATGGTTTTCCCCGGATCAGCTTGAACAGATGGCTCTCTTCGCCCAAAAGTGCGGTACGAAGTACAACACCTATATCGGCATCAGTCCCCGCGAAAAATCATTGGGGAAAAACAGCCGCGAGGCGGGGCGTTGGCTGGCTGGTCACGCTCTTCGCAGATTATGACGTCAAAGGGTCCGCGCACAAGGAGACCCGTCTCCCGGAATCCAGGGAGGAACTGCTCACATTTTTGAACAGCCTTCCCATCCCCATATCTCTCGCGGTGGATTCCGGCAACGGTATCCATGCCTATTGGCTGCTGAAAACGCCATACAGAACGGATACGGACGAGCTTCGGGACAAAGCGGAAACCTGTCTCAAAGGCTGGGAGCGTTACATCAACGGCCGTGCGATGCAGGAGCACGGTTGGCGCTTTGACGCCGTCTACGATCTTCCCCGTATGTTGCGCACCCCAGGGACAACAAACTTCAAAACCGAGGAGCATCCCTGCTGTCAGGTTATATACAGCTCCGGCATCAGGTATGATCTGGCGGATTTCGAACCGTATTCGACTGTTGAAGAACAGCCAACAGCCACGGCTGTCCCCCTCGATTCTTCCGACGCCTTTGCCATGATGGGCAGCGGCAGTGCGCAGGAGTTGATGGACGGCTGTGCGTTCCTTCAGCATTGCCGCGACGAAGCGCAGAATCTGCCGGAACCGATGTGGCATGCGGCGATCACGAATTTGGCGCTCACTTCAGACGGGCAGGAGATGATCCATGAAATCAGCAAGCCCTACCCCGGGTATTCCTACGCCGAAACCCAGAAGAAGTTTGAGAATGCGGTGAAGGCCAACAAGCCCCACACCTGCAGGTTCATCCAGGAGCACCTGGGATTTCAGTGTGGCCAGGATTGCGGTGTAAGAGCTCCGACTGCCCTGCTGCGCAAAGCACAAAGGGGGCCGGTTCTGTGGGAGCAGCCCATTCCCTTTGACGAGATCAGCCTCCCGGATTTCCCGGTCGATGCGCTCCCGGACGCGATCGCGGACTATGTGCACGCCGTGGCGGAGAGTACACAGACGCCTCCGGACATGGCGGCAACCGCCGCGCTCGCTATCGTGGCGCTGACCATGCAGGGAAAATACAAAGTGCGGGGCAAAGACGACTGGATCGAACCCGTCAATCTTTACGCTGTCAACGTCGCGGAGCCGGCCGAGCGCAAATCCGCTGTCATCAGCCTGATGACCCGGTTCATGAGCGAATACGAAGCCGAATACAACAAACAGCTGTCCGCGAAGCTGGAAGTCAACCAGATGGCTAAGCGGGTGCTGGAGCGTAAAAAGGCCGCCATCATCGAGAAAGTCTCCAAGGGAAAAGCCGATGAAACGGAGCTGCAGGAAGTCGGCGAGGAGATTGCGAATTTCGTGGAACTGCATCCTCTGCGCCTGTACACCGACGATGTGACTACGGAAAAGCTCACATCCATTCTGGCGGACAACGGCGGTGTTGCGGGCCTTGTCTCGGCGGAGGGCGGCATTTTTGATCTGCTTGCCGGCATCTACAGCAAGAACGTGAACATCGACGTCTTCCTGAAAGCTCACGCCGGCGACAGTCTCCGTGTCAACCGCATCGGCCGTAGCAGCGAGACGATCCAACATCCGGCCCTGACCGTCCTCCTGGCGGTCCAGCCCAGTGTGCTCTCCGGCATGATGCAGAACAGCACGTTCCGTGGGAGAGGCCTTACCGCCCGCTTTTTGTACTGCATGCCCACTTCCAAAGTGGGCTCCCGCAAATACCGAAGCGAATCGATTCCCGCAGAAGTTGCCACAACCTATGAGTTCGTGATCCGCGATCTGCTGGAGGAGGAAGCGGGAGAGGTGCCCCAGATCATCCCTCTGTCTGCGGAAGCGGACAAGCTGCTTGAGGAGTTCGCCAATGAGCTGGAGCCGAAGCTTCGGGAGGAATACAGCGACATCTCCGACTGGGCCGGTAAGCTCACCGGCGCAGTCCTGCGGATCTCTGCACTCCTGTGCCGGTCCAGCGTCATGGTCTCCAATCCCTTCGAGATGGACGCGGCCGATCTGGTGGTATCCGGGGAGACGATGGCCAACGCCATTCGCATCGGCCGGTACTATCTGGAGCACGCCCGTGCCGCCTACAGCCTGATGGGGGCTGACCCCGCTGTAAAGCAGTGCAAATACGTTCTCAGCGCCATCAGCAAGTATGGGCTGACCGAAGTGAACCGTCGGGACATCATGCGGATCTGCCGGAGCTTCAAAACCGCTGAGGAAGTCCAGCCCGTCCTGAACCGGCTGGTCGAATACGGGTACCTCGCAGTGAAGGACGACGGCAATTACGCTACCGGTGGCAGGCCTGCCAATCCAACTTATCTGGTCAATCCTGCCGTCCTGACCGGATAACGTACCGAGCATCTATGGAGGTGATGCCTATGCGCTGATTTCAATTCCGCCCCTTTGGCCGCGTCTGCCGGCCTGAACGCAGGCAAATACATTTTTGAGGAGTTTTTACTATGTTTGAAATCAAGGAAAATCAGAGGATCCTTCCCGACGGGACGAGAATTACAACATACGCAAGGGACATCTATAACTGCAATGTTCTTTCCGTGGAAGCGGGAACAACCGGCTATATGGGCGGTGATACCGGGCATGGCGGCCGTACCTATTTCCGAATCAAGGACGAAGGGGGCACGGACCTAAAGGCCCGAGTTTCAGAGGACAAGTTTGGATCGGAGAGCGTGGAGGTATTCCTCGGAGGCGACGCAGAGCTTGAAACGATTATCACCGCGCTCAGGTTTATTGCCAAAGTTCTGGAAGACCAGAAGAACGATGTTCACGACTGAGAACACACAGGCATAAACATCGGGACGAAACTTGATTCTCTTGCAGGGGAAGGTGGTCGCAAGACTGCCTTCCCCTTCTTGAAGCATACTGTCCGTCTTGTCCTTTTTGTCACGCCAGAGAGATGCCGCTCATGAACTTCTCATGACTTTTGTCCTTTCTGTCCCTTTTGTCACATCCAGTGGGAGGGGGGGGTAAAAGCACAAGCCTGGAGACCGACGCGCCCCCTCACGCACAAAAAAAGCGAATTCAAACGGGTAATTAACCCTTTTTCAAACACTGTCCAAAACAGGTCGTATCCAGACTGGGATGCGGCCTTTTCCTATACCAAACGCACATGGAGAGGAGCGATCATCATGCGTCAGGAAGATAGAGCCGCCATCGACAATATGCGGATCGATGGCATAAAACCGCCGGCGATCGCGGCCGCGCTGGGGCTGTCGGTGAACACCGTCTATACCCATATCCGCCGGCACCCGGATATCCCAAACACCAGGACATGCCGGTACTGCGGCAGGCCTGTGATCCAGCCGCGCGGAAATCGGGCCAAGAAGTACTGTTCCGATTCTTGCCGCAATGCATGGTGGAACAGTCATCAGGATCAGGTCAATCGGAAAGCATACTATCATCTGGTATGCCAATACTGCGGAAAGGAGTTTGAAAGCTATGGCAACAAAAATCGAAAATACTGCTGCCGCGCCTGCTATGTTGCAGCCCTGCGGAAACGATCCGTACAGCTTTGAAAACATGCTGTACTACCAGGCGTCGTTTTCCTTGCTCCGCGGCATGATCCACTCTGGCAGTTTGGATCAGAAGGACTACGTTAGGGCCTGCAAGATCCTCGCTCGCCGGTACGGCTTCCCGGAGAAAAGTATTCTGGCGGAAGCGGCATAAATGACTTGCTATTATCCGGGATCAGAGCGTTAATAGCATCAGCATAAACTTGATACAAAGGGAGGACCCTATGGGAAAGCAAGTGGAAAAACGCACCGTTCCGGGCGTAAATACTCCGAAGAAGAAGCGGGTGGCGGCTTATGCCCGCGTATCGTCCGGCAAGGACGCCATGCTGCATTCGCTCTCCGCCCAGGTCAGCTACTACAGCGATTTGATCCAGAAGACGCCTGGCTGGGAATTCGCCGGCGTGTTCGCGGACGAGGCCAAGACCGGCACCCGAGACAGCAGGGAGAATTTCCAGAAGCTCCTGCAGGCCTGTCGGGAGAAACAGGTGAATATGATCATAACGAAGTCCATCTCTCGCTTTGCCAGGAACACGGTTACGCTTCTCGCAACCGCCCGTGAACTGAAAGCGCTCGGGGTGGACGTCTTCTTTGAAGAGCAGAATATCCATACGATTTCGGCAGCGGGAGAACTGATGCTAACCATTCTCGCGTCATATGCGCAGGAGGAAAGCCGATCTGTCAGTGAGAACCGGAAATGGCGGATCCGGAAGAACTTCGAGGCGGGGATTCCCTGCGATGGTACGGTCCTGGGCTACCGCTTTAAGGATGGCCGTTACGTAATCGAGCCGACAGAAGCGGAGACGGTACGTCGCATATACGAAATGTACCTTTCTGGCATGGGTGAGCGGAGCATTGCAAAAAAGCTCAATCTTGAAGGGATTCTCACCCGCTACGGGAACAGATGGACGAAAAACAGTATTGCCAGCGTCCTCAAAAACTACACTTATACGGGCAATCTGCTTTTGCAGAAAACATTCCGAGAGGATCACCTGACCAAGCGCGACGTAAAGAACCGCGGGCAAATGCCGCAGTATCATGCCGTCGACGCCCACGAAGCCATCATCAGCCTGGACGACTATAACGCTGCTCAGGAAGAAATGGTACGGCGCGCAGATCGGTATGCTCCACCGACAAAGGATTACACAAAACGGTATCCCTATTCCGGACTGATCACCTGCGGCTGCTGCGGCGCGCGGTACTCCAGAAAAATGACTCACGGTGGGCCTGTATGGATCTGCACAACTTACAACACGCAGGGCAAGGCAGCCTGCCCATCCAAGGCTATTCCGGAGCGTGTGCTGGATTCCCTGACGGCAGATATTGTCATAGAAGACCTGGCGGCCATCCGCGCTGAAGCGGGAAACCGGCTGGTCTTTCTTTATAAAGATGGTACCACACAGGAAGCCTGCTGGCAAGACCGCTCCCGGGCAGACTCCTGGACGCCGGAAATGAAACAACACGCCAGAGAGCGCGAAAAGCAGAGACAGGAGGCAATTCGTAATGGCAACAGCTAAAAACGTGATGGTAATCCCCGCGAAGACGAATCCGATAATAGGAAAAGTAGCGGATAAAAGAAAAAAGCGCCGTGTGGCAGGCTATGCGCGCGTGTCTACGGACAGCGACGAGCAGTTCACCAGCTACGAGGCACAGGTGGATTATTACACCAATTTTATTCAGGCCAATCCTGACTGGGAATTCGTGAAAGTGTACACGGACGCCGGGATCTCCGGCTTGAATACGAAAAACCGCGACGGCTTCAATTCCATGATCGCGGACGCGCTCGCCGGGGGTATCGATCTGATCGTGACCAAGAGCGTCAGTCGCTTCGCCCGCAACACCGTGGACAGCCTGACCACCGTCCGGAAACTTAGGGAACACGGCGTAGAAGTATTCTTCCAGAAAGAGAATATCTACACGCTGGACTCTCAGGGCGAATTGTTGATCACCATCATGTCCTCGCTGGCCCAGGAAGAGAGCCGCAGTATCTCGGAGAACGTCACCTGGGGCCAGAGAAAGCGTTTTGCGGACGGCAAGGTCAGTATGGCGTACAATCGCTTCCTGGGTTACCGGAAAGGGCCGGACGGCCAGCCGGAGATCGATCCCGCGGAAGCGGAGATTGTCCGCAGTATATACCGCTGGTTCATGGAGGGGCAGACATACTGCACCATCGCGTCCAAGCTGACGCAAGCCGGGTTCCCGACGCCGGGCGGGAAGAAGAAATGGCAGCCCAACACGGTTAAGAGCATCCTGACCAACGAGAAATACATGGGCGCGGCGCTCCTTCAAAAGTCCTTCACCGTAGATTACCTTCAGAAGAAGATGAAGCGTAACGAAGGCGAGGTCCCGCAGTACTACGTTGCGGAGAGCCATCCGGCAATCATCGATCCGGAAGAGTGGCGGAAAGTGCAGGCGGAGATTGCCCGCCGGACACAGCACGATCACAAGGCAGCCTGTGCAAGTCCTTTCTCCGGGAAGATCGTCTGTGAAGAATGCGGAACTGTATACGGCTCAAAGGTATGGCACTCCACGGACCGGTATCGCCGGGTGATCTGGCAGTGCAACAGCAAGTACAGCGGGGAGCATAAATGCAAAACACCCCACTTGACTGAGCAGCAGATACAGGATGCTTTCTGCAGGGCAATAGAGCCGCTGCTCTCTGATCGCTCTCGGATCATCGGGGATTTGGAAGCGGTGAAAGAGGGGCTTTGCGACGAAACCGACCTGATTGAGAAACAGGAAAAACTGGCGGCGGAGATGGAAGTGCTGGAGGGACTGATGCACAAAGCCATCATGGTGAACGCCGAGACGGAGCAGGACCAGGAAGAATACAATCAGCGCTATGACGGTTATGCGGTAAAGCACGAAAAGCTGAAAAAGCAGTACGGTGACGCTCAGAGCGAAAGAGAAGCCTGCCAGAACAAGGCACAGATCCTTGACAGCATGATCGAGGGCCTCCGCAGCGCGGCTGCCGTCATCACTGAATTTGATGGTAAGCTTTGGAACGCCACGGTCGATCATGTGACGGTCAGCAGGGACGGCATCCTCATTTTCACGATGCTGGACGGCAGGGAAATAACGGTAAGATCATAACTCCAGAGGCGGTGCTTCTGGAGTATCTTTATAGATAGTAGTAGTTTAACGAATATAGATATTATAACGATATTAAAGCACTATATCTTGTGCTTGGCGGCGTTTTCCTCTGGCGAAACTACTACATGATGGAACAGTTTGAAGGCTGGTGAACAGATTGCTTCACTGAAAGCCTTGCGGCGTGGGGATAAAATAACAAAGCACAGAGCGGATACATTGTATCAACTCTGTGCTGATGTTATGGTGCCGGTGGCCCGATTCGAACGGGTACGGCCTTGCGGCCAGGGGATTTTAAGTCCCCGGTGTCTACCATTCCACCACACCGGCATGCGCAGATACTTTATCACTCGGGGGAAAATGTGTCAAGGAAAACCGGGGCTGTGAAAGCATCGCTGTTTCACAGCCCCGGCGTTGCGTCAGGAGCTTTAAGGAGGCGTTCTTTCGCACATGGGCAAAGCCGCCGCCTACTCCACGACGACCACGCCGTCGGGCTTGACGGTGACGGTGTCGCCGGTCTGCACGGCCTCGAGGAACTCGTCGCCCAGCATGTCCACCACGGGCATCTTCGCGTCCGTCCACACGTCGGCGAGGATCGCGCCGGAGGCGGCCAGCGAGTCGATGGGCTTGGAGAAGAGCATGCAGGCGGGCTGCTTTCCCGCCGCCGCGACGGCGTAGAGTACCATGCCGCCGGTGGTGGAGCCGATGGTCTGCGGCAGGCAGAGCGCCTTGCCCATCATGGGCCTGCCGTAGAGGTCGGGGTTGTTCTGGTCGCCGCACTTGACCTCGGTGTCGTGGCCGAGGGCCTTGAGGTCTCCGAACATCATGGCCATCTGGTAGCTGGCGAGGGTGTTGAAGCCGCCGTGACTGACCAGGGCCTCCGCCGAGCACTCGCCGGGGACGACCACGCGCCCTTTGAATTCACGCATCACAGCTCACCTCCCGTGATGATCTCGAGGATCTCCGCCTCGGTGTGATATTTGGCGCTGGTGTAGGTGCGCAGCTTGTTGGACGAGGTGATGACCGCCTTGGACTTGCAGAGGGGGTTGTTCATGTACATCAGCGGGCAGATGTAGCTGAGTACCACGCCGTACTTTTTGAGGCGGTAGGCGTCCATCGTCCGCTCAAACTCGCGGATGACGGGCGTCGGCGCCGTGAAGACCGTGGGGACGGCCACCTTGTCGCGCCCGTGCTTTCTCAGCCCCTCGCCGACGGCCTCGGTCCAGTCCTGCAGCTGCTTGAGCGTCATGTGCGGGCAGCCGACGAAGCAGAGCTGGGGCCTGGCGTCGGGCTTTTTCCAGATGACGGGGTAGCTGTCTTTCACGCGCTGCAGCTCCGCGTCGTCGATGACGTAGACCTGCGCGTTCTCGGCGATCAGGCTCTCGCCCTGCTCGACGGCCTCGGGCGTGAGCCTGTCGATGTGGTACAGGCCCACCGCGCCGTTGGAGGCGGTGGCAGCGCCGAAGTCCTTGAGATAGGTCTTCGCCTCGTCGTCGAGCTCGGTGCCCAGCCATCTGTCGAGGCCCTTGACATAGGGGACCTCCTCCATGACCTTCATGCCGATGGCGGAGCCGAGGAGCTGGGCCTCGGGTCTGTGCTCACATTTGACCTCGACCACCCAGGTCGCCCTGCGGCCCTCGTCGGTCAGCAGGCCGAACTCGGGCACGAAGCCCGCGATGGAGCCCATCAGCTCGATCATGCCGGAGTTGCGGTTGCAGCGGGCGCCGAGGACGGAGTTTGCGTAGACGACGGCGGAGCTTTCGGCCCAGGAGAGCACGTCGCCCTTCTTCGGCGTGTTGCCCACCTGATCCAGATAACAGGCGCAGGTGTAGTCGTCGTCATCGGTGATGCCCAGCTTGCGCAGCTGCGCCTCGTAGCGCTCCTGCTGCGTGTACATGATCTTCCTGAACACCAGATCGTCCAGCAGCGTGGAGGGGACCTTCGGGTCCAGGGGCTTGGGGTCGGCGGTGAACTTCTGGCCGGCGGGGATCCCGGCGGAGATCAGTTGGTCGTACAGATCGTAGACCGGCTTCAAAACCTCCAGACCGAAGGAGATCACCGTGTGGCCGTAATTGCTTGTGACAGGCACCATGCACCCGGCGCCGAAGGCGTCGCCGTACATGACCAGGGTCTTGACGATCTTGGCCATGATCTCGCCTTCCCCGCCGTCCAGCAGCGCCTGCTGTTCGGGGGTTAATTGCATCGCGATCACATCCTTTTTGTGTTGTATTTTCCGGTTGGCTGACAGCCTTATCCTGTGCCTCTATTTTAGCAGTGTGTTCAGGGCAAGTCAACGAAGTTAATGAGGTTAAAAGAGGGGAGTAGTAGGAAAGCGTCACGGAAGCCAGAGGTGGGCGGTTTTGGCTGGCTGCCTCATGATGTGGGATCAATGATATGGGAAAAAGCTTCCCGTTGCGGAAATAGTGAATCTACGATATAATAATCAAAACAGATCATATGTTACGCGAATAACAAACTGGATAAGAGGTGTCGTTATATGGATGAGTATAATCTGGCAGAGGCCTTTCTTGACCCCACTGAAGTACAGAAACATGTAGTTGATATTGGAGACTTCCAGAAAATCCCCTTTGCAGAATTGGCCGGCCTTGGTGGTATTATTGCCGAACTTATTCCCCAGTTTAGAACAATCACAGAAACAACAAATATCCCGGTGGAAGGGCTGTTTCGGGCTATTAATCCAAAAACGGGAGAGGTTATGCCTGATCTAATGTACAAGTCAAAGCAAGTTGCTGACGCATTTGTCGGGAGTCTGAAACACGCAAACGGAAAGTTCGATCAAGCAGCTTTTGTAAAGGTCCCTAGTGCAAAAGAGGTCACAACTACTGTCGCGGCTATAAATCCGGCGACATTAATGATTGCGGCTGGGATCATGGCAATGTCAAAAAAGCTTGACACTATTCAAGAGGGACAGAAACATATTCTGGGTTTCCTTGAAAAAGACAAGGAATCGAAGCTTAAAGGGGATCTTAGCTTCCTTCTTGATGTTTTTAAGAAATATCGGCTGAATTGGAACAATTCAACTTTTAAGAGCACACAATACAATAAAACTCAGGATATAGAACAAGAGGCAGAGCACAATATTGAATTTTACAGATCAACGCTTAGCGGCGGGCTGAAGAAAAAGAAATTCCTTATCAGCAAGATTGACGTAAAGAAAAATATGCAAAAACTCATTGAGAACTTCAGTAACTATCGGCTTGCCATCTACCTTTACTCGTTTGCCTCTTATTTGGAGATCATTTTACTTGAAAACTTCAACGCAGACTTCCTGAGATCAATTTCTGAGAAAATAAAGGACGAGTCCTTTAAATATGTAGAGCTCTACACGATTGCCTACACAAAGCTTGAGAGCATGGCTTCCACATCCTTGGAATCTGGGGCCATCAAGGGCGCAGCAGTTGTATCACGTGGACTTGGGAAAGTCATTGAGAAAATACCAGTTATCGAACGTGGGCAGTTGGATGAGAGTCTGATCGCTGCGGGCAAGAAATTGGAAGAATACAAAATTGACTCGGTAGATGATCTCCTTTCGGCTTTTCGTTCTTTGCGAAATTGCCAGGTGAAACAGTTTACCGATCTCATAGAGACAATCGACGAACTACGCAATGGAGAACCGGCAATCCTTGTTGATAACGAGAACGTATATGTTCAGCTCGCAAGCTAGGCGAGCATCGTTAAGGAGCAGCAATTGCTTTCATTTATTCGTCGATAGTCTCTACTCATAAGAATTACCTCCTGTGTAGTTTGTTATCCTACACAGGAGGTCTTTTTGCATATTGTCCGTTTTACTGGTTCGGCTCACACCTGAAGGGTACCGGTTTGCTTTTGCGTAACAAAAAGAAATCCCACACAACCCCGTCCGCCTGTGTTGAAATTCTTTACAAATGTGCTATAATAATTCATTATGAAAAATAGGGCCAATGGCGGCATTTGCCGCAGACCCCAAAAATATGGAGGCATACAAACAAACCATGGGCAAAAAGCAGTTCAAGGCCGAGTCGAAGCGTCTGCTCGACCTGATGATCAATTCCATCTACACCAACAAGGAGATCTTCCTGCGCGAGATCCTCTCCAACGCGTCCGACGCCATCGACAAGCTCTGCTATCTGAGCCTGACCGACGACAAGGTGGGCCTGAACCGGGACGATTTCAAGATCGAGATCCTGGTGGACAAGGAGGCGCGCACCATCACCGTGCGCGACAACGGCATCGGCATGACCCTTGAGGAGGCCGAGAGCAACCTCGGCGTCATCGCCAAGTCCGGCTCCTACAAGTTCAAGGACGAGATGGACAGCGACAAGGCGGAGGATCTCTCCATCATCGGCCAGTTCGGCGTGGGCTTCTACTCCGCCTTCATGGTGTCCGACGAGGTCACGGTGCTCTCCCGCAAGTACGGTGAGGAGCAGGGCGTTCAGTGGCAGAGCAGGGGAGCCGACGGCTATACCGTCACCCCGATCGAAAAGGACACGGTCGGCACCGACGTCGTCATGCACCTCAAGCCCGACACCGAGGACGAGATCTACGGCTCCTATCTCGAGGTCTGGAAGCTCAAGGCGCTCGTGCGCAAGTACTCCGACTATGTGCGCTGGCCCATCAAAATGGACGTGGAGCACCAGGAGCGCTTCGAGACCGGCGAGAAGAACGACGACGGCAGCCCCAAGTACGAGTACCGCATGGTCACGGAGAACGAGACGCTCAACTCCATGGTCCCCATCTGGCAGCGCTCCAAGAGCGAGGTCACGGACGACGACTGCATCGCCTGGTACAAGGAGAAGAACCGCGACCGCAAGGACCCCTGCGCGCTGGTGCGCGTGAGCGCCGAGGGGCAGGTCAGCTACAAGGCCATGCTCTTCGTCCCCGGCGAGCAGAACGAGAACGTCTTCATGGGCGACAACAAGGGCGGCATCACACTCTACTCCAACGGCGTCATGATCATGGAGAAGTGCGACAAGCTGGTGCACGACTACTTTGACTTCGTCAAGGGCGTGGTCGACTCCCCGGACCTGTCGCTGAACATCTCCCGCGAGATCCTGCAGCATGACCGCCAGCTGCGCATCATCGGCCAGAATCTCGAAAAGCGCATCAAGGGAGAGCTGGAAAAGCTCATGCGCGACGACCGGCCCAAGTACGAGGAGTTCTACCGCAACTTCGGCAACGACCTGAAGGTGGGCGTGTGCGACGAGTACGGCCGCTACAAGGACTTCCTGCGCGACCTGCTGCTGTTCTATACCTCCGAGGATCACATGGTCACGCTCAAGGAGTATGTGGAGAACATGCCCGAGAGCCAGAAATTCATCTACTTTGCCACCGCCGGCACCGTGAAGCTCGCCATGAACCTGCCCCAGTGCCAGGAGGTGCGCAACCGCGGCTTCGAGCTCATCTATCTCAACAGCCCGCTCGACGAGATGGTGCTGGACGCCCTGCGCGAGCAGGACGGCAAGAGCTTCTGCAACGTCGTCACCGACGACCTCGGCTTCGACACGGAGGAGGAGAAGAAGGCCGCCGAGGAGCGCGACATCGAGAACAAGGAGCTGCTGGACTTCGTCAAGGAGTCCGTCGGCGAGAGCGTGGCGAAGGTCCGCCTCAGCCGCAAGCTCACGACCCAGCCCTGCTGCCTGACCACCGAGGGCGGCCTGACGCTGGAGATGGAGCGCTACTTCCGCCACAGCCCCAGCGAGGAGATGCGCAAGCTGCGCGCCACGCGCGTGCTGGAGCTCAACCCCGACCACCGCTGCTTTGAAGTCCTGCGCGGCGCCTACGAGAACGATAAAGACAGGGCTGCGAAGCTTTCGCGCATCCTGGCCGCCCTCGCGGAGATGACCGCCGGCGTGGACGTCGAGGACCCGACGCAGTTTGCCGAAGAGGTGGCGGAGCTGTTCTGAATTCGTAACGGTTCAGAGCTGAACCGTTACGAGGAAAACTTGCGCTTATCGCACGAGGCGCACGAGGGATGCGCCTCGTTTGGTCGGCGCAAGGCCTCGCAGCGCTCGGCGCAGGGTGTTTTTGACGAGGCAAAGCCCCGCCAAAAACGAAATGATAAAGCCGCAGAGCGATGTCGCAGAGATCCACTATTCACTCTTTCAGGAGAATTTATGAAACCAAGACTCGGAATTTACATCCACATCCCCTTCTGCGCCAGCAAGTGCGGCTACTGCGACTTCTATTCCCTGGCCGGCTGCGACAACATGATGCCGGAATACCACAAGGCGCTGCTGGCGCATATCGCCGAGTCCGCGCCGGGCATCAAAAACTACGAGGTGGACAGCGTCTACTTCGGCGGCGGCACGCCCAGCTACTACGGGGCCGAGCGCATCGGGGAGATCCTCGACCTTTTGAAGCGAAACGGCAACGTCCGCCTGGACGCGGAGATCACCGTGGAGTGCAATCCCGACAGCATGGACTCCGAGATGCTCAAGGAGCTGCGCCGCGACGGCGTCAACCGCCTGTCCATCGGCGTGCAGGCGACGAACGACGATCTCCTCAAGCTGATCGGCCGGCGGCACAGCTATCGTCAGGCTGTCGACGCTTTTGCGGACGCCCGCAGGCTCGGCTTCGACAACATCAGCCTGGACCTGATCTATGGCCTGCCCAGCCAGACCAAAAGCGACTGGGCCGAGACGCTGGCGCAGATCGTGGAGCTGCACCCGGAGCACATCAGCTGCTACGGATTGAAGCTGGAGAAGGGGACGCCGATGCACGCCGAGTATTCGGGCTCTCCCATCCTGCCGGACGAGGACGAGCAGGCGGACATGTACTCCTACGCCGCCGAGATGCTGCAGCGCTACGGCTACCGGCAGTATGAGATCTCCAACTTCTGCGCGCCGGGCTTCGAGTCCCGGCACAATCTGAAATACTGGAACCTGGACGACTACATGGGCTTCGGCCCCGGGGCGCACTCCTGCGTGGGCAGCCTTCGCTACAGCTTCGTCCGGGACCTCAAGCAGTACATCTCCCGTGTGACGCGCAACGTCAGCATCGTGGACGAGTACGAAAAGGTGGATCCGCTCGAGCGGGCCGTGGAATACATCATGCTGGCCATGCGTACCAGCCGCGGCATCTCCGAGGCGGATTACCGTGTCCGCTGTCAGTGCGACTGGCAGCCCATCATCCGCACCCTGCGCGCCTTTGAAGCCAAGGGCTGGGCGGAGGAGACCGACGGGCGCTGGCACTTCACCGTGCCGGGCTTCCTGATCTCCAACACGCTCATCGGCATCCTGCTGGAGGCGCAGGCCAACGGCCGGACCGGGTACACCCCCTGGGTGGACCGGGCCGAGGAGGCGGAAAAGAAGATCATCCTTCCCAAGGGCGAGGACGAGCTCTTCGCCGAACTGTACGCACAGGAGACCGGCGCCCGCGAGGCGGAGTAAGGAGAAAACGTGGCTAACAGAAATGAGAGAAGCGGCGGCGCCCACGCGGCGGGCGCCCATGTGCGCCGGGCGCCCGAAAAGGGCGCGGAGGACAGCCGCAGCCGCCGTGAATCGACGCGCGGCACCGATGCGCAGCGCAGCCGCCCCGCGCCGGCGCGCCGCGCCGAAACGCCGCGCAGCCGGACAGACAGAGCCGCCGAGCAGAGTCTGGACGAGAGGCGCGCCCGCCTTGCCGCGGAGCAGCGCCGGGAAGCGGCCCGGCGCGCGCAGGAGCCGGAGGCGCGGCAGCCCCGCCGTACGCCGAGCGCCCGCGCCCGCCGCAGAAGAAGGAAAAAAGCCGGCCCGGTGAAAACGGCGCTTGCCATCATCCTGGTGCTGGCGCTGCTCGTCCTGGGCGCTCTGGTGTATCTGGCGATCCACGTGAGCGAGAGCCCGACCAACTTCCCGAATGTCTACCTCAACGGCATCGACGTGGGAGGGCTGACGCCGGCGCAGACGCTGGAGAAGCTCAACGCCGCCGGCTGGGACGCCGACGCGGCGGAGCCCATGGTGGTGACGCTGCCGATGGACGTCCGCTTTGAGCTGGACCGCCGCAGCGCGGGCGTCGCCCTGACGGCGGAGACCGCCGCCGCGGCCGCCTACCGCTTCGGCCATTCGGCCGACGCCTATCAGAACCTGCTGCACTATTTCGGGAGCCTCACGGGCAAGACCGACGTGGCGCTGGAATTCCCGGCGCTGGACCAGAACTATGTCCGGGAGGAGACCGAAAAGGCCGCGGCGATGTTTGCCGTGAAGGTCTCGGGCAGCGGCGAGCCGGAGGTGGATCTGGAAAACGCCGTCATCCGCGCGGTCAAGGGCGCGGGCGAGCTGTCGCTGAACACCGACGCCGTCGTGGCCGGCCTGTCCGCGGCCCTGCTCGACGGACAGCGCAGCTACTCCTACGAACAGATCGACGGCATGCCCACCATGCCGGACTTCGACAGGCTCTTCACCGAGCTGGACGTGGAGCCGCAGGACGCCTACTTCGCCGACGACGGCAGCTTCACGGTCATTGACGACGTGGTCGGCTGCACCTTTGACGTGACCGGCGCCAAGGACGCCTGGCAGCGTGCCGGGCTCATGGAGACGGTGGAGATCCCGCTGACGATCACGGAGCCCGCCGTCACCGGCGAGAGCCTGCGCGGGCTGCTGTTTCGCGACGTGCTCGGCTATCAGACCACGACCTTCGCCTCCAGCGGCGAGAACCGCATCAACAATATCAAACTCGCCGCCTCCAAGCTCGACGGGCTGGTCCTGATGCCGGGAGAGACCTTCTCCTATAACGATACCATCGGCCAGCGCACCAAGGAGGCGGGCTTCCTCGAGGCCGGCGCCTACGCCGACGGCGAGGTGGTGCAGGAGATCGGCGGCGGCATCTGCCAGGTGTCCTCCACGCTCTACTGCGCGACGCTCTTTGCCAACCTCGAGACGGTCTCGCGCACGAACCACTACTTCCGCGTGGACTATCTGCCCATCGGCTACGACGCGACGGTCAGCTGGCCCAAGCCGGACTTCAAGTTCCGCAACAACCGGGAGTATCCGATCCGCATCATCGCCTACACGACCAACGATACGGACCTGACCATCGAGATCCACGGCACGAACGTGGACGGCAGCTATGTGGAGCTGACCAACGCCACCTATGTCGTGTTCGACACCACCTACACCAACGTGCAGACCGGCTGGGGCGGGCAGGTCACGCGCCACGTCTACGACGCCAGCGGCAATCTGATCAACACGATCAACGAGCCCTACGGCATCTACAACAAGCACGCCGAGGACATCGACTGGCCGCCCGAATACTACTCCGGGCAGACGGCGGCGAACGTGGATATCCCCGGCGGCGACGCCGTGATCATCTACCCCGGCGGCTGACGGAGGCCCCGGGACCGACAAGGGAACAAACAAATCTGAGATACAGGAGAGAAGAGAGCATGGATAAGAAGACCTTTTACATCACCACACCGATCTACTACCCCTCGGACAAGCTGCACATCGGGCACGCCTACTGCACCGTTGCCACCGACGCGATCGCCCGCTACAAGCGCCTGCGCGGCTATGACGTGATGTTCCTGACCGGCACCGACGAGCACGGCCAGAAGATCGAGGCCAAGGCGAAGGCCGCCGGCGTCACGCCGAAGGAATTCGTCGACCGCATCGTAGAGGGCGAGAAGGGCATCAAGGATCTGTGGAGACTGATGAATATCTCCAACGACCGCTTCATCCGCACCACCGACGACTATCACGTGCAGTCCATCCAGCGGGTGTTCCGCAAGATGTACGACAACGGGGATATCTACAAGGGCAAGTACAGCGGCAAGTACTGCAAGGACTGCGAGAGCTTCTGGACCGAGACCCAGCTGGTGGACGGCAAGTGCCCCGACTGCGGCCGCCCCGTGCAGGACGCCGAGGAGGAAGCCTACTTCTTCCGTCTCTCCAAGTACGCCAAGCCCGTGCAGGAGCTGCTGGAGACCGGCACCTTCCTCGAGCCCGCCTCCCGCGTCAACGAGATGATCAACAACTTCATCAAGCCGGGCCTGGAGGATCTCTGCGTCTCCCGTACCAGCTTCACCTGGGGCGTGCCCGTGGACTTCGACCCGGGCCACGTCGTCTACGTCTGGGTCGACGCGCTGTACAACTACTGCACGGCGCTGGGCCTGTACAACGACCGCTATCACGACTTTGAGAAGTACTGGCCGGCGGACGTGCATGTGGTCGGCAAGGAGATCGTCCGCTTCCATTCGATCATCTGGCCCGCCATGCTCATGAGCGCGGGTCTGCCCCTGCCGAAGAAGGTCTACGGTCACGGCTGGCTCATCATCGACGGCGGCAAGGTCTCCAAGTCCAAGGCCAACAACTCCACCAACGTCATCGACCCCTATATCCTCTCCGAGAAATTCGGCGTGGACGCGCTGCGATTCTTCCTGCTGCGAACCTTCCCCTTCGGCTCCGACGGCAACTTCTCCAACGAGCTGCTGATCTCCACGATCAACACCGACCTGGCCAACGACCTCGGCAACCTCGTCTCCCGCACGACGGCGATGATCGAGAAGTACTTCGGCGGCCGTCTGCCCGCCGGGCGAGTGTCCGATCCGATGGACGACGAGCTCAAGGCCATGATCGCCGCTCTGCCGGGGCGCTACGCCGCGCAGATGGACATCTACCAGCCCCATCTCGCCCTCGAAGAGGTCTTCCGCTGCATCCAGCGCGCCAACAAGTACATCGACGAGACCGCGCCCTGGAAGCTGGCGAAGGACGAGGCCAACAAGCCCCGCCTGGCCGAGGTCATGTACAACCTGCTCGAGGCCCTGCGCGTCAGCCTCATCTGCCTGACGCCCTTCATGCCCGAAAGCTGCGACAAGGCCTTCGCGCAGATCGGCGCGCAGGACTGCCGCTCCTGGGACGACGCCGTCTACGGCGCGCTCAAGGGCGAGTTTACGGTGCGCAAGGGCGAGACGCTCTTCCCGCGCCTCGATCTGGACAAGACCATGGCCGAGCTGGAGGAAATCTCCCGCCGTTCCAAGGCCCCAGCCGCGAAGCCTGTGTTGCCGGACGTGACGATCGATGAGTTTGCCAAATGCGACATGCGCGTGTGCAAAGTGCTCTCCTGTGAGGCTGTGAAAAAGAGCGAAAAGCTCCTCAAGTTCCAGCTTGACGACGGCTCCGGCACCCCGCGCCAGATCCTCTCCGGCATCCACAAGTTCTACGAGCCCGAGCAGCTCGTGGGCAAGACCGTGGTCGCGATCCTGAATCTGCCGCCGCGCAAGATGATGGGACAGGACTCCAACGGCATGCTGCTCTCCGCGGTCTGCGAGAAGGACGGCAAGGAGGAGCTGCATCTGATGATGCTGGACGACTCCGTCCCCGCCGGCGCGCAGCTCTGCTGACGTCGGAAAAATGCATTCGGACTCGCATGGGGAGAGCGCGAGAGGGGACGGTAATCCCCTTTCGCGGTACAATCTGTGCAAAAATGGGAGCTTTTTCGGAAGTTCCCATTTTTGCCTGTCAAGCTGTCGACACTTTGTCGACAGCTTGACAGGCCACCCTTTCAGGTGGCCTGTTCGTTTTATTTGGCTCTCAGCGAGCCTTTTTTCTGCGCCGTTTTCCGAGACGCCGGAGCAGCGCGCCCCAGAGCACGAGCTCGATCCAGCGGTCCGCATGGATCTCCAGCCGCGTGCCGGCGTCGTAAAGCCGACGGATCCAGATGGTGTTCACAATTCTTCCTCCCTATGCGTTCCGGCACGGCCGGATGAGATTTCTTCCCCCCCATGGGGTTCTGAAGACGGTCAATGCGCGTCCTCCCGCAGCTCGAGGCAGAGCATAGTCAGATCGTCGAACTGCGGCGCGTCGCCGACAAAGGCGTTGACACAGGCCCTGACACCTTCCAGAATGCCCTCCGGCGATTCCGCCCGATGCTCGTTGAGCGCGCTGAGCATCCCGTCGAAGGAGAACATATGCCCTTCATGATCTCTCGCCTCGGGGAGACCGTCGGTATAGAGGAACAGCTTGCCCCCGCGCGCGAGCCGCAGCTCATGATTTTTGTACTGCATCCCTTCCATGCCGCCGAGGACAAAGCCGGGCTTGTCCTTCACAAGCTCGAATCCGCCGTTTTTGCGGCAGACGGCGGGATACTCGTGCCCGGCGTTGGCAAAGACCAGCCGCCCCGTGGAGAGCTCCAGAATCCCCAGCCACACGGTCACGAACATATCCGCGCGGTTGTGCTGGCAGATATTGTCGTTGACAAAGCGCAGGATCTCCGCCGGGGTGCCTCCCATCTGCGTCCGGCTGCTGAGCAGGATGCTTGTCGCCTCCATGAACAGTGCGGCGGGGATGCCCTTGCCCGAGACGTCCGCCATAATCAGCGCCAGATGGTCGTCGTCGATCAGGAAGAAGTTGTAGAAGTCTCCGCCGACCTCCTTGGCGGGGTCCATGGACGCGTAAATGTCAAAATCCCGCCGCTCGGGGAAGGCCGGAAATACACCCGGCAGGGCATCCTGCTGGATCATCGCGGCGATCGAGAGCTCGGCGCTTATCCTCTCCTTCTCGGCGGTGGCGGCGGTCAGGTCCTCCATATAGTTGACCATGTCCGTCTCCATGGAGTCGATGGAGCCAGCGAGGTCCAGGATCACGTCGTACTGGCCGAGCTCGCCCATCGGCTCTCCCTTGGCATGCTCTCTGGCAAAGCGCGCTGCCTCTGCCGAGACCGTTTCGACCGGCGCGATGATGGATCTCTTGAGGAAGGATGCGGCCAGAGCGGAGACCAGCAAGACCATGATGAAGACCCCGAACAGGATAGCCCGTATGTAGGGGGTAATGGCGTCCGTCAGCTCCCGGACGGGCCGCTGCATGCAGAGGATCGCGGTCACTTCACCCGCTGCGTTTTTCACGGGGACCAGCGTTGTGATGTGCGGATGCTGGCCGTCGGTGGTGTGCAGGCGGAAAACCGTTCCGTAGGCTGCCTTCTGCTCGTAAATCGACCGGTATTTCTCCCGGTATTCGTCATTTGTGGTATTGCGTTCGTAGCCCAGCTCCCATTCTGTGTAGCGGGAATCATCCACAGTGTTGTTGACCGGATTGAAGATGGAGACGAATCTGCCGTAATCGCTCCGGTCGACCTGGATGACGTAAATCAGGGAGACGTTCAGTTTCTGACACATGGTGTCGAGCCGCCGCTTGCTGACGGCATACTCCTCCTGCTCCTCGCCCGCGAGATACTGCCCGATGTGGTCCCCGTTCACGAGGAGCGCCGCAGCGTCGGCCATATGATAGGTGACGGTGGCGTACTCGTTTTTGAAGGCGCTGACGATGCAGTAGTTGCCGATGATGCAGACAAGGGCGCCGAACAGCAGCAGAAAAGCCACCAGACCGCCGATCACGTTCATCGACATATTGGCGCGTATCGCTTGAAACTTTTTCATTCTGCCACCATTCTTTCTGTGGTTCTCCGACGTGTCGGCGGGCATGGGGACTCCGCGAAACGGGAGAAAAAACGCCGTTATTTCGCGCCTTCTTTGAATAACTGACAAACGCACTCGATATGCCGCGTGTACGGGAACATGTCCACCGGCTGGATCTTCCCGACGCGATAGCCGCCCTTCGTCAGCGTGCCGAGGTCGCGCGCCAGAGTCTCCGGGTCGCAGGAGACGTAGACGACTTTTTTCGGCGCGCAGCGCAGCAGGGAGGAGAGAAAGCGCTCGTCGCTGCCGGCGCGGGGCGGGTCGAGAAAGACCAGGTCGGGCCGCATGCCGTCGCGCGCCATCTGCTCCATGTACTCGCCGGCGTCCCCGGCGGTAAACCAGCAGTTTTTGATGCCGTTGAGGCGGGCGTTTACGATGGCGTCGGCCACCGCGTCGTGGTTGAGCTCCACGCCGATGACCTGTTTGGCCCGGCCGCTCGCCGTGATGCCGATGGTGCCGATGCCGCAGTAGGCGTCCAGCACGGTCTCCGCCCCTGTCAGCTCCGCGAAGTCCAGAGCCGTGCGGTAGAGCTTCTCGGTCTGGACGGGGTTGATCTGGTAGAAGGAGCGGGGCGAGATGCGGAAGCGATAGCCGCAGAGGATATCCTCGATCGCGCCCTCGCCGTACAGGACCTTCTCCCGCGTGCCGAGCACCACGGGCGTGACGCGGTCGTTGATGTTGAGCACCACGGACCTGACCTCCGGGTGCAGCTCCCGCAGCTTCTGCACAAAGGGCTTCTGCAGCGGGAAGATGGGGCTGACGGCGACCAGCACCACCAGCGCCTGCCCGGTGGCAAAGCCGCGCCGCACGAGCACGTGCCGCAGCCAGCCGGTGCCGCTGCGCTCGTCAAAGACCTTGATCCTGAAGTCCGGCAGCATGCGGCGGATGTCCACGATGATCGCGTCCGCCGTCTCGTCTTCGATGAGACAGCTGTCCACCGGGACCACGGCGTGGCTCCCCGGCTGGTAGATGCCGGAGACGATCTTCCGGTTCCGGTCCAGCGCGAAGGCGGCCGTCACCTTGTTGCGGTAGTGGGTGGGTTCCGCCATGCCGAGGATCGGCAGCACCGGCCCAAAGCCGCCGAGGAGCTCCCGCACGCGGCGCTGCTTTTGCGCGAGCTGCTGCGCATAGGGCACATGCTGCAGCTGGCAGCCGCCGCACTGCTTTGCATGGGGACAGGGGGTACTCCGCGTCTTTTCCATGACGGCCTCCGCATCCGAATCATTCTAACTTTACAGTTTATCACAGGATTCGCTGTTTGCAAAGCCCGCTTGCTGTGATAAAATGAATGAGGGGTGAAAAATATGGAGATTCTCTATCGGGACGCGGACATTCTGCTCTGCTGCAAGCCGCCGCGGGTGCTCTCCACCGACGAGCCGGGCGGCCTGCCGGAGCTGCTGCGCACGGAGCTGGGCGACGCGAAGGCAGAGCTGCGCACGGTGCACCGGCTGGACCGGGTCGTGGGCGGCGTGATGCTGCTCGCGCGCAGCGCCGAAAGCGCCTCGGAGCTCTCCCGCCAGATCCGGGAGGGGGAATTTCGCAAGGAATACCTGGCCGTGGTGAGCGGGGAGACGGAGCCGCAGGGCGAGCTGCGGGATCTCCTGCGGCGCGATACGGCGCGGAAGATGACTTTTGTCGCAGATCAGCCGGGCAAGGGCGTGCAGGAGGCGGTGCTGCGTTATGTGACGCTGGATCGCAGCGGCGATCGGAGCCTTGTACGCATTGAGCTGGAGACCGGCCGCACCCACCAGATCCGCGTGCAGTTTGCCTCCCGCGGCCTGCCGCTGATGGGGGAGCGCAAGTACGCTGTGCGGGAGGACGGCTGCGAGCTCGCGCTCTGGTCCCAACGCCTGCGCTTCACGCATCCGGCGAGCGGCGAGACGATGGACTTCTCCGCGCCGCCGCCCGCTGTTTTCCCCTGGACGCTGTTTCGGGACCTCGGCGCCTTTTGAACAATCTGAAAACAGTCCGGCAATCTGCTTGCAAAGCGGGAGAAACAGGGGTTATAATAACTTAAAATTTTTGCTTTCTTGGTTTTCTTTGAGGAGACGCTATGGAGATCGGAAAACTCCTTCTGATCGTCGTGCTCGGCTATCTGCTCGGCTCTCTGTCCTCGTCGATCCTGCTGTCCCGGACCGCTTGGGGCGGGGATGTGCGCGGCAAGGGCAGCGGCAACGCCGGCGCGACCAATATGGCCCGGGTCTACGGCTGGGCGGCCGGCATCCTGACGCTTCTGTGCGACATGCTCAAGGCGGCCGTCGCCGTCTGGATCGGCTGGAAGCTGATGGGGGACCGGGGCCTCGCCGCGGGCGGCATCGCCTGCATGCTGGGGCACTGCTTCCCGGTGTTTCACCACTTCAAGGGCGGCAAGGGCATCTCGGTCGGCGCGGTGCTCGCCCTCGCCATTGACTGGCGCGTGTTCCTGTGCGTTCTGGCCGTGTTTCTGATCGTGGCGCTGCTGACCCGCAAGGTCTCCGCCGGGTCACTTGCCGCCGCGGTCGCCATCTCGATCGCTGCCGTCGCCTTCTCCGTCGGCATGCCGAAGATCGTTCTGGCGGTCGTGGGCATGTGCATCGCGATCTTCCAGCACCGCGCGAACATCGACCGGCTCAGCCGCGGCGTCGAGCCGGACTTCAAGGCGGCGGACGATAAGAAAAAGGATTGACTGGCATAAACAGCAGAAGGCGGAGGGCAAAAGCCCTCCGCCTTCTGCTGCTGCGTATTTCCCCGATCCCGGAGCCTCATTCACTGTAGTCCAGCTCCATGCGGAACACGGGCAGCGCGTTTGCGCCCTCGATGAAATAGCGCTCGCCCTCCCGACCCCAGGAGACGCGCATGCTCTGCGCGATGCGGATCTCGCTCTGGTGCTCGGTGACGATGCGGCGCGGATGGCCGCCTTCGCGGCCGATGCAGCGCTCGGCCAGATCGTAATAGCGGGTGTTGTTCATGTGGCCGTTCCTGTCGAGGACCTCGTCCGTCACCGTGTAGTCCATGCAGGCTTCGGTCGGGAGCTTCGCGGGCGCGGGTGGGCGGCGCTCCTCCAGCCCGGTGACAAGGGCCTCCAGAATGACGCCGTGCTCGTCGGGGTTGACCATCCTGCGCGTCTCGCGGTCCACGACGGTCCAGACGCTGCTGCCGGAGGCGATGCAGTCCCCCGCGGCGTCGAGCAGGCGGTAGTAACGCGGCATCATGCCGTGGCGCGTCGCGCCCGGCCAGGTCAGCAGGCGAAGGGACTCGCCCGGCTCCGGCCAGCGCGGGACGCGGATCAGATAGCGCACCACCACCCACATCAGCCCAAGCTTTTTCAGATCGTCCCCGGCCAGATGATAGGGGACGCACTGCTCGCCGGCGACGTCCTGCAGCCAGACGAAGAGCTCGCGGGTGCTCAGCCCCCCGGCGGGGACGCTCAGCTGTTTTTCATAGATCTCCATGGTCTCACTTCCTGTAGACAAGGCTAAAGCCGCCATAGCGCTCCGCCGCATAGTCCGCCTCCGCGAATGCCGAGGCGTCCGTCCACGGCGAGAGCAGATAGACGCAGCCGTCCTCCGGCGCGCCGTCCAGCCCGAAGCGGAAACGGTCGAAGGAGGCGGCGCGCAGAAAGGCCGCCGGGTAGTTCTGGTAGCGCACGGTGGCGCGGAAGACGTCGGGATCGGTCTGCGCGTAAAACAGCACATCGGGGTAATAGATATCTCCGGAGAGAACGATCGCGCCGTCGAAGCACTCCGCCGCGGCCAGCGCGTCCTCCAGCCCCCAGGCAAAGCTCGGGCGCAGCGAGGCTTTATAGTCGGTAAAGTAATACCGGACGAAGAGCCCGAAGCAGAGCAGATAGGCCGCCAGCAGCAGCGGCAGCAGCCGCGCGCGGAAGAGATCGCAGAAGCGGCAGATCCCCTCCGCCGTGAGAAAGACCAGCGGCGGGAAGAGGAGGTTGACGCGGTTGACGTTGACGCGCAGCAGCGCGCCGAGCAGCAGCGCGGCGAGCAGCTGGAAGAGCAGCAGCGCCATGGGGTCGAAGTCCCGGCTGCGCGCGCGCCGCGCCAGCAGGGACAATAGCCCCAGCAGCGCAAAGGGAACGGAAAGCGGGTAGAGCAGGCCGAAGGGTCCGGCGAAATTCCACGGCAGCCCGTCCGACTGCTTCCACAGGATCGTAAACAGATTCCCGAGATTTTCCGGGATATGCCGGAAGGACAGCTCCCCCGAACGCATATACAGCAGCTTCGGCACGGAGAAGAAGGGCGTGCGGATCTCGGCGATGAGGCCGAAATTCACCGCTAAAAACAGCAGCAGCGGCAGCGCCAGCAGCCCGAGGATCAGCCCGCCGCCCAGCAGACGCCGGTCAAAGCGCAGCCTGCCGTGAACGCCGCAGTACAGAAGCGACAGGCCCAGCATCAGCGGCACGAAGGGCCAGATCGTGGCGTAGGCGTAGAGCGAAAGGCCCGTGAAGAGGCCGCAGAGCGGGAAAAAGCGGCCGTCCTCGAGCGCGCGGACAAAGAAATACAGCCCGAAAAGCAGAAAGCCCGGAGCGAGGTTGGACTCCAGCCCCCAGCGGCAGAGCAGCACGTGCCAGGGGCAGACCGCGAGCAGCAGCATCGTGACGAGCGCCTGCCGCTCCCCGCGCGCCCGGCGCGCGACGCCGTAGACGGCCGGCAGGCTCAACAGCCCCGTCAGCAGCTGCGGCAGGCGGATGACCCAGGTTTTCAGCCCGAACACGGCCACAAAGGGCAGCATCAGATAGCTCTCGAGCGCGTTCATGCCGCTGCCCCAGGCCGTCAGATAGACCGGGAAGCGATAGCCCGCGGTATCCGTGCCGCCGTGCAGCAGGCAGAAGGCCTCGTAGCCCGCGAAGGCCTCGTCCTGATTGATGCCCTCCGGCACCCGCCCGAACTGCCAGAGGCGGACCCCCAGCCCCAGGGCGAAGATCGCCCAGAAGCAGAGCCGGCGTTTCGTCTGCGCGCTCATCTGGCGTCGAGGGTCCAGTGGCGGGAGAAGGCGTTGACCGAGCAGCGCTCCTCTGCGATCTTCTTCAGCATCGCCTCCGGCTCGGTGATGACCTGGCCGTTGAGCCGATCGACACCCAGCCCGAGCAGAGCGGGGCAGAGCGGCACGGTCGGCCCCGTCAGGATCGTGAGCGCGTCCTTTGTCAGCGCCAGCAGCCGGGGCATGGTCTTGTTGACCCAGGCAGAGCCGGTGATGACCGCCACATCGCAGCGCGGCAGCAGGTACTCGCAGGCGCTGTCGGGATAGTCGCCGGGCCTGGGCTCGCGCTCAAGGATGAAGTAGTCCTTCGCCGCGCCGAGCAGTCGCTCGGTGACGCTGTTCCTGTGCAGGAGATGGCCGACGAAGCCCACGGTCTTTCCCGCAAGCTCGACGCCCTCCAGCGCGCTGTCGGTATAGAAGCAGCCGAGCCGCTCCATGCGTTCGGGGCGGTTATAGCAGGCGTTGACGACGGCCATGCCCTCGCTCGCCTCCTCCAGATTCCAGGAGAGGACGGCGCGGGCGGCCTCCCTCGCGGGGAGTCCCGCCAGCGTCTCGAAGCGGCGGGGGACGCTCTCGCCCGCCGTGCGCATGGCGACGCCGGCCTGCCCGTCGGACAGCAGGGCCGCCGTCCAGGACACGCCGCGCACGATGCGCTCCACCCGCGCCTCGCAGTCGATACCGCTCAGCAGGAGCTCATAAGCTGCTGTTCCGCCCATCACGCATCCGCCTTTGAAGAGAATCAATACCTTATACTTATTCTTCAATAAAACGATAAAAATCGTTTTGTTGCCTGTGAGCCGCCGGGCTCACAGGCAAAGGCGCTTTGCGCCTTTGAAGAAGCCGTGCAATACCAGTCTCGCGCAAAGCATTTGCTTTGCGCAGCGCAGCAGTCGCTGCACATAAACCGCTTGAAAATCAAGCGGTTTATTGGAGATTGGTATTATTATACCAAAAAACCGCGATAAGGTAAAGTCCCGCGCCGCGGAAACGCCGTGTCTTGCCAAACAAGCGCCCGCATGGTATAATATCACATTACCAAGCCAAAACGGACGGACGTCGGGCGCAACAGCGCCCGCAGAGAATACACCATGGATCTTTCGGAACTGAAGCTGGTCACGGCCAGCAATATCATCAAGCTGCGCACCGGCGCGGGTATGACCCAGGCGGAGCTCGGCGCGGCGCTGAACTACTCGGACAAGACCATCTCCAAGTGGGAGCGGGGCGAGGCGATCCCGGACGCCTGGGTGCTCACCCAGATGGCGGAGATATTCGGTGTCACGGTGGACGCGCTGCTCTCCGCGCAGGAGCGGTGGAAGCCGGCCCCTGACCCGGACGATGTGCCGGACCGCAGCTACAGCGTGAATATGATCATCGCCGTGGCGGTGCTGGGCGTGTGGACCCTGGCGCTGACGGCTTTCGTCGCCCTGTGGCTCGTGGGGATCATCCGCTGGCAGATCTTCGCGGTGGCGCTGCCGGTCTCGGTTTTGACCTATCTGGTGCTGATCTGCGTCTTCGGCAAGAAGCGGCACCTGCAGTTTGTGATCGCGCTGTTCGTGCTGAGCCTGTTCGTGATGGCCTATCTGCTCTTCGTCCAGGCCAACCCCTGGCAGATCTTCCTGATCTGCGTACTGGCGGAGGCGCTGGTCTTCCTCAGCTGCAACATCAAAAAACGGCCGAAATTCCTGCGCAAACAGAAGAAAAAAGCATGATTCTACGATTTGTAGAGTGAGTCGATCCCGGGGTAGAGAAGGGTCTACCCCGGGATTTCTGCGCGGCTCGAACGGTAGAGTCCCATCCCGGCAGGGTAGCTTGCGCTGGCGGCGGAGCGGGGCTATCCTGTAACCGCGAAAACTATGGTTGCGAAAGGACAGACGATCATGAGCTATGTTCTCAGCTGCTGCTCCACCGCCGATCTGAGCAGGGAGCATTTTGAAGCGCGCGGCATCCACTATGTCTGCTTTCACTACGCCATCGACGGCGTGGAGTATCCGGACGACCTGGGCCATTCCATACCCTTTGACGAGTTCTACGCCAGAATGGCGGCCGGTGCCGACACCCGCACCTCGCAGGTGAGCATCACCGAATATGTGGAGCATTTCTCCCGCTTTCTGGAGCAGGGACAGGACGTGATCCACGTCTGCCTGTCCTCCGGCATCTCCGGCACCATCAACTCCGCCCAGAACGCCGCGCTGATCGTGCGCGAGCGCTACCCCGAGCGGAAGATCTATATCATCGACTCGCTCGGCGCCTCCTCCGGCTACGGCCTGCTGATGGACACCGCCGCGACCAAGCGCGACGAGGGACTGTCCGTGGATGAGTGCGCCAAATGGATCGAGGACAACCGCCTCAAGCTCCACCACTGGTTTTTCTCCACGGACCTGAGCTTTTACGTCAAGGGCGGCCGCATCTCCAAGACCGCGGCGATCTTCGGCGGCCTGCTGGAGATCTGCCCGCTGCTGAACATGGACGATCAGGGGCGCCTCATCCCGCGCTACAAGATCCGCACGAAGAAAAGGGTCATCCGCGAGTGCGTCAAGAAGATGGAGGAGCACGCGCGCGGCGGCCATGACTACAGCGGCAAGTGCTATATCTCCATGTCCGCCTGCCTGCCCGAGGCGCGGGCCGTGGCCGAGCTCGTGGAGGAGAAGTTCCCGAAGCTCGACGGCAGGGTGGTCATCAACAGCGTCGGCACCACCATCGGCTCCCACACCGGCCCGGGCACCGTGGCCCTCTTCTTCTGGGGCGACGAGCGGGTCGACTGAGTTTTCAGTTTTTAGTTTTCAGAAACGGGAAGACCTCCGGTGATTCCGGAGGTCTTCCCGTCAGACTGTAGACAAAGCCGGCGAAACCAGGTATGACTTGCATGGGGAGAGCGCGAGAGGGGATCGGTTATTCCCTCTCGCGTTTGATATACGCAAAAATGAGAACTTTTTCGTAAGTTCTCATTTTTGCCCTTCAAGCTGTCGACACTTTGTTGACAGCTTGAAGGGAAGACCTCCGGTGATTCCGGAGGTCTTCCCGTTTGTTTATGAGAGGTACCGCTTCACTGAAAACTGAACTCTGAAAACTGAAAACTGAAACCTACGCGCGGCGGATGGCGCGGAAGGGGTCCATGCCGCCGCCGGAGAGGCTGGTGAAGCTCAGGCTTGCGCCCACATGCTCCGCCATGCTCTGGCGCGCAAGCTCCGGCATGCGCATGCGGATGGCCGACACAACAGAGATGTGATTGTACTTCACGCCGGCCAGCCAGGGGTTGGCGTCATTGTCCTGCTGGACGATGAATTCCAGCATGGAGGCCTGATACATGGTCAGCTTCGGCAGGATCTGCTCATAGCTCTGCACCACATAGGGGTTGCCGCAGGAGTCGATGATAAGCCGGTGGAAGGGCATGTCCGTGTCCTTCATGCCGAGGATGTCGCGGTTCTCCACGCTCTCCTTGAAGGCCTCGGCCAGCAGGCTCAGCTCCCGCAGGACACGGTCGTCCGCCTGATAGGCGCACAGGGCCGCGGCGGTGCTCTCCACCGCGTCGCGCACGCGATAGAGGTCGATCATGTCGGTCAGGCTCAGATCCAGCACAAAGCTGCCCGGCTGGCCCGGATGGCCGACCACAAAGCCGATCTCGCTCAGGCTCTGCACCGCCTCGGCCACGGGCGTACGGGAGATGCCCAGAGACGAGGCGATCTGGTTTACGTTGAGCTTGCTGCCCGGCGCGATGCGCAGCGCCAGGATCTCATCATACAGCAGCTTCGTCACCAGATCCTTGAGCTTGGCGTCGGGGCTGGCGTTCATATACTGCTTGAGCTGAAACTTGTCCATGCTCCGCCTCCTCGCCTCAGCGGCGGCTCTCGTAATCGCGGATCACACCCTCCAGACGGCTGAGCAGGCGCTCGGGCGAGCGCTTGAGGTACTTGGCCGCGTCGGCCACGGTGGCCTTTTTCAGCGTGACCTTGCCGAGCGGGGTGTTCATCATCGCGAGGAAGGGCTTGGCGCGCGGATCGGTCCGGCCCAGCTCGTCGGGCAGCCAGGGGTAGGCCGCCAGAATGTCGGTCAGCTTGGTGTTCTTGTCAATGATCATGTCTGCAATCCTTTCACTGTTCGGTTTTGTTCGCATCTAAAATATCACGCAGGGCGCGGAAAAGCAAGACAACGGACCGCGCGGCGTTGAATTTATGCCGCTGGCGTGTTACAATTCCTTATCCGAATGTATGAGGTATGATCCATGAAAGCAGACAGAGCGTTTCCGAAAATCACAGTCAGCGAGAAGGGCGCCCGCTGGGTCGGCGAGGGGCATCCCTGGATCTATGCGAGCGACGTGCGCACGGCCGAGCCCTGCGAAAACGGCGCGCTGGTCGACGCGGTCAGCGAGAAGGGCCGCTATCTCGGCACGGGCTTTCTCAGCGAGAGCAGCAAGATCCGCGTGCGCCTCGTCTCACGCAACGCAAACGACCGCTTTGACGAGGCCTTCTGGCGCCGCCGCCTGCGCTGGGCCTGGGATTACCGGAGGACGGTCATGGGGGAGGATCTGGACTGCTGCCGGCTGATCTTCGGCGAGGCCGACGGCTTCCCCGGCCTGACGGTGGATAAGTTCCATGACCTTTTGGTGACACAGACTCTGTCGGTGGGGATCGAACGCATCAAGGACGTGCTTTTCCACGCAATGGTGGAGATCCTGTGCGAGGACGGGCAGGAGATCCGCGGCCTGTACGAGCGCAACGACGTCGCCATCCGTGCCCTCGAGGGGCTGGAGCAGAGCAAGGGCTGGTTCGCGCTTCCGGGTCTGCCCGTGCCGGAGAGCCCGCTGACCGAGATCTGCGAAAACGGGATCTATTACGCCGTGGACGTGGAGAACGGCCAGAAGACCGGCTTCTTTCTCGACCAGAAATACAACCGCCTCGCTGTTGCGCGGCTCGCGAAGGGCCGCCGCGTGCTCGACTGCTTCACGCACACCGGCTCCTTCGCCCTAAACGCCGCCAGGGGCGGGGCCGAGCATGTGACGGCGGTGGACGTCTCCGCCTCCGCCATCGAAATGGCCCGCCAAAACGCCGAGCGCAACGGACTGGCCGAGCGGATGGACTTTCGGGTGGCCGACGTGTTCGACCTGCTGCCGGAGCTGGAGAAGCAGGGCGGCGCGCCCTATGACTTCATCATCCTCGATCCGCCCGCCTTCACCAAGTCCCGAAGGACCGTGGGGAGCGCGGAGCGCGGCTATAAGGAGATCAACTGCCGGGCGCTGAAGCTGCTGCCGCGCGGCGGCTATTTCGCCACGGCCTCCTGCAGCCACTTCATGGCCGACGAACTGTTTCGCAAAATGCTGCGCGAGGCGGCGAAGGACGCGGGCGTGGAGCTGCGGCAGATCGAGGCGCGGCAGCAGGCCCCCGACCATCCGATCCTCTGGAACGTGCCGGAGACGGATTATCTGAAGTTTTATCTGTTTCAGGTGGTGTAAACGGCTCCCCTGCAAGGGGAGTTGTCAGCGTCGAACGCGCTGACCGAGGGGTCCGACCCCTCCGCTTCTGCGAAGCGCCGCCCCTTTCGGGGGAGGCAGGCACCGCTTCCTTTCTACATGGATTTCGCCCTTTCCCGAGGAGAAGGACAGAACTTTTTTCGGCTTCCGCCGTCATATTGTCAGGAAGGAAGCAAAGGAGGTATAAACATGTTTGCTTTGATTATAGGTTTGATCGTATCCGCCGTGCTGTTCATGGTCCTGGGCTTTGAAGGAAAGTCCATCGTCAGCGAGAACGGGCAGACGGTGATCCGCCGCAGCTGGCGCACCCGTCCCGTGCAGCTGCTGGCTCTGCTCGTGCTGATCGCGGCGCTTGCGCTCAGCTGCGTGACCGTGGTGCCCACCGGCTACACCGGTATCCTGACCACCTTCGGCCGCGTCGAGGAGCGCACCATCGGCGCCGGCGCCCATCTGATCAAGCCCTGGCAGGAGGTCGTGAAGATGGACAACCGCACCCAGAAGGTGCAGATCGGCACCGAGGCCTTCTCCAGCGACATCCAGCAGGTGAACCTGCAGCTGTCGGTGAACTACTGCATCGACCAGGAGACCGCGCAGGAGCTCTACCGCTCGGTGGGCATCCACTACTACGACAACGTCATGTACCCCCGCATCCTCGAGAACACCAAGGCCGTCTTCTCCCGCTACACTGCGGAGAATCTGATCTCGAAGCGCAACGACCTGTCCGACATGATCGCCGAGAGCACTTCCGCGGACATGCGGCGCTACGGCATCACCATCGTCTCCATCGCCATCGAGGACATCGACTTCACCGACGCCTTCACCTCCGCCGTCGAGGCCAAGCAGGTGGCGGCCCAGAACAAGCTGACCGCCGAGACCGAGCAGGCCCAGAAGACCATGGAGGAGGAGGCCACCGCCAAGCGCGCCGTCATCGCGGCCAACGCGGAGGCCGAAAAGGCCGTCATCGCCGCCAACGCCGAGCTGGAGGTCGTCAAGGTGCAGGCCGAGGCCGCCCTCTACGCCGGCGAGAAGGAGGCCGAGATGAACAAGCGCATCTCCGAGTCCCTGACCGACGGGCTCATCGACTACTACTGGATCAAGCAGTGGAACGGCCAGCTTCCCACCACGGTGCTGGGGGAGAACGGCAATTACATGCTGAGTCTGAACGACTGAGCCCGCAAAACCCGAAGCGCCCGGGGAGCCTTCTCCGGGCGCTTCTTTGCGTTATAGTCATTGTGCAGCGGCGCGAGCGAAGCGAAGCCCTTCCGCGGGCGGCGTGGCGCGCGTCGTCACGAGCTCCGTATCGTTCGCCTCCGCCTTGCGCGGCGAAGGCTCATTCCTGACGGAAACGGAGCGGCGTGAGCTTCTTCTGACGCCGCGGCACGTTCTTTTTTCGGGCAAGTTTCGAAAGGAAAGAACAGGGGGACGCATCGCGCGGGGGAAACCATGATAAGCTTTCGAATGATATGCGCTTCCCGCCGTTTCCAAAGATTTCTTAAGTTTACAGATCGAGGGTTGACATTTGTAGTCTTGTGTGCTATGGTGCAATCAGGTTACATATGTAGTCTGCCGTAAACGACCGATCACCGTTTACGAAAGGAGAATCGCCATGTCCCTTTTGGCAGAAAAAATATCCGACTCCGAGCTGGAGGTCATGAAGGTCCTGTGGGAGGCCGGGGACGCCCTGCCCGTCACGGAGATCCGCACCGCCCTGTGCGAGCGCCGCGGCTGGGAGGCCACCACGGTCAAGACGCTGGTGGGCCGCCTCGTCGCCAAGGGCGCGCTGGCGCAGGAAAAACGCAAGGTTTTCTACTACCGTCCCCTGATCGGCCGCGAGGAATACAGCGACTGGGCCGCGCAGGATCTGGTGGACCGGCTCTTCAAGGGCAGCGCCCGCAGCCTTGTGGCCACGCTCGTCAAATCCGAGGGCCTGAGCGCCGCGGACATCGAGGAGCTCAGGACCATGTTCAAGGTGGAGGACTGAGCCATGGAGACGATGCTTCGTATCCTGTTGTCCCTGTCCGCCGGCGGCACGCTGCTGGCGGCGCTGCTGATGCTGCTGCGGCGCGTGCTGAAGACCCGCATGCCCGCGGCATTCGCCTACTACGCCTGGCTGCTGGTGCTGCTGCGCTTCGTGCTGCCGCTGCCCGGCCTCCTGCCTGCGGCGGAGGCGCCCGTCCCGGCGCGGCCTGCGCCCATGCCCGTAGTCGCTGCGGCTCCCGTGGAGCAGAGCGGTGCGCCTGACACGCCCCGCACCTACAGAACGGAGAGCGCCCAGGGGAGCACCGCTGCCGCGGTGCCAATTCCAGCCGCGGTGAGCGCGGCAGAGGAAGAAAAACCCGCGTTGGACTTTGCGGCCCTTCTCTCCGCCGCGAAAAAGCTGCTCGGCAGCTGGGATTTCTGGGGCGCCGTCTATCTTGCGGGCGCAGGGATCAGTCTGCTGCGCTACGGCGTCGGCTTCCTGCGCTTCCGCTGCGCGCTGGGCAGAACCTTCCGCCGCGCGAGGGAGAGCGACCGCCTCGTGCTCGAGGCGCTCAATTCCACGCCCTGGCCCGCCCTCTGCCGCAGCCGCGCCGTGCGCACGCCGATGCTGCTGGGCCTGCTGCGCCCGGTCATCGTGCTGCCCGACCGCGACTACGACGACGAGATGCTGCGGGGCATCCTGCGCCACGAGCTGACCCACTACCGCCGCGGCGACCTGGCTTACAAGTGGTTCGCGGTGCTGGTGTCCTCGCTCCATTGGTTCAATCCCTTCTTCTCCCTGTTTCGCCGGGAGATCGACCGGGCCTGCGAGCTCAGCTGCGACGAGCGGCTGCTGCGGCGCATGGGCCGGGAAGAAAAACAACATTACGGCGAGCTGCTGCTGACGCTCGCCGCCGACCGTCCGCTTCCCCGGAGCGTGGTTGCGATGAGCTTCGCCACCGAGAAGCGGAATCTGAAAGAGAGGTTAGTGCAGATCATGAAATACAAAAACAAAGGCCGGGCGGGTATCGCCCTGGCATTGATCGTTATCCTGCTGCTGTCCGGCTGCGGCATGGCCCTCGGCCCCAGGAGCGGCGCCGTCCTGACCGCCAACGCCGCGGCGGAGCCCACGCCCTCCGTCATCGTCACCGCCTTTCCCGTCCCCAATCCGGATCTCGACGCGGAGGCCGTCTCCGATGTGCCGCCGACGCCGATGCCCGCCGACTGCGGCGAGGTCACCGAGGTCTTCGGCGAGAACATCCCGGAGGAACATATCGTTGTCCACGACGTGGACGAGCTGCTCGCCGCCATCGGCAGCGACCGCGTCATCCAGCTGACCGACGGCGAGTACAATCTCACCAAGGCTTCCGGCTACGGCAGCGACTACGCCACCGAGCACCTGTCATGGTCCAACTGCGGCGACGGCTACGAGCTCCACATCAGCGATGTGCACAACCTGTACATCGTCGGGCACGACACGAAGAGCAGCGTCGTCACCGAGCCGCGCTACGCGAACGTTATGGTTTTCGACTGGTGCTCGGATGTGAACATCGTCTCCCTCACCGCGGGCCACACCGTTGCCCCCGGCTTCTGCTCCGGCGGCGTGCTCCGCTTTGTCAACAGCGAGAACATGTACGTCAACGGCTGTGACCTCTACGGCTGCGGCACGGTGGGCATCTCCGCCATGAACTGCCGCGGCGTCATCGCCGCGAGCACGGTCATCCGCGAGTGCAGCTACGGCGCGCTGGAGGCCTTCGGCTCCTACGATGTGCGCTATCTCGGCGGCAAGATCATGGACTGCGGCCTGAAGAGCGACAACGGGGCCTATTACCTGTTCGACGTCCAGACCAGCACCGGTTTCGTGATCTTCAACACCGAGATCTGCGGCAACAGGGCTCAGGTCCTGCTGCACAGCTCCGGCTCTCTGGAGGTGCAGATGCGCGGCTGCGACGTGCACGACAACAGGATCTCCGAGAAGAGCTATCCCATCACCCGCGCCGACGGCAGCAAGTTCGTCCACGCCACCGGCGGTGTCTTCCACATCACCGGCCAGAGCCCCGTGATCGACGCCTGCTCCTTTGAAAACAACGAGCTGCTGGGCATGGGCATGTACTTCAACTTCGACGGCGAGGCTGCCGGCACCGTGGTCGACGCCGAGGGCAGGGAGCTTGCGCTGGCGGATCTCGAGGCCATGCAGCGCGAGGACTATCTGGAGAACTACGCCGGCCCGCAGCAGCCCGAGGCCGCTGCGCCCGAGGGCGAAGTGAACGAGTTCGGCGAGGCAACTTACCATGTGGACAACGTGGACGACTTCCTCGCAGCCATCGGCAGCAACACCACGATCTATGTAGACGCCGAGCTGATCGACTTCTCTACCGCCTCCAGCTACGGCGGCTACGGCGGCACTTCCTACTACTGGCGCGACGACTATGACGGCCCCGGTCTGGTAATCACGGGCGTGCAGAATCTGCACATCATCGGTCAGGGCAGGGACAAGACCACCCTGCAGGCCGTGCCGCGCTACGCGGACGTGCTCTATTTCGAGGACTGCAGCAACATCTCCGTGGAGGATCTGACCGCCGGCCATCTCAAGGAGGCCCCCGGCTCCTGCGCGGGCGACGTGCTGGAATTCTACCGCTGCGGTGAGATCCTGGTGCGCGGCTGCGGCCTCTTCGGCTGCGGCGTGAACGCGGTCTACGCCACCGACTGCCAGGGCCTGACCGTGGAGGACACAGAGATGTACGAGTGCTCCGGCGATGGCGCCATCATTTACAACTGCTACGGTGTCAACTTCGAGAACTGCAGCATCCGCGACTGCGGCTCCAACAGCGTCAACGTGTACGAGTCCCAGAACGTGACCTGGAACGGTCAGCAGCTGCGGGGAGGCGTCAACGCCTTCTGATACGAAGGGCAGACCGCACGGCCGGGATCCCGGAAAGAAAGGAAGAAGATCATGCAGAGAATCCAACAGGCCGTTCTTGCCGGGCTCCTGGCGGCGCTCCTGCTGCTGACGGGCTGCACGGGCGCGGGAAAGCCCATCCCCGAGGAGTACCAGCAGACCGCGGTGGTCGTTTTCGAGTGACGCGGCGGAAAAGTGAATAATACTCATACCTGAGAAGAGATTTGTCAAGGATATTTTCATCCTCAAGACATATTTTTATTTCAAGTCCTCTCGTTGGAACACGAAAATGCCGCCGACCGTCATAAACGCCATGATAGCAAGGTCATATATGACAAAACGCTCCGTATGTCCGATCACCTGCCCGCTTTCCAACTGCATGATCTGCGAGCTGGGAAGCGCGTCATTTAAGAACGCAAACAATGTGCGCTTTATTCCGCCAATATAGTAAGGATTGCGGACGAATTCCGCGGAGGCGCTGTCCGTGACATACTCCGGCTGCAGCAGCTCTTGAAAGAGAATCAAGCTCAACAGAGAGACTGAAAAAACAAAAAGCAATGACACGATGGCGCTGGTACTATTTGAACGTGAAATCATACACACCGCTACATAGATAGCGGTAAAAGCGTTGACCGCCAGCATATCCAGCAAAATGAGTGAGATAACCTCATTTGTGGTAACAGTCAGATCGTGGAACAAAAACCATCCCGGCACGAACAGCGAAAACAAATGCGTCGCCTGCATCAGTACAGCCGCCGAAACGCAGGCAATCAGATTGGCAAAAAAGATACTGCCTCTGTGATGCCCCAATGTGATTTTGTTTCGTATTGTCCCGTCGCTGTAATCCGTCCCGACAAATACGCTCACAAAAACCGCCATAACGACGGACAAGCGCAAGGCCCCGTCATAGAGAAGGGAATCCAGCACCGATGACGCCGCGCTGCCACCTCCCGACAACGCCTCGATCTTTGAGGACACCAACTCGAGGGCCGCAACAAAGAACATGAAGAGGATGCCGCCCCAAAACAGGTTGTTTTTGAACATCCTCCGAAAATTCGCAGCAATCAAATCACGCGTGGCTTTCACCTCCCACAAGGCTGACAAAATAATTTTCAAGGCTTTCGCTCTGCTGACTCACAGAGAGGATCGCGCAGTCCTCCGCGTCAAGCGCGTGGGTCAATTCCGAAATGCCGATGGCGTCATAAATATCCGCTTCTTTCTCTGAAACAACGGAGTATCCGAGACTGCGCTCATCCAGCACCTTTTTCAGGGCGGTCATGTTGCTGACGGTGACGTGGAGATATTGCCTGCAAACCGCGTCCAATTCCTCCGCGCTCATTTCTTTTACGATCCTGCCTTGGTCGATAAAGCCGTACCATGTTGCGAGCCGGTGAAGCTCGTCGAGTATGTGGCTTGAAATCAAGACCGTGATTCCGCGCTCCCGGTTGAGCTTCTGGATCAATTCCCGGAATTCAATGATTCCCTGCGGGTCAAGGCCGTTCACGGGTTCATCAAGGATCAGAAAGTCGGGGCTTCCGGCAAGCGCAATCGCAATGCCGAGCCGTTGCCGCATACCCAGCGAAAAATCCTTCGCCTTTTTCCTGCCCGTGTCAGAAAGCCCGACCAGCTCCAAAAGCTCCCGCAGCCCATCATAAGAGGAAAGGCCGAGAATACGGTACTGCTGTTTCAGATTGTCCTCCGCGCTCATGCCAAGGTAGATCGAGGGCGGCCCATCCTGCGGCGTATGTTCAAAATGTCCTTTTGGGTGCTATGTACGCCGCTCAGCGTAAATGTGCCGGAGGTCGGCTTTTGCAATCCGCAGATCAAGCGAATCAAGGTGGTTTTTCCAGCTCCGTTTCTCCCTACAAAGCCATAAATGGAACCGCGAGGGACATTCATGGTAAGCCCATTCAATGCGTGATAGCGGCGATAGGTTTTACAGAGCCTGTCTGTTTGTAATGCGTAGTCCATATATTTGTTTCCTTTTTCTTCTATTCTGCGTCGTTTGCAGATTCATCCTGTCGGAGCTTTCCTGCGTCTCATAGTAATCCACCGAGAGGAAGGCTCATACCGTTTTCAATCCATTCTTTCGGATATCGTCCAATTCCTCTGCGTCAAGGCAGCCACATTGATAGAGCCGCAAGTATTCCTTGGATACATCCGAATCAAAAATCAGGACATCATCAGAATTGATTGTTACATCGATTCCACTAAATCCCGAACTCTTCCAAGGAGATAATTGCTGGAAGGCGTTATATTTAGCCGGATGTGATTATCTGCCAGAAAACGAATCACGGAAGGATCTTCTGCTGCTGCAATCCCATGCTGTACCTCGTCGAGCTCGAGGCACTCTACGGCATGGCGCACATCGTCCGCCGTTCCCCATTCGCCGACATGTGCTTTCAGCTTGAGCCCCTCCGACTTTGCCCTTCGATAAATGGACTTAAATTTTTCTATTGGCTGCGCCAGTTCGTCCCCATACAAATCGATGGAATAAAATGCCTTGCATCCCCAAAAATGGGACAGGCAATCTTCCAAATACGATATATCGCAATGTCGGGACAGACCAATCTGAAGCTGCAGTTCAATATCCGGCGCAATCTCTTGATGGGCTGTTTCAAAGGCCGCCACAAGCTCTTCGATGTTCCCGTGGAAAAACTCTCCAAGACCCCAGACATCCTCGCCGATTTCAAGAATAGAAACCCCATCCTTCTTGGCCTGGGAAAATGTAGCCCGTATCAGCATCCTGCGCCCTTCGGCCGTTTCAAAATAATCCCCCAGATTTTGGGAAGTCCATGTATGCATCTCATTCATGGAATGAATCGGTTTTTTGATTGGCTGAATATCCTTTCCGGAATGTTCGCGCAAAAATTCTCGGCTTCCGCCTAACACAAAGTGGTTGTGCAAATCAGCCTTGGGGCATCTGCGAACAGCCTCGAGATCTCCCTGAATCAACGCATTTGTAAATTCCATAAAAGCTCCTTTTTCTTCTATTCTGTGTCGGGTGCTATGTTTTGAGTTTCTGTTATGCTGTGCTTTATAAATTGTATAACCTCTGTGGATGTCAGATAATCCTCATGACGGATACCTGAAAAGATCATCAATTCCGCATCGGCATAGCATCCCGCCAGCTTCTTTTGTAGCTCCGCGGGGAGCGTTGTATCCGCGTCGGAGCCAATCACGGTCACAGGGCAGGTCGTCTTCCCGGCGTACCGAACCACCCGGATATTATTTTTTATA
>CACYXC010000024.1 GCA_902778285.1 Oscillospiraceae bacterium | reverse complement strand
TCTGCCCCTATCTTTTGCTTTTGTGGCATAACAATGCTCCCCCTATGTTTGACAGTGTTTTTTCCTTTCACTGTCTCTCATAGAGGGAGCATATCAAATTCGAGCGGGGCTGTGTTTTTTTCCTATTCAAATTCCACCGTGGCGGGGGGCTTGGAGGTGATGTCGTAGAAAACGCGGTTGACGCCGCGCACCTCGTTGACGATGCGCACCGAGACCCGGTCCAGCAGCTCGTAGGGGATGCGCGTCCAGTCGGCGGTCATGAAGTCCGAGGTCTGGACGCTGCGTAGGACCACGGCGTAGTCGTAGCTGCGCCCGTCGCCCATCACGCCGACCGAGCGCATGTTGGTCAGCGCCGCAAAATACTGGCTCATGCTCTGCGCAAGCCCGGCCTTCGCCACCTCGTCCCGGAAGATGAAGTCCGCCTGCCGAAGCATGTCCAGCTTCTCCCGCGTGATCTCCCCGATCACGCGGATGCCCAGCCCCGGGCCGGGGAAGGGCTGGCGCGAGACCAGCGCCTCCGGCAGGCCGAGATCCCGGCCGAGCGCGCGCACCTCGTCCTTGAAGAGCAGGCGCAGCGGCTCGACGATCTCCTTGAAATCCACATATTCGGGCAGGCCGCCCACGTTGTGATGGCTCTTGATCACGGCGGCCTCGCCCTGGCCGGACTCGATCACGTCCGGATAGATGGTGCCCTGGGCCAGACAGTCCACGGCGCCGAGCTTTTTTGCCTCCCGCTCGAAGACGCGGATGAACTCCTCGCCGATGATCCTGCGCTTCTGCTCCGGCTCGGTCACGCCCGCGAGGCGGGCGAGAAAGCGCTCCTCGGCGTTTACGCGCACAAAGCGCAGCGGCCGGGCGGAGAAGGCGGCTTCAATCTCGTCGCCCTCGTGCAGGCGCATGAGCCCGTGGTCGACGAACACGCAGTTGAGCCGAGTGCCCACGGCCTCGGACAGGAGGGCCGCCGCCACAGAGGAGTCCACCCCGCCGGAGAGGGCCAGCAGCACGCGCCGTCCGGCGAGCTCCCTGCGCAGGCGCTCCACCGCGCGGCGCCTGAAATCCGCCATGGTCCAGTCGCCCACGGCGCCGCAGATCTCATAGAGGAAATTGCGCAGCATCCGGCTTCCGTACTCGGTGTGGCTGACCTCCGGGTGGAACTGCACGCCGTAGAAGCCGCGGCTCTCATCACAGATGCCCACGGTGGGACAGGCGGCGGAGCGGGCGGCCAGCCGGAAGCCCACCGGCACCGCGGCCATGTAGTCCCCGTGGCTCATCCAGGTCACGCTCTCCTCCGGCAGGCCCCGGAACAGGGGGCAGGAGGGGTCGAAGAAGGTGCGCGTCTTGCCGTACTCCCGCGCGGCGTCGTCCTGCGCCGCGGTGACGCGGCCGCCCAGCGCCTGCGCCAGCAGCTGGCAGCCGTAGCAGATGCCGAGGATGGGCAGGCCGAGCGTGAAGACCGCCGGATCGACGGAGGGCGCGCCGGGCGCGTAAACCGAGCTCGGGCCGCCGGTGAAGATGATGCCGATGGGGTCGAAGGCGCGGATGGCCGCAAGCGGCGTATCGTGCGGCAGCACCTCGCAGTACACGTGGTGCTCGCGCACGCGGCGGGCGATGAGCTGGTTGTACTGGCCGCCGAAATCCAGGATCAGGATCTTCTGCATGTTCGTCTCCTTTGCCCGACAGTTTTTGCCTTTATACCGCAGCGGAGAAGTGCTGACAAGACTTATTCATCCCCGAGCGATGCGCGGATCAGGCCCTCGAACAGGGGGTGGGGGCGATTGGGACGGCTCTTGAACTCCGGGTGGAACTGCACGCCGAGGAAGAAGCGCCGGTCGGAGAGCTCCACGGCCTCCACGATGCGCCCGTCCGGCGATACGCCGCAGAGGCACATCCCCTTTTCCGACAGGAGCTCCCGATACTCGTTGCAGAACTCATAGCGGTGGCGATGCCGCTCGCGGATCAGGCTCTCCCCGTAGCAGGCCGCCATGCGGCTGCCGGGCTGAACGGCGCAGGGCCAGGCGCCCAGGCGCAGCGTGCCGCCCTTGTCGATCTGCTCGTCCTGATCGGGCAGGAAGTCGATGACCTTGTGGGGCGAGGCGGGATCGAACTCGCCGGAGTCGGCGTCGGCCAGAGCGCAGACGTTCCGGGCAAACTCGATCACCGCCACCTGCATGCCGAGGCAGATGCCGAGATAGGGCACGTCGTGCTCCCGGGCGTAGCGGGCGGTCTCGATCATGCCCTTCACGCCCCGGCCGCCGAAGCCGCCGGGGACGATCAGCCCCTCGCAGCCGGCAAGCGTCTCCGCCGCGTTTTCGGCGGTGATGCTCTCGCTGTTGATCCAGCGGATCTCCACCTTCGCGCCGCAGGCATAGCCCGCGTGGCGCAGGGCCTCGGCCACGGAGAGGTAGGCGTCGTGCAGCTGCACGTATTTGCCCACAAGGCCGATGGTGACCTGCCGGTGCAGATTCCGGATCCGCTCTACCATGTCCTTCCATTCGTCGAGCTGCGGCGCGCGCGTCCAGAGCCCCAGCTCCCGGCAGACGATCAGGGAGAAGTCCCGCTCCTCCAGCATCAGCGGCGCCTCGTAGAGGATGGGGAGGGTGCGGTTTTCGATCACGCAGTCGGGCTTTACGTTGCAGAACATGGCGATCTTGCGGAAGATCTCCGGCTCCAGCGCTTCGTCGCAGCGCAGCACGATGATGTCCGGCGAGATGCCCATGCCCTGCAGCTCCTTGACCGAGTGCTGGGTGGGCTTGGTCTTGTGCTCGTCGCTGCCGCGCAGGAAGGGCACCAGCGTCACGTGGATGTAGAGGGTGTTTTCGCGCCCCTGCTCCAGCCCGACCTGCCGCGCCGCCTCGAGGAAGGGCTGGCTCTCGATGTCGCCGGTGGTGCCGCCGATCTCGGTGATGACCACGTCCGCGCCCGTTTTCTCGCCCACGCGATAGATAAAGTCCTTGATCTCCTGTGTGATGTGGGGGATGACCTGCACGGTCGTGCCCAGATATTCGCCGCGTCGCTCCTTGTTGAGCACGTTCCAGTACACCTTGCCGGTCGTGAGGTTGGAATACTTGTTCAGATCCTCGTCGATGAAGCGCTCGTAGTGGCCGAGGTCCAGATCGGCCTCCGCGCCGTCCTCGGTCACAAAGACCTCGCCGTGCTGATAGGGGCTCATGGTCCCCGGATCGACGTTGATGTAGGGGTCGAGCTTCTGCGCGGCCACCTTCAGGCCGCGGCATTTGAGCAGGCGGCCGAGCGAGGCCGCGGTGATGCCTTTGCCCAGACCGGACACCACCCCGCCGGTCACGAAAATATATTTTGTCACAGGGATTCCTCCTTTTGCTCGCGTTTGCGCCGCGTTTTTCCGGAAAAAGGAAAAGCATCTTCCGATGCCTTTAGGGGGCACTATGCCCCTGTGTTCGGAAAATGCTTAAAAAACGGGAAAACCCTATACAATTACTCTAAAAATATACACCTATCAAACTGCCGTGTCAAGCCCCCAAAAGAAAAAACTCCTCCCTTTCTGCGAAAGGGAGGAGCGGGGATCAATACACCGTGTAGTCCACGGGGATGGGGATCTGGGTGGTGAACCAGGTGGGCGGCGTGGTGTTGTCGCCCTGGCCGTGCGGCGGGTAGAGAGGATCGTTGCGGATGTAGGAGTAGGAGAAGGGGGCGCGGTCATACTCCATTTCCTCGCGCAGTCTCTCGTAGGCGGCGGCGGGGCGGAGCATGCCGTTGTCGTACTCGCCGTCCCAGCGCCACTCCTCGCGGGTGGGGTCGAGATCCTTGGTGTTGATCGTGCAGTCCGGCAGGAGCCGGCGGATCTCCTCGAGCTGCGCGGCGGGGATGGGCGTCAGGCAGCCGATCCAGAGCCGGTCGAGGCTCGTGAGCCCATAGAGCGGCGTGATGTCCGTGAGGCTGAAGTTGTAGCAGATGTTCAGATCGTGCAGCTCATGGCAGTTGGCCAGCGGGCGCAGGTCGTTGAGGGCGCTGGTCTGCAGCTCCGCGTAGCGCAGGTGCGGGCAGTTGGCCAGCGGGGAGAGGTCGCTGATGTCCGACAGGGCGATGACCAGCGTCTCCAGATCGGGCATGTAATTGCAGAAGTCCAGATTGCCGAGGAAGGAATTGTGCCCCAGGTCCAGATGCTTGACCCTGGTGCAGTATTTGAGCGGGACGGTGTTTTCCGGGCAGAGCTCGCCGCCGATGCCGGGGTTGGAGGCCAGGATGCGCTCCGTATCGGTGCGCGCGGTGTAGCCCGTGCCGAACCAGACGCGCCAGACCACCTCCGTGTCGGGCAGGCTGTCCCGGATCTCGGCCATGTACTCGTCATCCACGCCGCAGAAGTCCATGTCCAGATACTCAAGCTCCGGCATGCAGGCCGTCACGGCCTTGACCAGCGCGCCCTGATCGCCGATGTAGATGTGATTGAGGTCGAGCTCGGTGTCCTGCAGGCTCAGCTCCTTGCCGTAGAGCGTGAAGCTGTAATGAAAGCTCGCCTGCGGCGCGGCCTTCTCCAGCGCGGCCAGCGTCTCCCACGCGACGGGCGGGTTCTCCGCGCTGCCGCTGCCGAGCTCCACGTTGCTGAGATTCCGCATGGACGGCAGCCAGCCGAGCAGCGCCCTCGCGTCCGCCTCGGAGACCTGCCGCAGATCGAGGCTCGTCATATTCAGATCCAGCGTCTGTCCGCGCCAGGTGGGGGTATAGCCGAGGCGCAGCGCGGGAAAGCGCTCCTGCAGCAGATCGGCCGGAGCGGACTCCTCCAGCGCGCCGAGCTGCACCTCCTGCAGCGTGGGCAGGTATTCGAGCATGAGCAGGGCCTCGCCGAGCTCCGCGCGCGGCACGCCCGACAGATCCAGCGAGACCGTGTCGTTCGTCACGACCATATCGCTCCGCACGGGCACGGTGTAGGTCACAGCGACCGCGGGGTGGGCCTTCGCCCAGTCGCGGATCGCGCCGAGGCAGCTGCTGCCGCTCAGATCGGCCCGCTGCAGATTGGGCAGCTCGTCAAGAACGGAGATCGTCTCCTCGGTGAGCACGGCGGTGATCTCCGTGGTTTTGTCGGGGCGGTATTCGTTCCCGTCGACGACGACGGGCTCAACCTTCGCTCCGCCGCAGGCGCACAGCAGCAGGCTGAGCGTCAGCAGGCAGAGACACAGTGTTTTCTTACGCATGGGCCTTCTCCAAAAACAGATAAGAAATATCAGTACAGGGGGTCGTTGCCGGCGAAGGAGAAATCGGAATCCTTGTAGCCGAACTGCTCCTGCAGCAGGTAGTAGCGCGGGGCCAGGACCTCCTGCTCAAAGTCCAGGTCGGAGTGCAGCGGGAGGCTGACGCGGATGTAGCCTGTGATGCGCCAGGTGCCGGTGGTCGGGTCGACCACGGAGGTGTCGATCTCGCAGGCGGGGGCGATCTCCTGCATCCGCGCGACCTGCTCGGCGGGGATGGGGGTGATGCAGCCGATCCACAGGCGCATCAGGTCGGGCAGGTTGAAGAGCGGAGAGATGTCGTAGAGGTTCGGAAGCTTGCAGATGTTCAGATGGCGCAGCTCCTTCATATCGGCCAGCGGGCTGAGGTCGGTGATGCTGGTGGTCTGGGTCTCCAGATACTCCAGGTGCGGGCAGTCTCTCAGCGGCTCCAGACTCTGGATCGGGTTCATGGCGATGACCGCGACCTCCAGATTCGGCATGCCGCGCACGAACTCGATGTTGGTCAGGCTCTCGTTGTGGCCGAGGTCGAGATATTTGCAGCCGTCGCAGTATTTGAGCACGACCACGTCCTCATCGTGCAGCTCCCCGGCGATGGAGGGCTTGGAGGCCAGGATGCGCTCCGCGTCGGTGCGCACGCTGTAGCCCTTGAAGTTGACGCGCCAGACAACGTTGACGGCGGGGAAGGCCTGCCGGATGGCGTACATGTCCTCATGGCTCACGCCGCAGCTGTCCATGTCCAGATAGGTGCAGCGCGTCATGTAGGGCAGCACGGCCGTGACGGCGGCGCCGCGGTCGCCCACGGGCACGTGGCTGAGGTTCACCGTCTCGTTGGCGAGATTCTGCGCCGTGCCGTAGAGCGTGAAGGCGTAGTCCAGCGCGGCGTCCGGCGCGGCGGCATGCACGCGCGCGATGTCGTCCCAGCTCAGCCCGTCTCCCTCGGAGCCGAGGACGATGCGCTCGAGCGCCGTAAACTGCCCCAGGCTTTCGACGACGGACAGGACCGCGTCGCGCCCGCGTCCGCTCAGATCCAGCGCCGTCGTGGTGTCGGTGGGATATTCGGTGCCCAGCACGTTGACCATCGGCGCCGGCGTCGGCGCGGGAGGCTCCGTCGGCAGGGCCTCCGCGGGGTCCGCCTGAACGGCGGTGATCTCCTCCGTCAAGCCCTCGGGGGCCTCGGCCGCGTCGTCAGCGGCGGCGGTGACGGCGGGAGAGGGCAGGCCCGGCCCGCCCGACTGCATGAAAACGGAGCTGCCGAAGAGGACGAAAACGCCCGCCAGCAGGAGAGAAAAGATTTTTCTGATAGCCTTCATTGTCCGGCCTCCCAAATGCTTTGAGCAACCTGAATCATGGAATACATTACAGTATAGCATCGCAAACGGTCATTTGCAAGACGAAAGCACGGCCGATCCGCGCCCGGCCGGGGCGGAGGGAAAACATGAAGAATTCTTAAAAAATCCCCCGCGGCAGGAAAACTGTGGTATAATAATTCGATACTGAAAGAAAACCGCCCGCGCTGAGCGGGCGACAGGGAGGATACAACGATGCGCAACACAAGGGGAAAGCGGTTTTCGGCCTTTCTGCTGGCGCTGGCGATCGTGCTGACGCTGAGCGCCCCGGCCTATGCCGAGGGCAGCTATGCCGCGGATCAGAGCTACAGGCAGGACAGGAGCCAGGAGAGCGTGTACGCGGTGAAGCTCCTTCCCACCGGGGAGGAGAGCTGCGAGGCGCTGCGCGACCGGCTGCTTAAGGCCGGCTTTGACGCCTATCTCTACGAGGCGGAGGGCAAAACCGCCGTCCTGTGCGGGAAGTTCCGCGAGATGACGGACGCGCTGGCATACCGCGGGGAGATCGGCGAGTCTGTCGAGGATGTGAAGGTCTTTATCAGCAGCGCGTGGCTGCCCGCGGAGGCGATCGACGTCTTCGAGGCCGGGCCGCAGGAGAGCGCCCCCGAGGAGACGGCGCAGCCGGCGACCACCCGCACGACCTGCTCTGCGCAGGACACCGTCGGGAGCGAGGTCTATACCGTGGCCCTGTCCACCGTGCAGGATATCTCCTACGCCGAGGCGCTGGTCGAAAAGATGCAGAAGGCCGGCTTTGACGCCTTTATTCAGGAGAACGGAAACAGCTTTCGGGTGATGAGCGGCAAGTTCCACGACATCTGCAACGCCCTGCTCTACCGCGACTGCATCTGGAGCAACACCGACCGGACTGACACCATCATCGTCACGACCACGGTCGACGAGAGCGAGATCGAGGCCTTCACCGAGGACTACGAAACCAACGGCCTGCCCGGCCCGATCAAGGACAACCTGGAAAAACCCACCGGCGCCTACTACCGGGAGAAGAACGGCCAGGTCCTGGCCTACACGGTGCAGTTTTCCGCGGGCTTCTCCTTCAGCGGGGCCGAGCGTACGCGGGACGCCATGAGCGCCGCGGGCTTCCCCGCCTTTGTGTACGAGTGCTCCCGCGTGTACGAGATCATGACCGGGGCCTTCTACAGCAGGGAGGCGGCCGACGCTTATTGCCAGAAGATCAAGGATAACACCGCCGAGAGCGACGCCTATGTGACCACGGCGTGGCTGCCCAAGAGCATCGTCAAATAAAAGAAAACAAGCGGAGAGCGCGCCCGACCGGAAGGTCGGGCGCGCTCTGTTATCCGCGGAAGGGGACGCCGCTCAGGCCTCCGCCGGCAGCGCGCCCCGCACGACCTCGAGATGCAGCGAATCTCCTTCCACGCGGGCGCAGATCCGGTCGCCCGGAGCGGCCTTTCCCTCCAGCAGCAGCTCCGCCGCGGCGTCCTCGATGCTGCGCTGCAGCAGACGGCGCAGCGGTCTTGCGCCGTAATTCTCGTCGCAGCCCTGCCGCGCGAGCCATTGCGCGGCCTCCGCGCCGGCCTCCAGCGTGAGGCCGCGCCCGGCGAAGCGCCGCCGCATCCGCTCGAGCAGCAGCTGAGTGATGCGCAGCAGCTCCGTCGGCCCCAGCCGGTGGAACACGATGGTCTCGTCCACGCGGTTGAGGAATTCCGGCCGGAAGGTGCCGCGCAGCTCCTCCAGGACCCTTGCGCGCATGGCCTCCTCGTCCAGCGCGCCGCCGGTGTTGAAGCCCAGCGGGCTGCGCCCGTCGGTGATGAGCTTTGCGCCGACGTTGGAGGTCATGACGATCATCGCGTTGCGGAAATCCACCCGGCGGCCGCCCGCATCGGTCAGGTGCCCTTCGTCCAGGATCTGCAGCAGCAGGCTCCAGATATCCTCGTGGGCCTTCTCGATCTCGTCAAAGAGCACCACAGACCAGGGCCGCCTGCGTATCTGCTCGGTCAGCTGGCCGCCGTCGTCGTAGCCCACGTAGCCCGGCGGCGAGCCGAGGATCCGGCTGACGCTGTGCTTTTCCATATACTCGGACATGTCCAGCCTGATCACGGCCGCCTCATCGCCGTAGACGGTCTCGGCCAGCGCGCGGCAGAGCTCGGTCTTGCCCACGCCGGTGGGGCCGAGGAAGAGGAAGCTGCCCACCGGCCGCCCCGGATCCCGCAGCCCTACCCGGCTGCGGCGCACGGCCCTCGCCACGGCGGCCACGGCCTCGTCCTGCCCGATGACGCGCGCCTTCAGCCGCGTCTCCAGATCGAGCAGGCGGGCGCTCTCGCCGCGGTCCAGTCCGGTGACGGGGATGCCCGTCCAGAGGGAGACCACCTTCGCCACGCTCTCCGCGCCGACGCGAAAGCCCTCTCCGCGCTCTCCCACGCGCAGGGAGGCGGCCGCCTCGTCGAGCAGATCGACGGCCTTGTCCGGCAGAAAGCGGTCGTGGATATAGCGCCGGGACAGGTCTACGGCCGCCGCCAGCGCCTCGTCGGCGATGCGCACGCCGTGGTGCAGCTCCAGCGCAGGACGCAGGGAGCGCAGCATCTCCAGCGTCTGCTCCCGCCCCGGCTCCGAGACCTGCACGGGCTGGAAGCGCCGCTCCAGCGCCGCATCCTTTTCGATGTGGCGGCGGTACTCCTCGGGCGTGGTGGCGCCGATGATCTGCACCTCGCCGCGGCCGAGGGCAGGCTTGAGGATGTTGGCCGCGTCGATGGCGCCCTCGGCGCTCCCCGCGCCGATGATCGTGTGCAGCTCGTCGATGAAGAGGATCACGTCTCCGGCGCGTTTGACGTCCCTCAGCACGGATTTGACGCGCTCCTCGAAGTCGCCGCGGTACTTGGTGCCCGCGAGCATGGCGGGGATATCCAGCGAGACGATGCGCTTGCGGCGCAGCGGCTCCGGCGCGTCCCCGCGCGCGATGCGCAGCGCCAGCCCCTCGGCCACGGCGGTCTTGCCCACGCCTGGCTCGCCCACGAGGACGGGATTATTCTTGCTGCGGCGGGAGAGGATCTGCACGGCGCGGCGGATCTCATCGCCGCGGCTGACCACCGGGTCGATGCGCCCGGCGGCGGCGAGCTCCGTCAGGTCCCGGCTGTACTGGTCCAGCACCCGCGTCTCGGTCCGGCGCAGCGTGCGCGTCAGGCCCGGCTGCGTCCGCTCGTTGGGAGAGGGGGCGCCGAACACGTCCACGATGTCGGTGTAGAGATCGTTGGGCTCCAGTCCCAGCTCCCGCAGCAGCGCCGTGCCGCCGCAGTCCGGCTGACGCAGGATGCCGAGGAGCAGGTGCTCGGTCCCGATGAAGCCCTGACGCAGCAGGGCGGCCTCCGCCGCGGCGCGCTCCACCGCCTGCCGGGCGTGATCGCTCAGGCCCTGCTGCGGCCGCGCAGGACAGCCCCGCCCCAGCCGCTCGGCGAGGCGGCGCCGCAGAGCGTCGCTCTCCAGCCCGTAGCGCCGGAGGATCGTACCGCCCAGACTCTCACCCTCGGCCAGCACGCCCAGCAGCAGATGCTCCGTGCCGACGAAGCTGTGTCCCAGCTCCCCGGCGATGCGCCCGGCCTGCTCGATGGCCTGCTCGGCCCGTACGGTAAACTTCTCGTTGCTCTTCATCCGCTTCCTCCTTCCGCAGCGCTATCCGATGATCATGCTTATCATAGCGCGGTCCCTTCGCCGAAAACGGCGAATCCCAGATGCGCCCGGAAGCATTATTGCCACAAATGGAATGCTTTAGAAAAGCGCGGAAAAAATAAACGTTGATTTTTTGAAAACTTGTGTTACAATGAAGCCGAAAAGAGGCTGAAAAGCCGGCAATTTCCTATTTTGCAAGTGGGAATTGAATCAAAATAATACATAGGAGGTAACATCATGGCTTTCGTTATCACCGATGAGTGCCTGTCCTGCGGTTCCTGCGCTGCTCAGTGCCCCGCTGAGGCCATCGACATGGGTGAGCTCCACTACGAGATCGATCCCAGCAAGTGCCTGGAGTGCGGCGCCTGCGCTGCCCAGTGCCCCGCTGAGGCCATCGTGTCCGAGTAATCACACAGAGGAAAGAGCGGCGTGCGCCGCTCTTTCCTCGAAGCCGTGATTAGATATATCTAACCAATATGAAAACGGAGAGCATGGAACTCTGGCCGGGCGGGCCCGTTTTCCGACAGACGCCGCAGGCGCCGCTGGGGACGGACTCGGTGCTGCTGGCCGATTTCGCCGCGGGGAAGGCGGCGCGGGGGATCGACCTCGGCTGCGGCTCGGGCATTCTGATGCTCCTGCTGCTCTGGGGCGCGCCGCAGCTGGAGATGACCGGGCTGGAGCTGCGCGCGGACTCCGCGCAGCTCGCGCGGGAGAATCTGGAGCAGAACGGCCTTTCTGACCGCGGCAGCGTCCTCTGCGGCGATATCCGCCGCGTGCGGGAGCTGTTTCGGAGCGGGAGCTTCGATTTATGCGTGACAAATCCCCCCTATTTCCCGGCGGGCAGCGGGGCCCGCGCCCCGGACCCGGCCCGCGCGCAGGCGCGGGAGGAGACGGACTGTACGCTCGATGAGCTCTGCACGGCGGCGGCGTGGCTCCTGCCCACGGGCGGGCGCTTCTGCGTGGTGCACCGGCCGGAGCGCCTCTCGGAGCTGCTGTGCGCGATGACGCGGCACGGTCTGGAGCCCAAGCGGCTGCGCCTGTGCTGCCACCGGCCCGGCGCTGCGCCGAATCTGGTGCTGGCCGAGGGGCGGCGCGGCGGCAGACCGGGGCTCGCGGTCGAGCCGGTCGTGTATCTCACCGACGCCGACGGGCGGGAGACGGAGGAGATCCGGCGGATCTATCACAGATAAAGAAAAAGGTGCTGTGCCCCTTGCGGCACAGCACCTCAGACTGTAGACAAAGCTATGCAGAACAAGTCGGATTCGCATGGGGAGAGCGCGAGAGGGGACGGTAATCCCCTTTCGCAGTGCAATCTGCGTAAAAATGGGAACCTTTTCGGAAGTTCCCATTTTTGCCTTTCACGCTGTCGACACTTTGTCGACAGCGTGAAAGGTGCTGTGCCCCTTGCGGCACAGCACCTTTTGCTCTTGAACCGGGATCAGTCCCCGTCCGCCTCCGGCAGCACGCGGGCGAAGCTCATGAACTGATCGCCCTCGCCGATTTCGATAACGCCCTTGTCATAGGTGAAGGGGATCGACTCTCCCTCAATGTCAACCATCAGCGCCTCGAAGTCGAAGACCAGAGCCATTTCGCTGCCAAACAGGTCCAAAGCGCCCTTGCCGTCCTCGTCGATGACCAGCTTCGGCAGCATGTTCACGGCCTCCAGCAGGGCGAGCTGTTCACTCATGTCCCCGTCCTCGCCGCTGACCATGGCGGCCATGACATAGGGGCCGACACAGCCGGGATCGGACAGAACGAATGTCCCGATGCTGTTCTCAGTATCCACGATGCGCAGAACGTCGCCTTCCTGCTTGAAGACGGCGGTCTCATCCCCGGCCGTGATCGTCATCGTGTCGAAATCGAACTGGAGCGGAGTGCTTTCGCCGTACATCTCAAGGATCCCGCTGCCGTCCTTGAAAAGATACAGCGCGCAGAGAGTGTCTTCTCCATGGGAGGCCTTGATTTCGGGCAGGAGGTCCTCGCCGCCCCCGTCCAGAAGCTCCGTCATCAGGTAGAAGGAGAAGGGGCCGCCGCTGCGCTGGGGCATCTCGACGCCCGCCTTGCTGAAGACGAAGCCCTGCTCCTCATCGCCGATGATCAGCTTCTCGCCGTCAAAGGAATAGGAGATGGCTTCCTCGCCGTCGGTGACGGTCTGCGCGTCAAAATCGAAGGTCAGTGCCTGCTGCTCGCCGAAGATATCCATCAGCGCGCTGCCGTCCTCGTTCACGGTCAGCGTGGCCGACATCCCGAGCGCGGCCATGGCCTGGATGGCCTCGGTCATGTCCTCGTCCGAGCTGCTGTCGAGCATGTCGATGAGTGTGTAGCTGCCGAAAATGTCCGCCTCGCCCTCGGCCAGCGCAGAGACGCCGCAGAGGCCGCACAGCAGGACCGCCGCCAAAAGAAGGGACAGAACTTTTTTCATCGTATTCTCCTTTCCGAGTCAGTACCGATTTCATCGTTTCCGTTTCTACTTTATCAGGAAACGAAACATGCGTCAAGCTTTGCGGAGCACAGCTTGACGCATGTTCTGTTCTGTATGCCGTTTTACGCGGTCTTCCGGTTCGCGCGCGTGGCCTGAAACACGACGACGGCGGCCAGCATCACGACGCCGACGATGTCGGTCGCGGGGCTGGGGTCCATCATCAGCAGGCCGCCCGCGCCGATCAGCACGCGCAGCAGCGGATGCAGCCGGCCGCGCAGGTAGCCGTTGAGGGCGGCGGCCACGCCGAAGATGCCGACGATGGAGGTGACGATCACCAGAACCACCTGCACGGCGGTGGTGTCGATGAGCAGCATGGCGGGATTGAGCGCGAAGATGTAGGGCACGACGAAGGCGCCGATGGCGAGCTTCGAGGCGTTGAAGGCGGTCTTCATCGGCGGCGCCTTGGCGATGGCCGAGCCCGCATAGGCTGCCAGCGCCACGGGCGGCGTGATGTCCGCCACGATGCCGAAGTAGAAGACGAAGAAGTGCGCCGCGAGCACGGGGATGCCGAGCTGGATCAGGATCGGCGCGCAGGTGGAGGCCATGATGCAGTAGTTGGCCGTGGTGGGCACGCCCATGCCCAGCACGATGCAGCAGAGCATCGTGAAGAACAGCGCGATCAGCACCGAGCCGTGGGAGAGGGTGATGATGGCGGTGATGATCTGGGAGGCGAGGCCCGTGATGGTGATGCAGCCGCCGATGATGCCGGCCACGCCGCAGGCGGCGCCCACGGAGATGGCGCTCCTGGAGCCGTTGGCCAGCGCGTCGAAGAAGACGAGCGGCGTCATGACGGCCTCTTTGCTGAACATGCACACGGCGGCGCAGACGATGGCGATGAAGAGGAGCGCCAGCTTCACCCCGCCCGGCAGCGCGACGAACAGATAGCACAGCAGCGCCGCGATGCCGATCACGCCGAGGGCCGGGTTGCGGTGGGCGTTGGAGACCTGCACCGCGAAGAGGATGGCGATGGCGGCCGCAAAGGCCATGGTGTTGCTGCCGGAGGAGACCAGATAGACCAGGATCACCAGCGGGAGCAGCAGATAGCTGCGGCCGATCAGGTTTTTCAGCAGCGGCAGCTGCTCGGCGGGCATGCCCTGCAGACCGAGCTTTTTCGCCTCCAGATGGACGGCGATGAAAATGCCGGTAAAGTACAGGATCGCGGGCAGAATGGCACGGAGGATGATGTTCGAGTAGGGGACGCCCACGTACTCGGCCATCAGGAAGGCCGCCGCGCCCATGATGGGCGGCATGATCTGGCCTCCGGTGGAGGCCGCGGCCTCGACGGCGCCCGCGAATTCCGGTCTGTAGCCGGTCTTTTTCATCATCGGGATCGTGACGGAGCCGGTGGTGACGGTGTTGCCGACCGAGGAGCCTGACACCATGCCGCACAGCGCCGAGGAGATGACCGCCACCTTGGCGGGACCGCCGGAGAAGCGGCCGACCAGAGAGTTGGCCAGGTCGATGAAGAACTGGGCGATGCCGGTGCGCTCCAGAAAGGCGCCGAAGATGATGAACACGAGGATGAACTTGGCGCAGACCTGGATCGGCGTGCCGAGGATGCCGCCGCCCTGGACCTTGTAGAACAGGCTGACGGTCACATTGCGCACGGTGGCCGCGGCGCTCAGGTGCTTGATCCCGGCGTAGTAGTACAGCGCGTAGCCCATGAACACGCCCGCCACGCACAGGATGGGGATGCCCACCGCGCGGCGGCAGAGTTCCAGCAGCGTGAGGATGCCGACGACTCCGATCGCGATCTCATAGGGGCGGACCTGGGACATGCCCAGACGGACGGTCAGGCTGTGGGCGTTGACGACGACGTAGAAGAAGGCCGCCGCGCCGGCGAGCATGAGGATCCAGTCATACCAGGGGATATGGTTGACGCGCTGCACGCCCTTCTTCACCGGATAGTTCAGATAACCGACCAGCAGGATACCGCCCACAAAGGACGGATAGCGGATCAGGTCGAGCCAGGTGGCGAAGAGCGTGACGTAGATCACAAACAGGGAGTAGAACGCCATGACGGCATAGACGGCCCACTTCTGCCAGCCCTCCCAGACGCGGGTGTTGGACTCCCGGTCATATTTCTTCATGACCTCGTCCATCGCGGCCTGGTCGAAGCCGTGCTCATCCGCGCCCGGCGCAGAGGAGTGCATCGGTGTATCGTTCCTGTTGTGCTTTGTCATGGGGATCCCTCCGAGTCAAAAAGTAGGTGTTTGAATATTCAATCGGAGTGCCGTTGTGAAAACGGCACTCCGTTGTGCGATTTTCCCTTATGAAGAGTGCCCGGCGATCAGGCGCCCGTGTCGACGGTGATGCCGTTCTCGGCGAAGAACTTGGCAGCGCCGGCGTGGAAGGGAACGGCGATGCCGTCGGTGGCGAAGCTCAGAGACAGCTCGGCGCCCTTGGCGTGCAGCGCGGTGATGGCCTCGGCGTTGTTGTAGATCGTGGAGACGATGGCGTAGGCCACGTCGTCGGGCAGATCGGCGCGGCAGACCAGCGTGGCCTTTACGGTGACGGTGACAGCGTCGGAGTCAAAGCCGCTGTAGGTGCCGGCGGGGATGGTGTAGGAAGCGTACCAGGGGCAGTCGGCCAGGAGCTTCGTCATGTGCTCGTCGTCGATGGAGACCAGGTACACGCTGTTGGAGGTGGCCAGGTCGACGACAGCGGTGGTGGGAGCGCCGGCGGTGATGACGGCGGCGTCGATCTTGCCGTCCTTCAGGCTCTCGGTGGAATCGCCGAAGGACTGGTAAACGGGCTTGATGTCGTCCAGGGTCAGATCGTAAGCGGCCAGGATGTCAACGGTGTTGAAGTAGGTGCCGGAGCCCACGTCACCGACGCAGACGTTCTTGCCGGCCAGGTCGGCAACGGACTTGATGTCGGGGTTGCAGGTTACGATCTGCACGGTCTCGGCGTAGAGGCCGCCCAGGACACGGAAGGCGTCCAGCTTGTTGTCGGTGAAGGAATTGGTGCCGTTGTAGGCGTAGGTCATAACATCGGACTGCACGGTGGCCAGATCGAAGATGCCGTCGACCACGATGCCGGTGATATTGGCGGCGCTGCCGCCGGAGGAGACGACGTTGATGGAGATGTCGGTGTTCGAGCCGATGTAGCTGCCCAGAACGCCGCCGAAGGCGTAGTAGGTGCCGGCCTCGCCGCCGGTGCCCATGGTCAGCTTGGCAGAGGGAGCGGCGTCCGCAGGCGCATCGGCAGCGGGAGCATCCGCGGCCGGAGCAGAGGTGGGGGCGGGGGCGGCGCTGGAGCCGCAGGCGCACAGCGCGAAGACCATGCACAGCGCAAGCAGCAGAGCAAAAATCTTTTTCATGGTTATATCCTCCTTAATTGTATACAAGTATACACCTTTGCGGTGATGCCATCATACCCGAATTGGGGGACAATTGCAAGAGGGAAATGACATATTTTTGAAAACTGACAAAAACAGGCGGGACAGAATCAGGTTTTTGTGCACAATAGCCGAATGAACGCCCCTGAATCGAAATCAAGGCTTGTCAAATCCGGGCTTGTGCGGCATAATATAAAATATGAGTAAACACGCGTATTCATTGATTGCCTTCGATCTGGACGGCACTCTCCTGCGGGATGACAAGAGCATCCCGCAGGAAAACCTTGCCGCCCTGGAGAAGGCCGCGGCGCGGGGGATCACGCTGGCCCCGGCCACCGGGCGCATCTTCCGCGGCCTGCCGCCGCAGCTGAAAGAGCTGCCGTTTCTGCGCTACTTCATCTTATCCAACGGCGCCGCGGTCTACGACCGGCAGGAACAGCGCACGCTGGTCCGGGCGGATATCCCGCTGGAGCTCGCGCTCCGCTGCTATGAATATCTGGACACGCTGCCGGTCATCTATGACTGCTACCAGAACGAGTGCGGCTGGATGACGCGCGCCATGCTGGAGGCGGCGCCGCCCTACTTCGCGAAGGAGCCGGAGGTCCTGAAAATGCTCTACGGCCTGCGAAGGCCCGTGGACGATCTGAAGGAGACCCTGCGGCAGCGGGGCGAGGACCTGCAGAAGCTGCAGATGTTTTTCAGGCCCGAGGACGAGGAGCTGCGGCAGGCGACGCTCCGGGAACTCCCGCGGCGCTTCCCCGGCCTGCAGGCCACCACGTCGGTGAAGAATAATATAGAAGTCAACAGCGCCGGCGCCGGCAAGGGCAAGGCCCTCCTGGCGCTCTGCGCCGCGCTCGGGATCGACGCCGCGGCGAGCGCGGCCTTCGGCGACGGCTCGAACGATATCGAGATGCTGCGCGCGGCGGGGCTCGGCGTGGCGATGGCGAACGCGGACGCGGCGGTGAAGGCCGCGGCGGACGCGGTGACGGAGAGCAACGAGGACTGCGGTTTTGCGCGCACGGTCGATCGGATTCTGGAGGACAGAGCATGAACATCCATGAGGAGTACAGAAAGAGACTCCGCACGGCGGAGGAGGCCGTCCGGCTGGTCAAAGACGGCGACTGGGTGGATTACAGCCAGTGCGTGTCCTTCCCGCCGGCGCTGGACCGGGCGCTGGCCGGACGAAAAGGCGAGCTGCGGGACGTGAAGCTGCGCGGCGCGATCTCCATGCGCCCGGTGCAGGTGGTGGAGCAGGACCCGGAGCAGGAGAGCTTTACCTATAATGTATGGCACTGCTCGGGGCTCGACCGGAAGTATCTGGACGCGGGCAGGGCCTATTTCTCGCCGATGCTCTTCCGCCACTGCGGGCGCTACTATGAGCGCGGCGACGCGCCGGTGGACGTGGCGATGGTCACGGTCGCTCCCATGGACAGTCACGGCTATTTCAGCTACGGGCTCACGAACTGCGCCCAGCAGGAGCTGATCGACGCGGCGGACAGGGTGATCGTCGAGGTCAACCCGCACATGCCCTACATCGTGGGGCTCGAGGCGGACAGCATCCATGTCACGCAGGTGGACGCCATCGTGGAGAACGACGAGGACTTTGTCCACCCCGCGCCGGTGAGGATCAGCGACATCGACCGGAAAATCGCCGCCAACATCTTCCCCCATCTGCAGGACGGCATCACCCTGCAGCTCGGCATCGGCGGCATGCCCAACGCCCTCGGCAGCCTCATCGCCGAGTCCGATCTGAAGGATCTGGGCATGCACACGGAGCTGATGAGCGACGGCTACCTGACGCTCTATCAGGCCGGGAAGATCACCAACGAGCGCAAGGAGCTCAACCGCGGCAAGGGCATCTTCGGCATCTGCAACGGCTCGCGCGAGCTCTACGATTTCCTCGATCACAACATCTCGATCCTCTCCGCGCCCATGCACTATATCAACGACCCGGCGGTGATCCGCCAGTTTGCAAACTTTGTCTCCATCAACGGCTGCCTCGCCGTGGACCTCTACGGGCAGGTCTGCTCCGAGACCGCGGGGCTGCGGCAGATCAGCGGCACCGGCGGGCAGCTGGACTTCGTGACCGGCGCCTTCGAGGCGCCGCACGGCAAGGCCTTCCTGGCCACGGCCTCCACCTTCACGGACAGGCAGGGCGTGCTGCACTCCAACATCCTGCCGCATTTTGCCGGCGGCGAGGTGATCACCACGCCCCGGGCGCAGGCGCCCTGGATCGTCACCGAGTACGGGGCGGTCAGCCTCTCGGGCAAGCCCGCCTGGCAGCGGGCCGAGGCGATCATCTCCGTCGCGCACCCGGATTTCCGGGAGGAGCTGATTCACGCGGCGGAGGCGCAGCGCATCTGGCGCCGCAGCAACAAACGATAATCATTATTCAACATACGGAGGTGGATCCAATGGACCACAGCAGCTGGGATCGGGTATTTCTGGGGCGCTTTTCCCGCCATGAGGAAGAGCTGAAACGGCTCTTTCTGGAGCTCTACCACGGCGACGAGGCGGCCTATGACAGCTTCGTCGGCATGCTTTGGCATATGTATGAGGCGCGGCCCGAGGGCATGCGCGCCATCGACGGGCGGCGTCTGGCCGATCCCGACTGGTACCGGAGCCGGGATCTGCTCGGCATGCTGATGTATGTCGGCGCCTTTGCCGGGAATCTGGAGGGCGTGCGGAAAAAGCTCGACTATGTCGAGGAGTGCGGCGTCAACTATCTGCATCTGATGCCCCTGCTGGAGAGCCCCGCGGGCCGCAGCGACGGCGGCTACGCCGTGGCCGACTTCCGCCGGGTGCAGCCGGAGCTCGGCACGATGGAGGAGCTCTCCGCGCTGGCGGAGGACTGCCACGCGCGCGGCATCAGCCTGTGCCTGGACTTCGTGATGAACCACACCAGCGAGGACCACGAGTGGGCCAGACGTGCCCGCGCGGGCGACGCGGAGTGCCAGGCGCGCTACTTCTTCTACGACGACTGGAGCATCCCGCAGGAATTTGAAAAGACCGTGCCGCAGGTCTTCCCCACCACCGCCCCGGGCAACTTCTCCTGGTGCGGGGAGGCGGGCAAGGTGGTCATGACCACCTTCTACCCCTATCAGTGGGATCTGGACTATTCAAACCCCGTCGTGTTCCGCGACATGACCGAGAATATGCTCTTCCTCTGCAATCAGGGCATCGACATCATCCGCCTCGACGCGGTGCCGTACATCTGGAAGGAGCTGGGGACGAGCTGCCGCAATCTTCCGCAGGTGCACACCCTGGTGCGCATGATGCGCCTGGCCTGCGAGCTGGTCTGCCCCGCGACGCTGCTGCTGGGTGAGGTGGTCATGGAGCCGAGCAAGGTCGTGCCCTATTTCGGCACGGTGGACAGGCCCGAGTGCCACCTGCTCTATAACGTCACCACGATGGCCAGCACCTGGCACACCGTGGCCACGGCGGACGTGCGCCTGCTGCGCCATCAGCTCGGCCAGGTCTTCGCCCTGCCGCGGCAGTACAGCTTCCTCAACTACCTGCGCTGCCACGACGATATCGGCTGGGGCCTGGATTACGGCTTCCTCCGGCAGTTCGGCATGGGCGAGGTGCCGCACAAGAAGTATCTCAACGACTACCTGACCGGAAAATGGCCGGGCAGCCCCGCCCGCGGCGAGCTGTACAACGACGATCCCCGCCTGGGGGACGCGCGCCTGTGCGGCACCACGGCCTCCCTCTGCGGCGTGGAGAGCGCCCGCCGCGAAGAGGACGGCGCGAAGCTCGACTGGGCGCTGCGGCTGGATCTCATGCTGCACGCCTACATGTTCACGCTCAGCGGCATCCCCGTCCTCTACAGCGGAGACGAGGTCGCGCAGGAGAACGACTACGGCTACCATAACGACCCGCAGAAGGCCGCCGACAGCCGTTATCTCCACCGCGGCGACATGGACTGGGAGCGCGCCGCGCAGCGCAAAATCCCGGGCACGCCCGAACAGCGCGTCTTCGACGCCCTGCGGCAGCTCGAGACGCTGCGCGCCGCCCACCGGGTCTTCGACGGCGGGGCGGACGTCTGGATCGTCAACACCCGCAGCGACAGCGTGCTGGGCATCGGCCGCTACTTCAGGGGCGAAAAGCTCGTCGCGCTCTTCAACTTCGCCGCCGACGAGCGCACGGTGAACATCGACGAGCTCGGCGAGTACACGGACCTGCTGACGGGAGAGGCCGCGGACAAGTGGCACGTGACGCTGCCGGCAGGCGGCTTTGCCTGGCTGCTGTGCGACTTTGAGAAATAAGGATAGACAGATAAAAACTCCCCGGATTCGCGAGAGGCTAATCCGGGGAGTTTCAGACTGTAGACAAACCCATGCTGCCGAAGTTTGACACGCATTATTCCCTCTCGCGATTGATATACTCAAAAATGAGAACTTTTTGGGGAGTTCTCATTTTTGATTTTCAAGCTGTCGACACTTTGTCGACAGCTTGAAACTCCCCGGATTCGCGAGAGGCGAATCCGGGGAGTTTTTGCGTGAGAACGGAGATCAGCGCTTTTCCCGCTTCCGCATACGGGCCTGCGCGCGCAGGAGATTGGCCGCGTAGCGGCCCAGCATGCCGAGCACGGGGCCGACGCCGCCGCACTGCTCGACAAAGGTGACGCTCCTGAGATCCTTCGCTTCGACCTTGTTGTCCACCGCCTCGTGCAGGCGCACGTTGTCGCCCGCGAAGGGCCGCACCGGACCGCCGCCGAGGGCGATCACGCCGTCGGCAATGGCCTCGGCCTGACGCTGCTGCGCCGCTGTGGGGGCGGAGCCGGAGACCGGGAAGACGGCCTGCACCGCCTGCTCGAAGGCGCCGTTGCAGGCCGGCCCCAGACTGCGGGCCTGCGGCGCTGCGGCGAGATACAGCTCCATGGAGCAGCCGTTGCCGCGGCTGGGATAGTAGCGCTGCGGCCCGAAATAGGTCCCGAAGGGGTTCATGCTCACAAGGCGCGCGCCGCCCTCGGTCTTCAGCCGCATCGGGCAGTGGGCCATGCTGCCCAGCACCTGCCGCGCGTGGGCCAGCAGCAGCCCGCCGCGGGTGTCCGCCACGCAGAGCGTCCCGCCGGTGAGCTGGTGGTTGATGGAGCAGATGTTCTCGTTCTGCGGAAAGGCGCGCCAGAAGTCCGCCATCTCGTAGCGGCTGAGCGCCCCGGCAAAATTGCGCTTTTCGACGGCGATGCCGTCGCCCCCGCGCAGCGTCAGCTCGAAGGGCGCGGTCTGCAGCCATTTCGTGTCGCTGTAGCGGCCGAGGGTGGAGGCCTGCGAGGAGATCTCGCGGTCCTCTCTCGTGTAGGGGTACTGTACCGCGCTGCGGACAAAGAGGCAGTCAGCCGCCGGGGAGGTGAAGAAGTCGAAGCAGTAGCTGCCGCTGTGAAGCTCCCCGGGCAGATGCACCGCCCCGCGCAGCCGCGTGCCGCAGCCTTCGCCGCCCAGCGGCAGCGCCTCCCGTACGGGGGGATCGAAGCGGAAGATTTTGCCGCCGTAATCGATCCAGCTGTCCAGCGCCGCGAGCTCCCGCCCGCAGAGGCGCAGGGAGAGCCCCCGCGGCGCGTCCGTCACGGACCAGCCGCTCCCGCCAAGCAAAGCGGGCTTTTTGCCCTCGCCGAGGCTGAAGCGCAGCGCGTATTCCGCCCGCGGCGCGTCGAAGCGGGTAATCAGCCAGAGCGACGCGAGACAGCCGCTCGCATGCCGCCCGGTCTCGCAGGCCGTCCAGCTCCGCAGGCCCTCGCTCTCCGGGCGCAGGCGGGAGAAGTCCTCGCAGAAGCCGTCTGCCAGCGAGAGCTGCACGGCGGCGAGTCCGGTGAGACCCGGATCGCGCAGGGTCAGCATTTCCGGGGAGGGCAGCGCGTCGTGCTCCTGCCGCAGCATGGTCTCGGACAGCGCCAGCGCCTTACGCTCGCGCGTGATGTTCATGACCGGGGAGGCGAGGCCGAAATGCGTCGTCGAGAGCAGCCGCACCCGCGTCTCGAAGAAGGGGGAAGCGCTGTCGTGCGCATACAGCCGCGCCGCGGCACGCGCCCGCTCCAGTCTTGTCCAGATCAGGCGGTTGTAGGGCTTCTCGCTCCAGCTCATGTAGCCGGAGAGGTTGCCGTCCGCCACGTCCTGCCCGAAGCTGATCTCGCCCGCGGGTTCGTGGCTTTTCAGGTAGCCGCCCGGCGTGTCGAACACGACGAAGTCGAGATCGGCCACCTCGTCGATATAGCCGCCGATGCCGCCGAAGCAGGGCAGCCGGTCCATCGGCGCGGCCATGGGCTCCCAGAGGAAGCTGTCGGCGTCGGTGTTGATGAAAACAAACACGTCGCCGGGGATCTCGCCGCGAAGCTGCTGTTCGTGCAGGTCGAAGGCCAGCGCCCGCAGCGAGCCCGCGTCCATGACGTCGTTGGGGGAGTAGGTGGGCAGGACCGTGATGCTCTCGCCCTGCCAGGTGTAGCGCAGGGGGTTGAAGGCCAGCGCGTCCGGCAGCTGCGGGATCAGCGTGCGGAAGGCGTCGAAGGAGATGCAGCTGTAGTAGAGGCAGATCGCCTCCACACCCGCCTTTTTGTAGGACTTCACCTGCGGCGGGGAGAACATGACCTCCTGCGGGCGGATGATCCTCTCGCAGCTGTCGAAGAGGTCCTCCAGCCCGCTGCCGTACGGGTTCGTGATCGCCCAGGCGACGGAGGCCGCGAACTCGTCCTCGGTCATGGCGCTCATGGCGCCGTTGTTGTAGCCCATGAGGAGGTTCTCGTCGCCGCGCCGCCGCACGCGCTCGATGATGTCCGGCGCGTATTCGGGCAGCACCTTCTCCAGCGTAAAGGCATTTTCAAAGTCCCAGGTCCCGCGAACGGGGATACCCCGGGCGTTTCGATCGTCCAGGGTATCCAGAATGTGCCGTATGATGCGGATATCGCCGCCGAAGCCCAGCGCGTCGTTCGTATCGCCCCGGTAGGAGTGATAGCAGTTGACGTGAAAGCCGAAGCCGATGTGGACCTTCGCCATGTTACTTGGCCTCGTTCAGCTTGCGGTAGGCCTCCTCCTTCTGAATCTGCAGCTCCTCGATGCGCTTTTTCGACAGAGGGTAGAAGAAGCGCAGGATCAGGAACACGAGCAGAAACAGCACCGCCGGGATCATGACGGAGGAGTTGTACATGCTCCGCAGGGCCGCGTCGCTCAGGCCCTCGGTCTTCAGCTCGCTGCCGTTATAGCCGATGCGCAGCAGCGGGACGTTGATGAGGATGGTGGCCACGGTCTGGCCGAGCTTGCGCATGAAGGAGTAGAAGGCGTAGCTGGTGGCCTCGTCGTTGAGGCCGTAAGTGACCTTGTTGTAGTCGATGGCGTCGGTCGCCATGACCCAGATGAGCAGGAAGATGAAGGCGGTGCCCACGCCGGAGGCGAGGCAGGCGGCCAGATACAGCCACACGTTCGTGACGCCGAAGAGCGCCAGCACGAACAGCGCGAGGTAGAACACCGCGGCCAGCAGCACGCCGTAGGAGCAGACCTCGCGGCGGCCGAGCCTGTTGCCCATGCGGGTGGCAAAGAACATGATCACCGCCACGGGCAGATACTGGAACACGGTGGGCAGCATGGTCAGCCCCGGCTGCTTGAAATAGTGGTGGAAGAGGTAGGTGTTGTAGCCCTGGCCGAACATCTGGGCGGCCAGGAAGAGCATGGAGGCCAGCGATACCGCCATGAAGGGGCGGCTCTTGAGAAGAATGCGGATGACCTTCATGGTCTCGCCCTTCTGCCGCGGGGCGGGCCTGGACTCCACGCGCTCCTTGCTCCAGGCATAGCAGAGGAAGTAGGCCAGCACGCTCAGCGCGGCGATGACGCACACGCCGACGAACACGCGGTGGAAGTCCATCTGGCTGCTGCCGTCGGCGAGCTTGACGTAGCACATGCTCGCCAGCACCATCGCGGGCATCGCGCCGAAGGTGGAGCCGATGGAGCGGAACACCGGCAGGGAGCTGCGCTCCTTGTCGCTGGAGGTGACGACCTGCGCCAGCGAGCCGTAGGGGATGTTGATGCAGGTGTAGAGCATGCCGAAGAGGATGTAGCTGAAGTAGATCCAGGCAAGCCGTCCGCCGGCCGAGAAGCCGCGCACGTCCGCGAACATCAGCACCGCCGCCAGCGCCACGGGCACGGCGAAGACCTTGATCCAGTGGCGGTAGCGCCCGTCCTTCCGGGGCTTCGCGCCGTCGATGATGCGTCCCCAGATGGGGTCGCTGATCGCGTCCCAGATGCGGGCGATGATCGTCATGATCATCACGCTCAGGACGCTGATCTCCAGCACGTCGGTGTAGTACTTGTTCAGCACGCTCTGGGTCAGGCCGAAGACCAGGCAGGAGGCCAGGTCGCCCATGGCGCAGCCGATCTTGTCTCTGGCCCTGATGCCGCTGGTGCGCGCGAGATAGGAGTTGTCCACCTCGCTTTCCTCTCTTTTAAAAATGTATGTGTTTTTTCTGTGAAGCGCTGAATGAAAAGGAAGTAAACTTCGCCCGGATCCAATCACCCTTTCAAAGCCGAAGCGCTTTGAAAGGGAAAGAAAGACGGAAGGAGCGGAGATGGAGCTTTCCCGGCGTAACAGTCCCGGGGAAGCGGAATGGAGCGAGTTTCGTTAGACGCCGTCCGCCGCCTGGCGGAAAAGCTCTGCATATTTGCTGCCCCTGCGGTAGAAGACCGGCGGCCTCCCCAGCGGGGCGACGACCTGATGCTTGCCGGGCGCGTAGCTCCGCCCGGTCCAGAAGCCGATCCAATCGCCCTCCGGCAGATGCACCGTCCGGTTGCGCGCGCCGAGGCGGATCACCGGGCAGACGAAGAGATCGTCGCCCAGAAAATAGCTGTAGGGGTCGCCGGAGGCGGCAAAGCTCCCGGCTTCCCAGAAGTCCGGCCGCAGCGCGGGCACGCCCGCGGCCGCCTCCTCGGCGAGCTGCTCGATGTAGGGCCGCAGCGCCGCGTGCAGCCTCGTCAGCTTCACGGTGTAGGGCTTGACGTTTCGGGCGTCGAACTGGGCGTTGGCCCAGGGGCGGATGGATTCGTGGCTGCGCATGAGCAGGGAAAAGCATCCCATCTCCATCCAGCGGGTGAAGAGCTCGCCGTTTCGCCGCATCTTCGCAAAGGAGAAGAAGCCGCCGATGTCGCAGTGCACCATGGTCACGCCGGAGAAGGCGAGGGAGAAGCTCGCGGGCATGACGCAGGGCATGCCATAGTCCCTGGTGGTGTCGGTGTGCTGGTCGCCGTTCCAGAGGATGGGCGCGTAGCTCTGGATGCCGAGGTAGCCGGAGCGGGTGAAGAAGAAGGCGTCCTCCGCGCCGTACTCCTCGATGGCCTCGCGGTTGATCTTCGCCCAGAGCACGGGCCAGGTGTTGTGCAGAAGCCGCGGGTCCCCGTCGTGCAGCACGCAGTCCACCGGCAGGTATTCGCCGAAGTCCGCCATCCAGCCGGAAATGCCGAGGTCGAGCATATTTTTGCCGATCAGCGTCTCCTTGATATAACGCACCGCGTCCGGATGGGTCAGATCCAGCATGCCGGCGTCGAAGGTGGTGGATTTGATATGGTAGATGCTGCCGTCCTGCTTCCGGATCAGCCAGCCCTTGGCCTTGCAGTGCTTATACAGCGGGCCGCCCTTGACGAGGTAGGGGTTGATGTAGGCCAGAAAACGCACGCCGCGCGCGTTGAGCTTTTTGATCGCGCCCCTGAGATCGGGATAGAGCGCCCTGTCGACCTCCCAGTTCCAGTTGACCTGCTTGCCCATGACGGTGCGCTTCTCGCCCGACCAGTCCTGACTCCAGACGGCGGAGACCTTCGCCCCCGCGTCGAGCATCTTAAAGCACTTGTCCAGGATCGTCTGCGTGCCGCCCTGAATACCGAGGATCATGCCCTCATGGCACCAGGCGGGCAGGTACTGCCGGTTGGGAATGCGCGCGTCCAGCATGGCCGAGAGCTCCCTCAAGCTGCGGCCCGCGAGCAGCGTCAGGCTTTTCGGGCAGGCGTCAAAGGAAAAGAGCAGCTCGTTGTCGTCGGAGAAATCCGCCAGCCCGTCGCAGGGGGTGTCAAAGAGGATCAGCCGCCCCCGGTCGGTGACAAAGACGGGCATGGGCGCATAGCTGCCGATGCTGCTGTGGGGCTTTTCGAGATAGAGCGGACGGGGCACCAGTGCCTTTTCGACGATGGTCGTGGCCTTGATGTGCTCCGAGACAAAGTTGACCACCCGTTCGCCGCGCAGGTTCACCTTCCGGTACTGCTCACCGCCGCCGAAGACGGCCTCGCCCTTTCGCGCGGGGAGCCGGAACTCGTAGGACCAGCCCTCCTCGCCTGTGAGCTGCAGCGTGAATCCGTTCTTCTCCTCCACAGGGCGGACGCGCAGGCTGTGTTTCCCTGCAAAGAAACAGAGGACGCCGTCGGCCTCCTCGCGCAGATCGGTGAGCGGGATGCGGGCCGTCTCCACGACCTCGGTCTTCACGCTGCCGCGCTTGGCGCTGTAGCGTTTTTCCTGTCGGACGGCGGAGGCAAAGGGCATGGTCGGCGTGTGCGACAGCAGCCGGCACTCCCCGGCCGACAGGGTCCAGGTGTTCCAGGAGATACTCGATTTGAGCATGGCTGACCTCCCCGAATGGCTTTTATCTTCTTTAACTGTAAATATCATATCGCGTTTCGCGGGCGCTTGTCAACCGATTCGTCGCCGGGCGGCGGAAAAGCGGCACGGCAACACGATTGGCCGGAAAAAACAATATAACTTGAAAACGGGCGGGAAATCCGCTATGATAAAAACGATGTTTCAAACCGCGGCGGAAGGAGGCGGAGCATGGAAAAAACAGACAGGCCGAGGATCCTCTACCTCGACGCGGCCCGCTGCGCCGCCATCTTCCTGATCGCGCTCAACCACGCGGTCAACCGCACCTGGGACAATTATGATTTCGTGCAGCAGGAGTTCGTGTCGATCAGACTGGCATCCACGATCCTGAAAGCGATGCTGACCGTCGTCAGCCGCTACGGCGTGCCGCTGTTTCTGATGATCACCGGCGCGCTGCTTTTGAACCGTCGCTTCGACACGAAAGAGGAAGTCCGGCGCTTTTACCGGCACAACTGGCTGAGCGTCTTCATCACGGGCGAGATCTGGACCTTTTTCGGCTTCTGGTTCTTTGTCCTGCTCAAGCCCTACAACGCGCCGCTGGCAGGCGCCAGCCTGACGGAAAAGCTCTGGGGCTGCGTCAAGACGCTGCTGTTTCTGGATCCGGTGCGCTTTGACAGTATGTGGTACGTCCCGATGATCCTCAGCGTGTATCTGATCATCCCGATCTTCGCCTGGATCCTGTACCGGGCGCCGGCGCCGAGGCTCCTGCTCCTGCCGCTGGCCGGGGCCTTCCTTTGCGACATGCTGCTGCCCATGATCAACGGCTGGCTGGAGATCTTTGGGCTGCCGAAGATGAACTTTGTCCTGTATGACTCCAATTTCGTCTCTGTCTATCTGATCTATATCGCCGCCGGCTGGCAGATCTCCCGCGGAGGGCTGGAGAAGCTTTCAAACCGCATGCTCATTCTCATTACCGCGCTGAGCTATCTGAGCTGCTGCGCCGTGCAGTATTACTGCTACTCCTGCTCGACGCATCTGCTGGCCTATATGTCCCCGGCGATCCTGTTCTCCTCGGTTTTCGTATTCGAATGCTTCCGCCGCTGGGCTGGGCGCCTCCGCCGTTGGGAAAAGCCGATGGCAATCGTCAGCAGCTCGGCCTTCGCGCTCTATCTGCTCCACGTCTTTTTCCTCTGGGGTTTCCACTGGTACATGTACTTTACCGGCTGGCACCGCGCCGCGAAACTGCTGTTCATGCTTTTCGCCCCGCTGGGGCTCAGCGGCCTGATCATCTGGCCGCTCTCGAAGATCCCCTTCTGCCGGAAGTATCTGTTCCTGATCAAGTAGCGGCCGGAAAAAGGGTCATGCCTGTCTGTCCCCGCGCGATATCCGCGGATGGGCAATGCCCGTCCCTGCGAGGGGGAACGAACAAAGCTCTGTAGGGGACGGCCTCCCGGACGTCCCGCAAAAAGGCTCCCCTGTGCAAGGGGAGCTGTCACGAAGTGACTGAGGGGCTGACAGACGGGCGGGCAAACAGAAAAACGCGGACAACAATCCCTCCGACCTCGCTCCGCTCGGCCACCTCCCCTTACACAGGGCGGCTCAACGCGCGGAGAACCGCCCCTCCCCGTAGGGGCGCTTCACGAAGCGCCCGCCGACGCGATACGCAGATGAACAGACGCGCCGCCGAGGGCGTCGGCCCCTACAGCGGAGAATCGACCCACCCGTAGGGGCGAGCATCGCTCGCCCGCCTGTCTAACCACGCACGATGCCCGCGGGCGGCTGACAGCCGTCCCTACGAGAAAACCAGGTCCCGTCCCTGTCAGGGCAGTGCGGAGCGAAAGATCTCAAATAAACGCGCATTCTGAACGATATGTGGGATTCTTCGTCGCCTCGCTCCTCAGAATGACAAATCCGTTTTGGCTTGTTCAGCCTTTGTATGCATTGCAAGGTCCGCACCCCTCCGGGTGCGGACCTCAGACTGTAGACAAACCTAGTATTCCCTCTCGCGTTTGATATTCTCAAAAATGAGAACTTTTTCGAAAGTTCTCATTTTTGATTCTCAGGGTGTCGACACTTTGTCGACACCCTGAGGTCCGCACCCCTCCGGGTGCGGACCTTGCTTCATATCATGCCGCACAGGCGCAGCGCCAGAAGCGCCGCCGCGGCCAGCAGCGGCAGCAGCCAGAGAAAACGCCGGGGCGGGGGAGGGCTCGCGGGTCCGGCAAAGGACGCGGCGGCCTCCCGCGCCTGCCGAAGGAGCGCCTCCCGGCTCTGCACCCCGTCGTTGAGATACTCGTCGCGCAGGATAAACAGCGCTTCCCGGAAGCAGGGGGCCGGGGCCTTGACCACGATTACATTGCTCACGGTGCCCCGGACCGGCGGCCTTCGCTCCCGCCGCGGCAGCAGGGAGCGCAGCCTCAGTCGCAGTCTCATGCGCGCTCCTCCACATGCACGGTGACCACGGTCATGTCGTCCGACGCGCCGAAGCGCTTCTCCGCCTCCCGCAGCACCAGCTTCGCCAGCGCGCGCATGTCGCCGCTCTCCTGCTCCAGCAGCGGCTTGAGCCAGTCGTCCTCCTCGTCGGCCAGCACCCCGTCGCTCGCCACCACCGCCAGCGACCCGGGGCGCAAACGCATGTGCACGGCGTCCGGCGCGATGCCGCTGCCGTCGCCGGGGCAGAGGCCGACCGCGAGGCTCTCGCCACGGATGCGGCGGATGCTCTTGCCGTTTTTGACGTAGGAGGGCGCCGCGCCGTATTTGTAGAAGCAGGCGTCGCCGCTGAAGAGGTCCACGCACATCAGATCCACCGTGGCGTAGCCCCAGGAGTCCGGGCTCTGCAGCAGCATGACGGAGTTGAGCAGCTTCATCGCCACCGCCGGGTCGACGCCGGAGCGGAGGAATTTTTCCAGGATCCCGATCACCCGGGCGCTGTCCCGGGCGGCCTCGTCCCCGGCGCCCATCCCGTCGGACAGCAGCACGCAGAGCACGCCCGCGTCGGTCTTGAAATAGCTGCCCCTGTCGCCGCTGACCTTCTCGCCGCGCTTTTTGAGCGCCGCGATGCCGACCGAGACCGCCAGCGGCTCCGCCTCCAGTAGCGTCAGGCGGGAGCTGCCCTCCGTCTCAGCCTCCGGCCGGCACAGGCGCACCCCCACCACGGCCGAGAGCTTCTCCAGATAATCCGCTTCCTTCGTCAGCGGCGAAAGCCGCCCGCTCTCGATGACCGCGTGCAGCCGCCCGCTGCCGTCCCGATAGACGGCGGCCTCCGCGTCGATGTCGAGCCCGCGCAGATAGCGCAGCAGCCGCCGTTCGGCGAGAGGGTCCGCGCCGTTGATGCTGCCGAGCTCCCCGGCCACGTCCCCGAGCACCTGGGCGATATCGGCATACTGGCCCCAGGCGAGGCTCCGGCTTTCGGCCAGGCGGCTGCGCAGCTGCCGCCGGTAGGCCATGGCGCGCAGCTCTCCGTTGACGGCGGTGACGAAGGCGCCCAGATCCGTGCATTTGGCCCTGAAGTGGCCCGGCAGGTCCTCCGCCGCGAGACTGCCCTTTTCCACCATGGCGCGGGTGGCGTCGTTCATGGCGGAGAGCGTGTCCAGATAGTCCGCGTTCCAGCACTGGTTCTTGTTTTTGCAGCGTACGCAGACCGCGTCCGCCGCCCGGTCGAAGACCTTGGCCACGTTCTCGTCGTTGGCCGTGCTCTCCACGCCGCTGCGCACGATCTCGTAGAGCTCGCCGTAGGCCTCGCTCATCTCCCGGACGCGCCGCGCGGCGAAGCGCCGCAGCCCGGATTCCCCGCTGCCGCGCCCCGCGGACTGCAGCAGCAGACCCAGCCGCCCCACCCAGAACGTCGGCAGCAGCAAAAACAGCACCGAGGCGCAGAAGGTCTCGAACAGGGCGCTGATGTAGATCTCCGTCTGCCAGGCGGCCACCACGGCCAGCGCCCCGCTGAGGATGAAGGAGAGGACGAAGACAAAGCGCCCGTGCCGCCCGAAGACGCCGGAGAGCAGGCCGGACAGGGCATAGGCCATGGTGTAAAACGGCGCGCCGGGATTGCCCGCGTCCATCGCAAGGCCGAGCACGGTGCCCACGGCCGCGCCGCTGAGCATCCCGCCCTTCATGGCCGAGGCCATCACCAGGATCAGGGCCAGCACCCGCCCGACGGAGACCGTGTCGAACAGCAGCAGCCGCGAGAGCGTCATCAGCAGGCAGGACAGCAGGATCATCACCGCCGCGCCGTGCCGCAGCTCGCCGCCCTCGGTGCCGCCGCCGGTGCCTGCCAGCGCCTCCCGGAAAAAGTATGTCCCGCCGAAGGCCAGCGCGCTCTCTAAAAACAGGGCGGAGAGCAGACTCAGCAGGTCCTTCGCCTGCGCATAGCCGCCCAGCCAGGCCGTCGCGGCCATGACGGTTCCGGCGACAGCGGGCATGAAGAAGGGCCTGCGGTAAATCGGCAGCTCGTGGAACACGAAGGCCACCGTGTACACCAGCACTGAGGCCGCCACATAGCGCACGCCCCACTCCAGCCCGCCGCCCAGGTAGCCCAGCGAGGCGCCCAGCAGGGCCGACACCCCGCTGATGCCCGGCCCGGCCGCCGCGGCCAGCGCCATCCCGAAGGGCGCGCCGTCCTCCAGCACCCGCGCGCAGGCCATCACGAAGCCCAGTGTGAAATAGATGCAGCAGTGGGCCGCCGTGAAGAAGCGGCGATCCGTTTTGACGCCCGCCGCCCGCGGAAGCTCCAGCGGCTTCCCTTGTTCTCCCAAAGCCATAAGTCCGCCTCCTGAGTTTACATAATTGTGAAATAATTATAATTATGTAATTCCAAGAAGCCTGTCGCACGGCGCTGTTGAAGAAGGAAACATTACACGGAGATATGGGAGAACCGCGCCGCGCGGGGAGATCGGCGCTTTTGACTTGCAAAACGGCGCGGATCGGATATAATACCATATGGCATACGACCCATTACGGAGGTACAGCATGGACAAGCTCAATGTCTGTCTCATCAACGACTCTTTCCCGCCGGCCATCGACGGCGTGGCCAACGCGGTGACCAATTACGCGGACATCATCGCCCGCGAGTACGGCAGCCCCACCGTGGTCACGCCGTATTACCCGGAGGCCGACGACTCCGTCTACCCCTTCCCGGTCCTGCGCTATCCCAGCGTGGACATGACCAAATTCGTGGGCTACCGCGCAGGCCTGCCCTTCTCACCGGAGCTGATGAAGAAGCTGGAGGACGCGCGCTTCGATATTATCCACAGCCACTGTCCCATCACCTCGACCATGCTCGCCCGCTCCCTGCGCGACAGGATCGACGTGCCGGTGGTCTTCACCTACCACACCAAGTTCGACATCGACATTGCCAACGCCGTCCGCTCCAGGCTCCTGCAGGAGGGCGCGGCGCGGCTGCTGGTCGAGAACATCTCCGCCTGCGACGAGGTCTGGACCGTCTCGAACGGCGCGGGGGAAAACCTGCGCAAGCTCGGCTATCAGGGCGAGTACCGCGTCATGCCCAACGGCGTGGACTTCCCGCGCGGCCGCGTGGACGGGAAGCTGATCTCCGAGGTCACCGGCGGCTTCGATCTGCCGGAGAAGCTGCCGGTCTTCCTGTTCGTGGGCCGCATGATGTGGTACAAGGGCATCCGCATCATCCTCGACGCGCTCAAAATGCTCGCCGACGAGGGGCGGGACTTCCGCATGGTCTTCGTCGGCGGCGGCGGCGACAAGGAGGAGATCGTGGCCTATACGAGACAGCTGCAGCTTGACGGCAGGGTGCTCTTCTCCGACCCGATCCGCGACCGCGAGCGCATCCGCGCCTGGTATTGCCGGGCCGACCTCTTCCTCTTCCCCTCGACCTTTGACACCAACGGCCTCGTCGTGCGCGAGGCGGCGGCCTGCGGCCTCGGCAGCGTGCTCGTCGCGGGCAGCTGCGCCGCCGAGGACGTGCGCGACGGCGTCAGCGGCCTGCTGATCGAGGAAAAAGCCGCCTCAATGGCGGCAAAGCTCCGCGAGCTCCTCGGTGCGCCCGGGAGCATGCGCCGGGTGGGCGAGGGCGCCCAGCGGGAGATCTATATCTCCTGGGAGAGCGCCGTGAAGAACGCCTATGAACGCTACGGCGTTGTGATCGAGAACTACCGCATGGGCCGCTATCCGAAGCACGACGGCTTGACCGACGATTTCTTCCACGGCATGGCCGGCTGGATGGACGCGCTCAACCGCAGCCGCGAGGTGCAGCAGCAGATCCGCTCCGCCATGCAGCTGCAGAGCCTGCTGGAGCGCCGCCGCGAGCTGCAGAGGCAGTTCCGGGATAGCATCGAGAGCAACGTCGAGGAGCTGCGCAATGAGCTCACGGAGGAGCGCCGCCGCATCAACGAGCAGCTGTCCGAGTTTTACCGGCAGCTGGATCGCTTCCACTGATCCCTGACAACAGGTCTCCGGCCTTTTGCCGCATCGGCAAAAGGCCGGATTTTTTCGTGACAGTGCGCGCGATTTCGTGGATTGAGAACAAAAATGCGGCGCTGCACGGGCGGTAAATTGAAAAAAACGGAAAGCTGTGCTACAATATTTTGGAATACGGCAGCCGAACCGTGCTCAGCCCTGTGGCCGCCGCATGTAAAATAGCATGCTCCCCGGGAGGAGGGGGCGGTTATTAGCGCCAGGACCGTGATCGGTTGACGAGGTCGGCAGCGATCGAAAAACTCGGCGGATGCTGCCGCGGCCGGAGCGGGTCGTCAGAGGAAGGGCAAAAAGCAGAATCAACACTGTAACAGAGATTTCCTCATCGCTCCCCTTGCTGAGCAAGCTGAAAGCAACGGAGGCATAGAATCCAATGTATACAATATCGGATCTTTACGATCTTGACCACACGCTGGCGGCGGACTATCTGCGCGGCTTCACCTATCCCTGGGAGGCGCTCAAGGGCATCAAGGACCTGATCCTGGCCCTCGGCCCCACGCTGGGGGAGGACTATGAGGAGCTCTCCGAGCACGTCTGGGTGCATAGGACGGCGAAGATTTTCCCCACGGCTTATCTCGGCGCCCCCTGCATCATCGGGCCCGAGACCGAGGTGCGCCACTGCGCCTTTATCCGGGGCTCTGCCCTGGTCGGCGCCAACTGCGTGGTCGGAAACTCTGTGGAGCTGAAAAACGTGATCCTCTTCGACCACGTGCAGACCCCGCATTATAATTATGTGGGTGATTCGATCCTCGGCTATTACAGCCACATGGGCGCGGGCTCCATCACCTCGAACGTCAAGAGCGATAAGAAGCTCGTCGTGGTGCACAACGGCACAGAGCAGATCGAGACCGGCCTTAAGAAATTCGGCGCCATGCTGGGCGACTATGTGGAAGTCGGCTGCAACAGCGTCTGCAACCCCGGCACGGTGATCGGCCGGCACAGCAACGTCTACCCGACTTCCTGCGTGCGCGGCGTGGTCCCCGAAAACTGTATCTACAAGAACAGCGGCGACATCGTGGAAAAATACTAAACTGTCATCCTGAGCGCAGCGAAGGATCTCGTGAGATTCTTCGTCGCCGAAGCTCCTCAGAATGACAGAGGAAAAGGGACATAATCGACCCCTTGCCCGCTTCGCGGGAGCTCCCCTTACACAGGGGAGCCTATAAGGAATAATGATTTGAAAAGGAGAAACTTACCATGCGTGTTGTGATTCAGGACAATTACGAGAAAATGTGCAAGTGGGCGGCCGATTACATCGCGGCAAAGATCAAGGCCCACAAGGAAGAGCGCCCCTTCGTGCTGGGGCTGCCCACCGGTTCCAGCCCCATCGGCGTGTACAGGGAACTGGTGCGTATGAATCAGGCGGGCGAGCTGAGCTTTGCCAACGTCGTCACCTTCAACATGGACGAATACCTGGGCCTGCCCCACGAGCATGACCAGAGCTACTGGTACTTCATGCACGACAACCTCTTCGACCACCTGGTCGACATGAAGCCCGAGAACATCAACATCCTCAACGGCATGACCGACGACCCCGAGGGCGAGTGCGCCCGCTACGAGGAGAAGATCGCCTCCTACGGCGGCATCGACCTCTTCATGGGCGGCATCGGCGTGGACGGCCACCTGGCCTTCAACGAGCCCTTCACCTCCCTCACGTCCCGCACCGGCGTGCGCGACCTGACCACCGACACCCGCATCGTCAACTCCCGCTTCTTCGGAGGCGACCCCGAGAAGGTCCCCGCCCAGGCCCTGTCCGTCGGCATCGGCACCGTGACCGATTCCAAGGAAGTCCTGGTCCTCATCTCCGGCCACAACAAGGCCCGCGCCCTCGCGGCGACCGTGGAGGGCAACGTCAGCCACAAGTGGACCTGCTCCGCCCTGCAGATGCACAACGGCGCCATCATCGCCTGCGACGAGGCCGCCTGCGGCGAGCTGACCGTGGACACCTACAAGTACTTCCTCGACATCGAGCGGAAGGAGAGGCTGTAAGCATGGGCAAATACTTCGGCACGGACGGCTTTCGCGGCGAGGCGAACAAGGGCCTGAGCTATGAGCACGCCATCAAGATCGGCCGCTTCCTCGGCTGGTACTACGGCGCGCGTCTGGGCAAGAAGGCCCGGGTCGTCATCGGCAAGGACACCCGCCGCTCCTCCTACATGTTCGAGTACGCGCTGTGCACGGGCCTCATGGCCTCCGGCGCGGACGCCTATATCATGCACGTGACCACCACGCCCTCCGTGGCCTGGATCACCCGCGTGGACGACTTCGACTGCGGCATCATGATCTCCGCCTCCCACAACCCCTACTACGACAACGGCATCAAGCTCCTGAGCGGCAGCGGCGAGAAGATGGACGAGGAGACCATCCTCAAGGTCGAGGAGTACATCGACGGCAAGATCGAGATCCCCATTGCCGAGCGGGAGCAGATCGGCCGCACCGTGGACTATGTGGCCGGCCGCAACCGCTATATCGGGCACCTGATCTCCATGTCGAAGTACAGCTTCAAGGACGTGAAGGTGGGCCTGGACGTGGCAAACGGCGCCGCCTGGCAGATCGCGAAGGCCGTGTTCGACGCGCTCGGCGCGAAGACCTATGTCATGAACGCGGAGCCGGACGGCTACAACATCAACACCGACTGCGGCTCGACGCATATCGAGCACCTGCAGAAGTTCGTGGTGGACAAGGGCCTGGACGTCGGCTTTGCCTACGACGGCGACGCCGACCGCTGCCTCTGCGTGGACGAGAAGGGCAATGTCGTCACCGGCGACCACACGCTGTACATCTACGGCCTGTACATGAAGGAGCGCGGCAAGCTCCTCAACAACAAGGTCGTCACCACCGTCATGTCGAACTTCGGCCTCTACAAGGCCCTCGACAAGGTGGGCATCGAGTACGAGAAGACCAAGGTCGGCGACAAGTACGTCTATGAGAACATGGTCAAGACCGGCAACCGCCTCGGCGGCGAGCAGAGCGGACACACGATCTTCCTCAAGTACGAGACCACCGGCGACGGCATCCTGACGAGCCTCAAGCTCATGGAAGTGATGCTTGCCAAGGAGAAGCCCATGAGCGAGCTGGCGGCCCCCGTGGTCTTCTACCCGCAGGTCCTGAAGAACGTGCGCGTCAAGTCCAAGCCCGCGGCGCAGAACGACCCGGACGTGCAGGCCGCGGTGAAGGCGGTCGCGGACGCGCTGGGCGACACCGGGCGCATCCTCGTGCGCGAGAGCGGCACGGAGCCCGTCATCCGCGTCATGGTCGAGGCCGAGAGCGATGAGCTCTGCGAGAAGTACGTCGATCAGGTCATCGAGGTCATCAAGGCCAAGGGCCACATCGCATAAAACGAGAGAACATAAAACAACCGGAGTGTAGTGCACAAACGTACACACACTCCGGTTGCTGTTATTCAGAGGCCGGCGTCTTTCACGCCGCACACTCATTCCGCGAGCGCCAGCCGCATGAGCACAAGCTCCTGCCAGCCCTTCTCCCGCGAGCGAAAGCCTCTCGGATTCCTGCCGTATTCGACAAAGCCCACGCTCTCATAAAGCCGCAGCGCCGCGGTGTTTGCCGCGACGACATCCAGCTCCAGCTGAGAAAAGCCCGCCGCTTTTGCGCACTCGGTGCAGGCCTCCGTCAGCGCGCGCCCGATGCCGAGCCCCCACCAGGCCCGGTCGACGCTGATGCCGAAGGAGCCGCGGTGCCGCATCTTCTCGGCATTGCTGATGCAGTCGACCCCCGCCGTGCCGGTGATCACACCGTCGACCTCGGCCACGAGCTCGACCTCGCGTGCGTGCTCCTCTTTGCGTTTCAAAAACGCCTCCTCCTGCTCGAGGGTGAAGCGGTTCTCCTCCGGATAGGTCGCCAGAAAATCGGTCTGCCCGTGCGTCAGGATGAAGTTTTCGAGCACGGCCGGCGCGTCCTGCACGGCGCCGTTTCTGATGATACAGCTCTTTCCGTTTTTGAGCTTGATCGTCTTCCTGTACTGCATAAGATCCCTCCGCCTTTATGCAAATCCGATTTCGCGGCTTGTGCCGCGCAGAGCTCCGCATCCGATGTATCCTTCGATGTGCCCATTATACCCGCTGCGCGCAGCGCTTGCAATCGCTTTTTCGAGCGGGTATAATTGTTAAAACCAAGAATCACCGGGAGGGATCCGTATGTCCATCACCAGTATGCTCGTGCGCGCGGTCTTCAGGCGCGGGGACGAAAAGCGCGACGCGGGCCTTACGACCCCGGCGGACATCGTCCGCTATGACGACATCGTATACGGTCCGAACCGGCGCCGGAACGTGCTGGACGTCTATCGCCCCAAAGGCGCGGGCGGCAAGCTGCCCGTGATCGTCAGCGTCCACGGCGGCGCCTGGGTCTACGGCGACAAGGAGCGCTACCAGTATTACTGCATGAGTCTCGCGCAGCACGGCTTCGCGGTGGTGAACTTCACCTACCGCCTCGCGCCGAAGTTCAAGTATCCCTCCCAGCTGGAAGATACCAACAGCGTCTTTGCCTGGGTGCTGGACAACGCGGAGCGCTTCGGCTTCGATACCGGACACGTCTTCGGCGTGGGCGACAGCGCCGGCGCGCATCTCCTGTCGCTCTTCTGCTGCCTGTGCACGAACCCGGACTATGCGGCCCAATACCCCTTCCGCGCCCCGGCGGGCTTCGCGCCGACGGCGGTGGCCCTCAACTGCGGCGTGTACGAGATCCGGATCGAGTCGAAGAAGGATCACACCGCGCGCCTCATGGCCGATCTGCTGCCCGACAAGGGGACGGATGAGGAGCTGAGAAGGATCAGCCCGATCCGCCATGTGACGGACAAGTTCCCGCCCGCTGTGATCATGACGGCGGAGGGCGACTTCCTGGCGCAGGCTGCCCCGCCGATGGTCAGGAAGCTGGAGAGCCTGGGCGTGCCTGTGGTATACAGATATTACGGCGACAGGGACCACGTGCTCGGCCATGTGTTCCACTGCAACATGTACTCGGCCGACGCCGCGCAGTGCAACCGCGACGAGTGCGACTTCTTCCGCGGCTTCTGCTGAACAGGAGAAAATACCATGGCAACGATACTGATCGTAGACGATGATCCGAGCATAGGGAATCTGCTGGAAGAAGCCCTGACAAAAGAGGGCTATGCTGTCCTGCGGGCGTATTCCGGGACGGAGGCGGTGCTGCTGCTCCGGCAGACGAGACCCGATCTGGTCCTGCTGGACATGATGCTGCCCGGCCTGAGCGGGGAAGAGGTGCTGCCGCATCTGAAGGGCGTCCCCGTGATCGTCGTCAGCGCGAAGGTAGATGTGGACGACAAGGTCGGGATGCTGCTGCGCGGGGCGGCGGACTATGTGACGAAGCCCTTCGACATCCGCGAGCTGCTCGCGCGCATTGCCGTACAGCTCCGGCATGCGGACGGGGCGGAACAGGAGATCCTTCAGCACGCCGATCTCCGACTGGACCTGAACAGCCGCACGGCGGCGATCAACGGACAGGACGCCCGATTGACCCGGACGGAGTTTGCCATTTTGAAGCTCCTGATGCTAAACCCCCGGCAGGTCATCACCAAGGCGCAGCTTCTGGACCGCATCGGCGCGGATACGCCCGACTGCACGGAGAGCTCGCTGAAAACGCATGTCAGCAACCTGCGCCGGAAACTCCGGGAGCTGAGCGACAGGGAATATATCGAGGCCGTGTGGGGCATCGGCTTCAAGATGGCGGAGTAAAAATCTCAACCATTTCTTGACACTTGCCTTTTCCGCTTTCTGAACCGTTCCGCGCTAAGCTGAGGGCATCACAGAGAGGAGGAATCCCATATGGACTATGTTCTTTCGACGGATGCCCTGTCCAAGCGCTACGGCCGCTTCAAGGCCCTGGACGGGCTGGATATGCACGTCCCGAAGGGCGCGATCTACGGCTTCGTCGGCAAAAACGGGGCCGGCAAAACGACCCTGATCCGTCTGGTCTGCGGACTGCAGCGGCCCTCATCCGGCAGCTTCCGCCTGTACGGGAGAGACGGCCGCGACCCCGAGATCCGCAATTCCCGCCGACGGATCGGCGCGGTGGTGGAGGCGCCCGCGATCTGCGGGGAGATGACGGCGGAGGAGAATCTGAAACTGCAGTACCGGGTCCTCGGCCTTCCGAGCGAAGAGGGGATCCCGGAGCTGCTGGAGCTGACGGGGCTTTCGGACACGGGGAAGAAAAAGGCGCGGCAGTTCTCGCTCGGCATGCGCCAGCGCCTCGGCATCGCCGTCGCCCTCGCGGGCGATCCGGATTTCCTGCTGCTGGACGAGCCGATCAACGGGCTTGATCCGCAGGGCATCATCGAGATCCGCGAGCTGATCCTACGGCTCAATCGCGAGCGGCAGATCACAGTCCTCATTTCAAGCCATAATCTGGACGAGCTTTCGCGCCTGGCCTCCTGGTACGGCTTTATCGACCGGGGCAGGCTCGTGAAAGAGCTCAGCGCCGGGGATCTGGAGGCCGCCTGCCGGAAATGCCTGCGCGTGGAGGTCAGCGATACCCGGGCGCTCGCCCGCGTATTGGACGACGAGCATGTGGAGTACGAGATCCTTTCCCAAACAACGGCGGACATCTATGCCAGACCGAACGTCTCCCGGCTGGTGGAAGCGCTGAAAAAACAAAACTGCGAGCTCATCGGCCTGCAGGAGCGGGACGAGAGCCTCGAGAGCTACTATCTGAATCTGGTGGGAGGTGAGCGGGCATGACGAATCTGCTTTCCGCCGACTGGATGAGGCTGCGGAAATCCTGGCTCTTTTGGGTGACGCTCGCCCTCGCCGCCCTGCTGACGATCCCGCCGTTCCGCGCGGAGCTGAGCGAGGCCGGGCGCATCTGCGACCCCTCGCAGGGCTGGGCGATCGACGAGGCCCTGTTTCAGGCGACGATGGTGCACGCCATGATCCTCGCCGCGTTTGTGCCGCTGTTTTTGGGCGTCGATACGCACGACGGGACGATTCGCAACAAGCTGATCGCCGGCCACCGGCGCAGCGGGATCTACCTTTCCGATCTGCTCGTCTGCCTGCTGAGCGCCCTCTGCCTCGCCGCCGTCTGCGCGGCGGCCTATGCCCTGCAGGCCTTTGCCACCCACGGGCGTATCGGCATGGATCTCCCGCATTTTGCCCGCTGCGTTCTCGCCTCTGTGTGCTGCGTGATGGGAGTTGTGTCGCTGTACGTGATGCTGTCCCTGCTGATTTCCAGCCGGGCATACGCGCTCCTCGCCTGCATCGCCGTGTTCTTCGCCATGATCTTTATCAGCGGAGGCCTGGAGCGTGCTCTTTCTCAGGCGGAGATCGCAAGGGACGTGGTCGACTTTGTCAACGGCGAGCCGGTCTGGTCGGAGCCGTACCGCAACCCCGCCTATGTGGGAGGCTGGAAACGGGCGGTCCTTGAGTGGCTCGTGGACTTCCTGCCGACGGGACAGGGCTCGATGCTGAGCAACATGGAAGCGGAGCGCGTCGCCCGCTTCCCGCTGCAGTCCGCACTATTCTTCCTGCTGACGACCGGGGCCGGCCTGCTGGGCTTCCGGAAAAAAGAACTGAAATGATGTGATGCTATGCTGCCCTGGCTCCTCTGCGGCGCGCTCGCGCTGCTGTCGCTGCTTTTGCTCGTGCGGCTCGCCGCGCTCCACAGGAGCCTGGACGAGCTGCGGGCGTTCTTCGCGCAGAATATCGCGGAGGAGAGCAACGGACTCATCCGCCTCTCCTCGCGCGATCCCTATGTCCGAAGATGCGCCGCCGGGCTCAACGCCGCGCTGCGTGAGCTGCGGGAACAGCGCCACGCATACCTGAGCGGCGACAGAGAACTGAAAAACGCGGTCGTCAACGTCTCGCATGATCTGCGCACGCCGCTGACGGCGATCTGCGGCTATGTGGAGCTGCTGGAGCGGGAGGAGCTGTCACCGGACGCCGCCCGCTACGTCGCGGTCATCGGAGAGAGGGCCGAGGCCATGCGCTCGCTCTGCGAGGAGCTGTTCCGCTACTCGCTGGTCTCCTCGGAGGACGAGCAGATGCATCCCGAAGTCCTGTCCCTCAGCGCCGCCCTGCAGGAGAGCTTCGCCGCGGCCTATACGATGCTGAAGGAGCGCGGCATCACGCCGGAGATCTCCCTTCCGGAGACAGAGGTACAGAGAACGCTGGATCGCGCCGCGCTGATGCGGATCTTCTCCAACCTGCTCTCCAACGCCGCCAAATACAGCGACGGCGACCTGCGTGTCACCCTGTCCGCAGACGGGACGATCTGCTTTGAAAACGCGGCCTCCGCGCTCAGCGAGGTCGAGGTGGGCCGCCTGTTCGACCGCTTCTTCACCGTCGATTCCGCGCGAAAGTCCACCGGGCTCGGCCTTGCGATCTCCCGGACGCTTACGGAGCGCATGGGCGGCAGCGTCTCGGCGAGCCTGACCGACGGGCGGCTGACGATCCGGCTTTCTTTTCCCGAATAAGCCGGGATGCTCCCGAAGAAGGAAAAAAGGATGATCCTGTGATTATACGCAGGATCATCCTTTTTGTTATACGGATCGTGTTATTTCTTTTTCTTGCCGAAGATGCCCGACTTGCCGCCGCTGTCGTACTCGCCCATGGAGGCCGCGAACTGCCGCAGCAGCTCCTTCTGGGACGAGGTCAGGTTCCGGGGGATGCCGACCTTGACGGAGACGAACTGATCGCCCCGGCCGCCGCCGCGCAGGTAGGGGATGCCCTTGCCGCGAAGCCGGAAGACCGCGCCGGGCTGCGTGCCTTCGGGTATGTTGAGCTTGACCTTGCCGTCAAGCGTGGGGACCTCGACCTCCGCGCCGAGCGTGGCCTGCGCGTAGCTGATCTCCTGCTCCATGACGACGGAGTTGCCGTCACGCTCGAAGATCGGATGCGGCCGCACGATCACGTTGATGAGCAGATCGCCGGCGGGGCCGCCGTTTACGCCCGCGTTGCCGTAGCCCTGGCGGGAGATGCTCTGCCCGTCGTCGATGCCGGCGGGGATCTTCACGGTCATCTTGTGCTGGCGGCGGATATTGCCCATACCCCGGCAGGTCTTGCAGGGCTGGTGGATGATCTTGCCCGTGCCGCGGCACTTGGAGCAGGGGGAAGTGGACTGCATGGCGCCGAAGGGCGTGCGCTGGGTGGTGCGTACGGTGCCCGTGCCCTTGCAGTCGGGGCAGATCTCCGGCGTGGTGCCGGGGGCGCAGCCGTTGCCCTTGCAGTCGGGGCAGGCCTCCACGCGCGGCGCGGTGATCTCCTTTTCGCAGCCGAAGGCCGCCTCCTCAAAGGAGATGTTCACGCTCACGCGCACATTGTCGCCGCGGCGGGGGGCGTTGGGGCTGCGGGTCTGGCCGCCGAAGCCTCCGAAGCCGCCGAAGATGTCCCCGAAGATATCGCCCAGATCGCCGAAGCCGCCGAAGCCCTCGAAGCCGCCGGCGCCGTAGCCGGCGTTGGGGTCGAAGGCCGCGTGGCCGAGCTGGTCGTACTTCCTGCGCTTGTCCTCGTCGGAGAGGACCTCGTAGGCTTCGTTTGCCTCCTTGAAGCGCTCTTCACACTCTTTGTCGCCCGGGTGCAGATCCGGGTGGTTGGCCTTGGTGATCTTGCGGAAGGCTTTTTTGATCTCGTCCTGCGTGGCGCTCTTATCGACGCCGAGCACCTCGTAGTAATCGCGTTTTTCTGCCATATGGTCTCCTCGTCGTTCCGCGGGTACTTTCACTTCTGCGGAAGAACGCCGTGCTTTTCAGATCGTGTCATTCTGAGCGAAGCGAAGAATCTCAGCATGACAGGGGAATACACACCAATGAGGCGAGGATAATCCTCGCCTCAAAGGCAGGGTTATTGTGAAAGAGAGGATTGGAAAGATTCCTGTCGCCGTTGCCTCGCCTGCTCTTTGGGGGAGTTCGGAGGGGCGTTCCCCTCTGATTTTTCGCGCGCACGCGAAAAAGAAACAGGTATCCGTTTTTGACGGGGCTTTGCCTCGACAAAAACACCTCAAGCCGAGCGCTGCGAGGCCTTGCGCCGACCAAACAGGGCGCGTCTCTCGTGCGCCGTGTGCGATAAGCGCAAGGATCTCCTCAAACTGTTCAGTCCCCGTGGGACTGAACAGTTTGAAGCTGTTTTACTTCTTATCGTCGTCCACGACGGTGTAGTCGGCGTCGTAGTAATCCTGACCGCCGGGCTGACCGCCCTGGGGCCCCTGCTGGTACTGGCTGGGATCGAAGCCCTGGCCGCCCTGCGGATTGGCCTGCTGGTACATCTTCTCGCTGAGCTTGTAGAAGGCCTGCTTCAGCTCCTCGGTCGCGGCCTTGATGGCGGCGGTGTCGGAGCCGGTGAGGGCCTGCTTGAGGGAATTGAGCTTCGCCTCGACCTCGCTCTTCTCGGCGGGATCCAGCTTGTCGCCCAGCTCCTGGATGGTCTTCTCGGTCTGGTAGACCATCTGGTCGCCCTCGTTGCGGGTGTCGACCTCTTCCTTGCGCTTGGCGTCCTCGGCGGCGTACATCTCGGCCTCCTTGACGGCCTTGTCGATGTCCTCCTTGGACATGTTGGAGGAGGCGGTGATGGTGATGTGCTGCTCCTTGCCGGTGCCGAGGTCCTTGGCGGAGACGTTCACGATGCCGTTGGCGTCGATGTCGAAGGTGACCTCGATCTGCGGCACGCCGCGGCGGGCCGGGGCGATGCCATCCAGATGGAAGCGGCCCAGGCTCTTGTTGTAGGCGGCCATC
>CACYXC010000023.1 GCA_902778285.1 Oscillospiraceae bacterium | reverse complement strand
TTGAGTATATCAATCGCGAGAGGGAATAACCAATCCCCTCTCGCGCTCTCCCCATGCGTGTCAAACTTCGGCAGCATGGGTTTGTCTACAGTCTGAGACGCGGGCGGCCAAATGGCCGCCCGCGTCTTTTTGTTTGCATTCTGCACGCTTTGGCAGTATAATAATATGAATAATTATGGACAGGAGGGCAGCATGGAGATCAAAGTATCCGTCCTATGCACCGCCTATCAGCATGAGCCCTATATCCGGCAGGCGCTGGAGAGCTTTGTGACGCAGCGGACCGACTTTCCCTTTGAGATCCTGGTCAGCGACGACGCCTCCACCGACGGCACCGCCGACATCATCCGCGAGTACGCGGAAAAGTACCCGGAGATCGTGCGCCCCTTCCTGCAGGAGAGGAACCTGTATTCCCAGGGCGTCAACCTCTACGACGCGCTGCTCTTCCCCGCCGCGCGCGGGCAGTATCTGGCCGCCTGCGAGGGGGACGACTGCTGGACGGACCCGACGAAGCTCCAGCGGCAGGTCGATTTTCTGGACGCGCACCCGGACTACAGCGCCTGCGTGCACAACACCACGGCCCACTATACCGACGGCAGCGCCCCGGACAAGATACTCTTTGAGCAGAGCGGCGACCGCGACATCCCCTTCTCCCAGGTGATCCGCGGCATGTCCCACGCCTTCCACACCAGCTCCATCATTGCCCGGCGGGAGTATATCGTGAACCCCCCCGACTTTCGCAACGTCGCCTTCTCCTACGGCTTCACCGACTACGCGGTGGGCGTGTGGCTGACGATGAAGGGGAAGGTCCGCTTTCTCGACCGGCCGATGTCCCTCTACCGCATCGGCAGCAATTCCAGCGCCTGGAGCAGCGGCGTGGACCGACACTACGCCAAGCTCAAGCGCTTTATCCAGGGGGAGCTGGCCATGCTCCGCGCCGTCCGGCCGCACGCCGACGCCGCGCAGCGCCTGCAGACCGACGCCGTGATCCTCGAGCGGGAATACGAGCTGCTGTATATCGAGGGCAGAGTGGACGAGATGGTCCGGGCGCCCTATGATGAGATCCACCGGCGCATGGGGATCACGCGCCGCGTCAGCACGGCGCTCAAGCGGGCCTTTCCCCATCTGCACCGCTGGTATAGAAAACGCAAAGGATATCTGGACTGAATGAAAGCCAAAGTCGTCTCCAATTTAATATGGCGTTTCTTTGAGCGCTGCGGGGCGCAGCTGGTGTCTTTCGCGGTCACGGTGGTTCTGGCCCGCATCCTCGACCCGGCGGAGTACGGGCCGATCACCAAGGTGGCGGTCTTCACCGCGATCCTCCTGGTCTTTGTGGACAGCGGCATGGCCAACGCCCTGATCCAGAAGAAGGACCCGGATGATCTGGACTTCTCCTCGGTGTTCTGGTTCAACCTGAGCTTCGGCGTCTTGCTCTACGCGCTGCTCTTCCTCTTCGCGCCGCTGATCGCGCGCATGTACCACGACGCGAGGCTCACGCCGATCCTGCGCGTGCTGGGGCTGACGCTGGTGGTGGCGGGCGTCAAGAACGTGCAGCAGGCTTACGTGTCCAAGACGCTGCAGTTCAAGCGCTTTTTCTTCGCCACCCTCGGCGGCACGCTCTTTTCCGCGGCGCTGGGCATCGGCATGGCCCTCCGGGGCTTCGGGGTCTGGGCGCTGGTCGCGCAGCAGCTGAGTAACGTCGCGGTCAACACGGTCATTTTGTGGTTCACGGTCGGCTGGCGGCCGAAGCGGCTCTTCTCGCTCGAGCGGCTCCGCGGCCTGCTCCGCTACGGCTGGAAGCTTCTCGGGGCGCAGCTTCTGGACACCGTGTATCTGAAGATCTATCCGCTGGTCATCGGCGTGCGCTACACCGACGAGGACCTCGCCTTCTTCGACCGCGGCAATCATCTGCCGAATCTGGTCGTCGAGAACATCAACTACTCCATCGACAGCGTACTGCTGCCGGTGCTGTCCGACGCGCAGGACCGCATCGACGCCCTGCGGGAGATGACGCGCCGCGCCATCCGCACCAGCAGCTATGTGATGATGCCGCTGATGGCGGGGCTCGCCGTCTGCGCCGGGCCGCTCGTGCGCCTGCTGCTGACGGAAAAGTGGCTGCCCTGCGTGCCCTTCCTGCAGATCTTCTGCATCTACTACGCCTTTTTCCCCCTGCACACGGCAAACCTTAACGCCATCAAGGCCGTGGGCCGCAGCGACGTGTTTTTGCGGCTCGAGGTGATCAAAAAGGTGCTGGAGACGGCGGTGCTGCTCGTCACGGTGCGCATCGGCGTTTTTGCGATGGCGCTGGGGCAGCTCTTTTGCGGCGTGGCCTCCCTGTTCATCAACGCCTGGCCCAACCGCCGGCTGCTCGGCTATCCCTACCGGCAGCAGCTCCGGGACGTGCTGCCCGTGCTGGGGCTGAGTCTCGTGATGGCGGCCGCCGTCTGGCCCGTCACGCTGATGGGTCTGTCCGACGCGCTCACGCTGCTCCTTCAGATCCCGCTGGGCGTCGGCGTCTACGTGCTCGGCTCAAAGCTTATGAAGCTCGACAGCTTCGAGCTGATCCTCTCCATGCTCCGAAAACTGCTCCGCCGCGGCGAGGAGGCAAGCGACAATGGCTGATAAAAAGAACGTTCTGGTCTTTCCCGCGGGGACGGAGATCGCCTTTGAGATCCACCAGGCCCTGCGCCGGTCCAAATTCGTCCGCCTCTTCGGCGCGACCAGCGTGCCCTGCCACGCGGAATTCGTGTTCGAGCGCTGCTTTGAGGGCCTACCCTTCGCGGACGATCCGGCCCTCATCGACGCGCTCAACCGCATCATCGACGAAAACGCCATCGACTATATCTATCCCGCCCACGACAGCGCCCTGCTGACCCTGACGCGGGCGCGCGGCGCGCTGCACGCGAAGGTCGTCACGTCCGATCCCGAGACGGTGGAGATCTGCCGCGACAAGAACCGGACCTACGCCTTCCTCGCCGGGGCCGACTATCTGCCCCGGAGCTGGACGCGCGCGGAGGAGGTGCCCGCCTACCCGGTCTTCCTCAAGCCCGCCGTGGGGCAGGGCTCCCAGGGGGCCCGGCGCATCGACAGCCGCGAGGCGCTGGATGAGGCGCTCGCCGACGGTACGGACTACGCGATCTGCGAGTATCTTCCAGGCGAGGAGTTCACCGTGGACTGCTTCACCGACCGGCACGGCGCGCTGCGCCTGGTCTCTCCCCGCAGCCGCGACCGCATCCGCGCGGGCATCGCCGTACGCACCCGCCCCTTCCCGGCGGACGCGCGCATCCGCGCCATTGCGGAGGATTTGAACCGCCGCCTGTCCTTCAACGGCGCGTGGTTCTTCCAGCTGAAAGAGAACGCCGCAGGGGACTATCGCCTGATGGAGGCCGCGCCCCGCGTGGCCGGCACCATGGGCGCAACGCGCAACCTCGGCTATAACCTCCCGCTGCTGACGCTCTACAACCACTGGGGCTTCGACGTGGAGCTGCTGGGCAACGACAACGAGGAGCTGCTCGACCGCGCCTTCATCAGCCGCTTTTCGACGGACATCTCGTATGAGAACGTCTATGTTGACTTTGACGACACGCTGATCGTGGACGGGAAGGTCAACAGCGAGCTGATCGGTTTTCTCTATCAGGCGCGAAACAAGGGTAAGCGCGTCGTCCTGCTCTCCCGGCACGACACGGAGCTGCTGCCCGATCTCGAGCGCTTCGCGATCTCGCCCGCCCTCTTCGACGAGATCATCCGCCTCGGCCGTGACGACGACAAGACCCGCTTCATCGGGCCGGATTCCATTTTTATCGACGACTCCTTTGCCGAGCGCAGGCGGGTAAAGGAGAGCTGCGGCATCCCCGTGTTCGATCTGGACATGGTGGAGAGTCTTCTGGATTGGAGAATGTAACATGGCTACCATCAATGTGACCCGCTCGTCCATGCCGGACTTTGCGGAATACTGTGAAGAGATCCGCGAGCTCTGGGACAGCCGCTGGCTGACCAACATGGGCGTCAAGCACAAGACGCTGGAGGCGGAGCTTCAAAAGCTCCTCGGCTGCGACTATCTGACGCTCTTTACCAACGGCCATCTGGCGCTGGAAAACGTGATCGAGGCCTTTGACCTGCACGGGGAGATCATCACCACGCCCTTCACCTTTGCCTCCACGACGCACGCCATCGTGCGCTGCGGCTGCAAGCCGGTGTTCTGCGACATCGACCCCACGACCTTCACGATGGACCCGGCGAAGCTCGAGGCGCTCATCACGGATAAAACCGTCGCCATCCTGCCCGTGCACGTCTACGGCAACCTCTGCGACGTGGACGCCATCGATGCCGTCGCGAAGAGGCACGGCCTGCCCGTCATCTACGACGCTGCCCACGCCTTCGCCGTCGAGCGGGACGGCGTCAGCGCCGGGGCGTTCGGGGACGCTGCCATGTTCTCCTTCCACGCGACCAAGGTCTTCAACACCATCGAGGGCGGCGCGGTTTGCGTGCGCAGCGCGGAGATGCTGCAGCGCCTGTGCGACCTGAAGAACTTCGGCATCCACGGGCCGGAATCCACGCCCTATGTGGGCGGCAATGCCAAGATGAACGAGTTCTGCGCGGCCATGGGCCTGTGCAACCTGCGGCATCTGGACGCGGAGATCGAAAAGCGCAGGCTCGTCGCCGAGCGCTACGACGCGCGGCTCGCCGGTGTTCCGGGCCTGCAGATCAACCGCATCCCCGAAAACGTACGCTTCAACTACGCCTACTATCCCGTCGTTTTCGACGGCTTCCAGTACACCCGCGACGAGGTCTATGCCCGCCTGGCGGAGCAGGACATCTACGCCCGCAAGTACTTCTACCCGCTCACCAACGCCTTTGAATGTTACCGCGGCAAGCCCGGCTTCGACCCCAAGGACACCCCCGTGGCCGCGCACATCGCCGACCGGGTCCTGACGCTGCCCATGTACGCCGATCTGCCGCTCGAAAAGGTCGATCAGATCTGCGGGATCATCCTCAAGTGAGCCCTCCCCGCCGTTCCAAAGGAGTGACCCCATGCGTCCCATACTCAAAAACAAATTTTATCTCTACCTGACCGAGTTTTTCGCCGGCATGTCCGTCATGGCGGTGGAGCTCGGCGCGAGCCGCCTGCTGGCCCCCTATTTCAGTTCCTCCCAGATCGTATGGACCATCATCATCGGCACGATCATGATCGCCATGGCGCTGGGCAATCTCTACGGCGGCCGCGCGGCCGACAGAGACCCGAACCCGGACAGGCTCTACCGCCGCATCCTCATCGCCGCGGTGTGGATCGCGCTGATCCCCGCCGTGGGCAAATACCTGATCCTCGGCATCTCGGCCCTGCTCATCTTCACGGTCAACGCAAACTACCTGATCTGGGCAGCCTTCGCCGCCTGCATGGTGATCTTCGTCTTCCCGCTCTTCCTGCTGGGGACGGTGACGCCGTCGCTTGCCAAGTACACGATGGACAATCTTGACGACAATGCCCGCATCGTGGGAACGCTCGGCGCGGCCAACACCATCGGCAGCATCATCGGCACCTTCGTGCCGACCTTTGTGACCGTCCCGGCCGTGGGCACCGCGATCACCTTCCTGATCTTCTCCGGCATCCTGCTTCTCCTGGCGCTGCTGTACTTTTTCAGCGGCAAAGGCCGGCGCGGCGGCGCGGCCGCGGCGCTCGTCCTCTTTGTGCTCGGCGCCGCCTTCGGCTGGCGCTCGCGCTTCGCCTTCTGGAAGGACGATCTCGTGTATGAGGGGGAGTCGGTATACAACTACCTGCAGGTGGAGGAGACCGAAGATAGCGTGATCCTCTCCACGAACGTCCTCTTCGGCGTGCAGTCCATCCTGCCGAAAAACGCGCGCTTTACCGGTATGTACTACGATTACGCCATGGCCGCCCCCTATATGGCGGGCGCGGCGGAAAAAGCGGCCGCGGACGAGGACCTCGATCTGCTGGTGCTCGGCATGGGCAGCGGCACCTTCGGCAGCCAGTGCGCCGCCTGCCTGCCGGGGCTGTCTGTCGAGGGCGTGGAGATCGACGGGAAGATCACGAGGCTTGCGCGCGAGTACTTCGCCATGCCCGCGGACCTGCCCGTGGCCGAGTATGACGGCCGCGCCTGGCTCAACGCCGTGGACAGGCGCTACGACGTCATCATGGTCGACGCCTATCAGGACATCACCATTCCCTTCCAGATGGCCTCGGTGGAGTTTTTCACGATGGTGCGCGAGCATTTGAAGGACGACGGCGTCATGGTCGTCAACATGAACATGCGCGGCAGTGGCGAGGGCAGCATCAACGCCTATCTGGCCGACACGATCTCCGCCGTGTTCCCCGCGGTGTGGACCGTGGACGTGCCGCGCAACACCAACCGGGAGCTCTTCGCCTCCGGCAATGCCGATATGATCGCGCGGCTGGAAAAGAACATCGCCATGCTCGAGGACGGGGAGCTGCGGGAGCTGCTCACGAAGGTCTCCTCCGCGCTCACGCGCTACGAGGCCGGGGAGCATATCATGACAGACGACCGGGCTCCGGTGGAGCTTTTGAGCATGCGCGTCATCGACGAGCTTATACGCGACGAGGTGGCGTATTATAAGGACATTTACGAGCAGTACGGGCTCGAGGGAGTCATCGGGAGCCTGTAGAGGACAAAGAAAACGGATTGCCACGCCAGTGACATCGGTCACTGGTTCGCAATGACAAGGTTTCACATGGTACGATGTACGTATCAGTTCTGAAGACCAAACGTCTGTCATTGCGAGCCGGTGCGCACACCGGCGTGGCAATCCGTTCTTTTTCTGTCGTCGCGGGGCTCTTCAATTACTCGTTATTCGTTATTCATTCAGAAATCGCGCCGGCAGTCGGCTCAGTTCCGGATTGTTCGCCTCCAGGCACTCGCAGGTGACGGCCCCGGCCCTGAGCGCAAAGCGCAGGCTCCGCTCCAGATCCAGTCCCCGCACGCCCGCCCATACCAGGGCGGCGGTCACCGCGTCCCCCGCGCCGGTGGTGTTGAGCACCCGCGCCTGCTCGCAGGGCAGGTTCAGAAGGCTGTCGCTGTCGGCGGCGATCATCCCCTGATGGCCGAGGCTCAGGAACACGCGCCCGACCCCGGCGTTCACCAGCGCCCGGGCGGCCTTTTCCGGATCGCTCTCTCCGGTCAGCGCCTCCGCCTCCAGGGCGTTGGGCTTGATGCAGGCAAGGCGCGGCAGGATGCTTCGCATGCGCCCCGCCTTGCCGGTGGAGACCGGGTCGGCGTAGAGCGGTGCGGTCACGTGCGCGGCGAGGTATGCGAGCGTTTCCGCCTCCAGATTGGCGTCCAGCACCACGGCGCGCGCGGCGTTGAGCGCGTCGAGCCGCGCCGCGATCACGGCCGGCGTGAGGCGCGCGGTCACGTCCATGTCCGCGACGGCCAGCTGCATGTCCCCGTGCTCGTCGGTGATGTAGAGATAGGTGGAGCTGGTTTCCCCCTCCACACACAGGCAGACGGAGGTGTCGATCCCGCAGGCGGCGCAGCTGCGCAGCAGCAGCGCGCCGTGCCCGTCGTCGCCTACGGCGCTGAGCATCCTGACCTCCATGCCCAGAAGACGCAGATCGTGGGCGATATTGCGCCCCACGCCGCCGGGCCGGATGCTGACCCGGCCGGGGTTGGAGTCCCTGAGCACGGGCCGCCTCGCCGGGCGGCCGCCGATATCCACATTCATGCCGCCCACGACGGCAATATAGTCTCCCATGGCGTTCTCCCACAAAAAAAGTCATCCTGAGCGCAGCGAAGGATCTCCGGCTCTGTTCGGGCTGGGATCCTTCGCCGCTTTGCTCCTCGGGATGACAGTTGTTCTACATTACTTTATGTGCCAGATGTTCTTCGCGTACTCCTCGATGGCGCGGTCGGCCGCGAAGAAGCCGCTCTGCGCGGTGTTCACGATGGCCAGGCGGGCGCGCTCCTCCCCGTCGGCGATGCGCTCGTACATGCGGCTCTGGCAGTCGGCATAGCTGCGGTAGTCGGCGATGAGCATGTACTGGTCGCCGCCGTAGAGCAGGTTGGAGACCAGATCGGAATAGCTCTTGCCGTCCCGGAAGCCCTCGCGGAAGCGGTTGAGCACACGCATGATCTCTCCGTCGCGCTGGGCCATGCCGTTGGGGTCGTAGCCGTGGCGGCGCCAGTTGGCGATCTCGTCGGTACGCAGGCCGAAGAGGAACATGTTCTCCTCGCCGAGGCGCTCATACATCTCGACGTTCGCGCCGTCGAGCGTGCCGATGGTCACGGCGCCGTTCATCATCAGCTTCATGCAGCCGGTGCCGGAGGCCTCCTTGCCCGCCGTGGAGATTTGCTCGGACACCTGGGCGGCGGGCACGATGGCCTCAGCCGCGCTGACGCGGTAGTTCTCCACGAAGCAGACCTGCAGCCTGCCCTTGCAGACGGGATCGTTGTTGATGTCGTCCGCCATCGAGAGCAGCAGCTCGATAATGCGCTTGGCGGTCTTGTAGCCCGCGGCGGCCTTCGCGCCGAAGACGAAGGTGCGGGGCAGGAACTCCTGGTTCGGGTTGTCACGCAGCTGCAGCTGCAGGCTCGCGATGCGCATGGCACACAGCAGCTGGCGCTTGTACTCGTGCAGACGCTTGACCTGCACGTCGATGATGCCGTCGGTATCCAGCACGAAGCCCTGATTGCGCTTGCAGAAGGCGGCAAGGGCAGCCTTGTTTTCCTGCTTGATGGCGTTGACGCGGCGGCGCACCTCGGCGTCGTCGGCAAACTCCGCGAAGCGGATCAGCTCCTCGGGCTTGAGCAGGTAGCCATCGCCGATGGTCTCGCACAGCAGCTCGTGCAGGCCCGGATTGATCTGGGCCAGCCAGCGGCGGTGGTCGATGCCGTTGGTGACGTGGGTGAAGCGGTCGGGGCGCAGGGTGTAGATGTCATGGAACAGGTCATCCTTGAGGATCTCGCCGTGCAGTCGGGAGACGCCGTTGACCATGTAGCAGGCGGCGAGACACATGTTGGCCATGTGCACCTTCCCGTCGCGGATGATGAGGTTGCGGCCGACGCGTTCATCCCAGTTGAAGTTGTAGACCAGATAGCTGCACCAGCGGCGGTTGATCTCGCACATGATCTCCCACAGGCGGGGCAGCAGCTGCTGCACCAGCTCCTGCGGCCACTTCTCCAGCGCCTCGCTCATGACGGTGTGGTTGGTGTAGGCGACGCTCTCCTTCACGATGTTCCAGGCGTCGTCCCAGCCGAGGCCGTGTACATCCATGAAGATACGCATCAGTTCGGGGATGATCATGGCGGGGTGCGTGTCGTTGATCTGGATGGTGTGGTGCTTGGCGAAGGAGTGGATATCGCCCCACTTGGCGATGTGCTTTCTCACCACGTCCTGCGCGGTGGCGGAGACGAAGAAATACTGCTGCTTGAGGCGCAGGGTCTTGCCCTCGATGTGGTCGTCCGCGGGATAGAGGACCTTGGTGATGACCTCGGCCATGGTGCGCTGCTCCATGCTGCTCACGTACTTTCCCTCGGAGAACAGGTACATGTCCAGAGAGCTGGGGCTTTTGGCGTCCCAGAGGCGCAGGGTGTTAATCTGCTTGCCGCCGTAGCCGGCGATCAGCATGTCGCGCGGGATGGCGATGACCGCGTCGTAGCCGGTGTGCTCGGCGTGATAGCGGCCGAAGCTGTCCCAGTGGGGAGCGATCTGGCCGCCGAAACGGACCTCGACCGCGTCCTCGTAGCGGGGGACGAGCCAGCTCTCCAGGGCGGTGCGCCAGTTGTCGGCGACCTCGGTCTGCTTTCCGTCCTTGAATCGCTGCTTGAAAATGCCGAGCTCGTAACAGATGGAGTAGCCCGTGCCCTCGAGACCCAGGGTCGCCATGCTGTCCATATAGCAGGCCGCCAGACGGCCGAGACCGCCGTTGCCGAGACCGGCGTCGGGCTCCTCCTCGAAGATGTCCGCGGCGTCGCGGCCCATGTCCTGCAGGGCGCCGACCAGCGCCTCGCCGATGCCGAGGTTGAAGGCGTTCTTCATGAGGCTGCGGCCCATGAGGAACTCCATCGACATATAGTGTACTTCCTTCTCGACGCGGCGGGGATCCTCCACGGCCAGGAAGCGGCTCATGATCTCACGGATGACCATGGCCGAGGAGCGGAAGATCTGCTCGTCGGTGGCGGCGTCGCCGGTGGTGGCGAAATAGGCGCAGAGCTTATCCTCGATGGCGCTGCGCACTTCGTCGCGGGAAATTTGTCCGATCATACAGGAAAATACCTCCAAAGGAATAAGATTTCATACAAAAGCCGTAGGGACGGCTATCAACCGCCCGCGGCGGAGGCGGGCGGCTGATAGCCGCCCCTACACGCCTGTTGAGGCGTGCAGGGGGGCGTGTCAGATGGCGGTGCCCTTGGGCACGACCAGCGGGAGCTTCTCGTTGCCGGCGAGGACCGTGCCCTCGGAGAAGGAGGTGACCTTGTCAGCAATCACATAGCGCAGATCCGCGCCCTTCTCGACGGTGCAGCCGCGCATGACGATGCAGTCCTTGAGCCTTGCGCCCTTGGCGATGCGCGCGCCGGAGAAGACGATGCAGTCCTCGATCTCACCCTCGATGACGCAGTTGTCGGCCACGAGGGAGCGGCGCACGACAGCCTCCTCGCCGTAGTAGGTGCTCACGTGCTCCTGGATCTTGGTGCGCACGGGGCGCTCAGCCGGGAAGACCTGACGGCGCAGCTCGGGGTCGAGCATGTCGCGGTTGGCCTTGTAGTACTCCTCTACCGTGCGGATGGCCGTGGCGTAGCCGCGGTGGATATAGACGTCCATCTTGCCGCCGCCGGAGAGGAAGAGGGTCAGCGCGTCCTTGTGGAAGGCGTAGAGATTCATGGCCTTGCAGCGATCCATCAGATCCAGCAGGACTTCCTTGTGGATGATGTAGCCCTCGAGGCCGGGCATGCCGGCGCCGTCGTTCCTGCGGTAGAGGTCGATGCCGCGGACATAGCCGTCGGGCCCGACGATGAAGCGGTGGTGGGTGCCCATGGGTTTGGCGTCGCCGACGATGGCGGTAATGTCGGAGTCGGTGCTCTCATGCTGGCGGATGGCGGCGTCGAGGTCGATGTTGGCGACCATGCTGCCGAGCATCAGGACCACGTGCTTCTGCGGGATGTCGCGGATGTAGGTGGAGACGGCGTTCAGAGCTTCGATGGTGCCGATGTAGTTGCCGGTGTGGTACTCGGGCAGGCCGAAGGGGGGCAGCATGCGCAGGCCGCCGCTGCGGCGGCTCATGTCCCAGGCCTTGCCGCTGCCGATGTGGTCGAGCAGGGACTGATAGTTGCGCTGCATGATGACGCCGCAGTCGAGGATGCCGGCGTTGCGCATGGAGGACAGGGGGAAGTCGATCAGACGGTATCTGCCGCAGAAGGGCAGGGACGCTGCGCTGCGGGCGCTGACGAGCTCGCGCAGCTCGGGCGTGGTCTGGTAAGCGAAGATAATACCGTGGTAATTTCTCATGGCTCAGACCTCCTCTCCGGTGTAGATCATGGCCCCGGCGGGCACCGTCGCTTTCTTGCGGATGCGGATGTTGGGGCCGCAGGTGGCGATGCCCCAGCCGGCCGAGCCGTCGGGCTCGGTGCCAACCCTCGCGCCGGTGTCGATCAGGGTGTTTTCGCCGATGATGGCGTACTTCACGACGGCGCCCTTCTTCACGACGGCGCCGGGCATAAGCACGCTGTAGGAGACCTCAGCGCCCTCCTCCACGATCACGTTGGGGGACAGGACGGAGTTTTCCACCACGCCGTAGATCTCGCCGCCCTCGGTGACGATGGAGTGCGTGACTCTGGCGTTTTCGCCCACAAAGGCCGGCGGGCAGATCGGGCAGCGGGAGGCGATGGGCCAGCTTTCGTCATAGAGGTTGATGTCGGTGGTGGAGAGCATGTCCATATTGGCGTCCCAGAGGGAGGAGATGGTGCCGACGTCGCGCCAGTAGCCTGCGAAGCGGTAGGGCCAGATCCTTTCGCCCTCGGCGAGCATACTCGGGATGATGTTCTTGCCGAAGTCCTTGGAGGAGTTGGGATCGTTCTCGTCTTCGATCAGCGCCGCTCTGAGCTTCTTCCAGTCGAAGATATAGATGCCCATGGAGGCCAGATTGCTCTTGGGCTGCTTGGGCTTCTCCTCGAACTGCTCCACATAGCCGTCGGGACCCGGGTTGAGGATGCCCATGCGGGTGGCCTCCTCCATGGATACCTCCTGCACGGCGATGGTGAGCGCCGCGCCCTTTTCCTTATGCTCGCGGAGCATGTCGGCGTAGTCCATTTTATAGATATGGTCGCCGGAGAGGATCAGGACGGTGTCGGGGTCGTAGTTCTCGATGAAGGCCAGGTTCTGGTAGATGGCGTTGGCCGTGCCGGTGAACCAGGAGCCCTTCTCGCCCGCGCCGAGGTAGGGGGGCAGGATGTACACGCCGCCGTCGGACACGTCCAGATCCCAGGACTGGCCGATGCCGATGTAGCTGTTGAGCTGGAGGGGCTTGTACTGGGTCAGGACACCCACGGTGTCGATGCCGGAGTTGGCACAGTTGGACAGGGGGAAGTCGATGATGCGGTACTTACCGCCGAAGGGAACGCTCGGTTTTGCGACGCTCTGGGTCAGCGCGTACAGGCGGGAGCCCTGACCGCCGGCCAGGAGCATCGCGATGCAGCTTTTCTTCATAAGCAGCCTCCTGTTATATTTTTTCTTATCAGCAGATTGTAATACTCGGAAAAGGGATCATTTCGACCAAAATCAAAACGCAGACTTTGATTTTGGAAGGGGGAAGGAGGGAGCAGAGCGCAGTTTTCGCTGCGGTTGACGGAACGGCGCGGGCTTCTTCTGCCGCCGCCGTTAATTGTACAGATTCATGGCCCGCTCCGGACCGCTGCGGATATAGCACTCCACAGCCTCGGCCGCGCGTGCGGCGGCCTTTGCCATGTCCTCCGCGTCCTGATTCCTGAACGTGGAGAGCACCCAGTCCGCCATGTCGTAATCCGGGTGGGGCGGGGCGCCCACGCCGATGCGGATGCGAGGAAACTCCTCGGTGCCGAGGCAGGCGATGATGCTTTTGAGCCCGTTGTGCCCGCCCGCGGAGCCCTTTGTGCGCACGCGGAGCTTGCCGATGGGCAGGCTCACCTCGTCGGACACGACGATCACATGCTCCGGCGGGATCTTATAGAATTTCACGGCCTGGCTCACGGCCTCTCCCGACAGGTTCATATAGGTCTGCGGCTTCATGAGCATGAGCTTCTCGCCGCCGACGTCCACCGTGGCGGTCAGGGCGCGAAAGCGGACCTTGTTGATGGCGGCGCCTTTCGCCTTCGCCAGCGCGTCTCCGGCCATGAAGCCCGCGTTGTGCCGCGTGCCCTCATACCGGGGACCGGGATTGCCGAGAAAAACTGCCAGCCAGCTCACGCCGCCGGATTTGGAAAAAAACATCATGTACTTCCTTGTCGGCTCCCCTGTGCAAGGGGAGCTGTCGCGTCAGCGACTGAGGGGTTGTGTTGATAATTTGAGTGCTCCTGTCAAGGGGCTGTACGTCATCCGCCAACCCCTCCGCCCCTGCGGGGCACCTCCCCTTACACAGGGGAGGCAAAATCAGTTTTCGAACATGTTCGCGATGGAGACTTCCTCGTAGATCCTGCGGATCGCCTCGGCAAAGACGGAGGCGGTGGAGAGGTAGCGGATCTTGTCGCAGGCGGGCCTGTCGGAGGGATAGGGGATGGTGTCGAGCAGCAGCAGCTCGTTGATGCAGCTGTCGTTGATGCGCTCGATCGCCGGGCCGGACAGGACGCCGTGGGTCGCGCAGGCGTAGACCTCCTTCGCCCCGCCGATCTCCTTGATGGCCCGGGCCGCGCCGCAGAGGGAGCCGGCCGTGTCCACGATGTCGTCAAGCAGGATGCAGGTCTTGCCCTCGACGCTGCCAATGATGTTCATGACCTCGGACTGGTTGGCGCGCTCACGCCGCTTGTCCACGATGGCCATGTTGAGCCCGAGCTTCATGGAGAAGTTGCGGGCGCGGGCGGTGCTGCCCACATCGGGAGAGACGACCATCACGTCCTCGTTTCCCTTGCCGAAGCGGCGCACGTAGTGCTTGACAAAGAGGTTGCCGCCCATGAGGTTGTCCACGGGGATGTCGAAGAAGCCCTGGATCTGGGCCGCGTGCAGGTCCATGGTCAGCACGCGGTCGGCGCCGGCGGCGGTGATGAGATTGGCCACGAGCTTGGCGGAGATGGGGTCGCGGCTCTTGGCCTTGCGGTCCTGCCGGGCGTAGCCGAAATAGGGGATGACGGCGGTGATGCGGCCTGCGGAGGCGCGGCGCATGGCGTCGCACATGATCAGCAGCTCCATCAGGTTGTCGTTGACGGGCTTGCAGGTGGACTGTACGATAAACACGTCCTTGCCGCGGACCGGCTCATACACGGAGATGGAACACTCGCCGTCGGCAAACTGGGCGACGCTGGCGTTTCCCAGCGACATATAAAGCTCGGAGCAGATATTCTTCGCCAGCTCAGGATTGGCGTTCCCGGTGAAAACCCTAATTTCCTTGCCGTGTGAAATCATTCTCTCTTTCCTCCGTATCACCATCGCAGGATGGCGTCATTTTTCACAGTAGAATATAACATATATTTCTCCGCTTGGGAAGAGGAAGCTTTGAATACAATTCGCTGAAATCAAAAGAAAAAACAGATTTACAAGACGGACGGTTTTGTATATAATATCAAAGATACAGCGCCGAAGCCGCACGCCGCCGGGAAGACCGGGGGAGGGATGCGCAGAGGCATACCGGGAGGATCAAAGCGATATGCTGGAATTTGAAGAATACAAGGCGAAGCTCAACGCAGCCAGACCCGCGCTGGAGCTGCTGCAGGGCGCGCTGAAGCTCGAGGCCGCCAAAAAGGAGATCGAGGAGCTGGAGACCGCCAGCGAGCGCGACGGCTTCTGGAACGATGTGGAGAATTCGCAGAGGGTGCAGAAGCGCCTCAAGCTTCTCAAGGGCAAGGTGGAGAACTATGAAAAGCTCTGCGCCTCCTGGGACGACATGATGGTTCTGTGCGAGATGGCCATCGAGGAGGACGACGCCTCCATGCTCGACGAGCTCAAGAGCGAGTACGACGCCTTCTCGGAGAAGGTGGAGTCCACCCGACTGTCCACGCTGCTGACGGGCGAGTATGACGCGAACAACGCCATCCTCACCTTCCACGCCGGCGCCGGCGGCACCGAGGCGCAGGACTGGGCCGCCATGCTCTACCGCATGTACAATATGTGGGCCGACCGCCACGGCTACAAGGTGAAGGTCATGGACTATCTCGACGGCGACGAGGCAGGGCTCAAGTCCGCCACCATCATGATCGAGGGCGAGAACGCCTACGGCTTTCTCAAGAGCGAGCACGGCATCCACCGTCTGGTGCGCGTCTCTCCCTTCGACGCCGCCGGCCGGCGGCACACCTCCTTCGCCGCGGTCGAGGTCATGCCCGAGATCACCGACAACAGCGAGATCGAGCTGCGCGACGACGATATCGAGATGCAGGTCTACCGTTCCTCCGGCGCGGGCGGCCAGAAGGTCAACAAGACCTCCTCCGCCGTTCGCCTCATCCACAAGCCCACGGGCATCGTGGTCTCCTCGCAGGTCGAACGCAGCCATTTCCAGAACCTGGAGAACTGCAAGAACATGCTGCGCGCGCGGCTCGCCGAGATCAAGGAGCGCGAGCATCTCGAGAAGATCAGCGACATCAAGGGCGTGCAGATGAAGATCGAATGGGGCAGCCAGATCCGCTCCTACGTCTTCATGCCCTACCAGCTCGTGAAGGACCACCGCACCGAGTACGAAAACGGCAACATCCAGAGCGTCATGGACGGCGATCTGGACGGCTTCATCAACGCCTTCCTGTCCATGAAGGCCGCAAGCTGAGCCGATCGGAACGCAGAAGAAACGCGGAAATGCAGATAAGCCGCCTCTTTTCGGGAAGGAAAGGGGCGGCTGTTTGCGTGCCCGGCGATTCGCTTTCGACGCGGAAAGTTTATCAGAAAACCTCTTGACAAGCGTACGTGCATAGTGTATATATTGAATATACACAGAATGAACGGAGAGAACAGATGACCATTCTGATCGACAATCGAAGCGGCGCGCCGATCTACGAGCAGATCTTCACCCAGATCCGGGACCAGGTCTTCTCCGGCACGCTGCCGGAGGATACGCCCCTCCCCTCGATCCGGACGCTGGCGAAGGACCTGCGCATCAGCGTGATCACCACCAAGCGCGCCTACGAGGAGCTGGAGGCGGCGGGCTATATCTACACCCTGCCCGGCAAGGGCAGCTTTGTGGCTCCCCGCAACGAGGCGCTGCTGCGGGAGGAGCATCTGCGGCAGCTGGAGGAGCATCTGCAGGAGGTGCGGCGGCTTGCAAGGCTCTGCGGACTGAGCCGGGAAGAGCTGACGGAACTGTATGACACATGGGAGGACGACATATGAACGCCATCGAGATCCGAGGACTGGAAAAGCGCTATCCGGGCTTTGACCTGAAGCTCGACCTGGAGCTGCCGCAGGGCTGCATCCTGGGCCTGATCGGGGAAAACGGCGCGGGCAAATCCACCACGATCAGGGCTATCCTGGGCATGATCCGCCCCGACGCGGGGCAGATCAGCGTCCTGGGCCATGACAACAGCAGGAATTTCGCCCCGGTGCGCGAGGATATCGGCGTGGTGCTGGACGAAGGGGGGCTGCCCTCCTGCCTCAACGCGGCGCAGCTGGGCAAGGTCATGTCCGGCATCTACAGAAACTGGGATCAGGCCGTGTACGAGGACTACCTGAAAAAGCTCTCCCTGCCAAAGGATAAGGCCTATAAGGACTTCTCCCGCGGCATGAAGATGAAGCAGGCCATCGCCGTGGCCCTGAGCCACCACCCGAAGCTGCTGGTGCTGGACGAGGCCACCTCGGGTCTCGACCCGGTGGTGCGGGACGAGGTGGTGGAGATCTTCTCGGACTTTACCCGGGACGAGGAGCACGCGGTGCTCATCTCCTCCCACATCGTGAGCGATCTGGAGAAGATCTGCGATTACGTGGCCTTCCTGCACAAGGGGCGGCTGCTCCTGTGCGAGGAAAAGGACGCGCTGCGCGATCAGTACGGCCTGGCGCAGCTGTCGAGGGCAGATTTTGCCGCGCTGGACGAGGCGGCGGTCATCGGCCACCGCGCCTCGCCCTACGGCGTGACCGCCATCGTGCGGCGGGACGCGGTGCCGTCGGGGCTTGCGCTGGAGCCGGTGAGCATTGAGGATCTGTTTATTCTGATGGTCAAGGAGGGAGAGCAATGAAAGGCCTTATCCGCAAGGATCTGTACATGATCTGGAAATACGGCCGCTCGCTGCTGGCGATCAGCGCGGTATTCCTGGCGTTTGGCGCGCTGGCGGAGGAAAACTATTTCTTTGTGATTTACCCCGTCCTGTTCGGCGGCATCCTGCCGGTCACGCTCATCTCCTACGAGGAGCGGGACGGCTGGAACAGCCTGTGCGACACGATGCCCATCTCCCGCAGGACCGTTGTCAACGAACGTTATGTGATGACGCTGCTCTGCTTCCTCGCGCTCTACCTGGTCACGCTGGGCGTGCAGGCGGCGGTCCTGATCCCGAAGGGGAAAACGGCGGAGATCCTGCAGCTTGTCTGCATGCTGCCCGGGGTCGGCCTGATGGCGCCGGCTTTCATGATCCCCGTCACGCTCCGCTGGGGCGTGGAGAAGGGCCGGATCGTCTATTATATCTTTATCGGCGTCATCGTGACGCTGGGCCTGTTAGGCGCGAACGCCGTCGGCAATATGAGCGGGGAAATCGCCGGCGTCGGCATGTGGACTTTGCTGGCGGTTTCGACTGCGGCTTTCGCGCTCTCCTGGCTGATCTCCGTCCGTCTCTACGAGAAGCGGGAGCTGTGAGGCAATTATGCCCGTAGGGGCGGCTATCAGCCGCCCGGCGGCACAGACTGAATGAAGGGACCTAAGCCCCGGCAAATCCGTGCAGCGCTGCGGATTCGCCGGGGCTTACCGTATGAGCGCGTCCCTGCAGCATTGCCGTATGTGAAAGCCCTTGCGGTTTCCCGCTTTTTTGTTGCCAAGCCGTGCGGGGCGTGGTAATATGAGGACAAGTCAGAAAACGAGGTCATGCCCATGAAAAAGCTTTTGAGAACTCTGCTTCCGCTCCTGCTGCTGGCGCTGCTGCTCTATCTCCGCCTGCCCGCGCAGACGGCGGAGAACCCGGCGGGGCAGCAGCCGCAGACACAGAATACCGAGATCCTGACCCTTGCCCCGGAATCGGCGCCGGAGCAGGCAGCAGTGCCGGAGGAGGCCGCGCCGTCCGGGACGGCCGCCATCGCGGAGGACGGCGAATACACCACGAAGGACGATGTGGCGCTGTATATCCACACCTACGGCCGCCTGCCCTCCAACTTCATCACCAAAAAACAGGCCGAGGCGCTGGGTTGGAGCGGCGGCTCGCTGGAGCCTTACGCCCCCGGCAAGTCCATCGGCGGCGGCCGCTTCGGCAACTACGAGGGGCAGCTGCCGGACGCGAAGGGCCGCAAATGGACCGAGTGCGACATCAATACCCAGGGTAAAAGATCCCGCGGCGCGGAGCGCATCGTCTTTTCCAACGACGGGCTGATCTACTATACGCCCGACCACTACGAGACCTTTGTCCTGCTCTACGGAGAAGAATGAGAAAAAGGGGCTGTCTCAAAACGCCTTGCCTTTTGTCATCCTGAGGAACGAAGTGAGGAAGGATCTCAGTCTGAAGGTTCTCACGAACGTTCAGATTGAGATCCTTCGTTTCGCTCAGGATGACGCGCCGTTTTGAGACAGCCCCTTTTTGCGGAAATGTGCTTATTTCCCAGTATACGGAAATTCGACAGGATTCGACAAAAATGAAAAGAGAAAGGCTGAAATTTTGTCGAAAGCGCTTGTTAAATGCTGGAAATTCGAATATTATGTCAACAAAGAACTCGCGGAATTCGACGCTGTTCTGTTGTTTCATTGACCCGTATATGATAGATTTAGTGCGACATCACGGTGAAACTGCGATATTCGGTGCGGCGATGCACCGTGCACTCATACTGGGGAGGAAAACTTATGGAAACTAAGATCCGCGTATTGATCGTCGATTTCAATTCGGAATTTTGCCGCCTGCTGAGCGAGCAGATGGGCGAGGCGGGGGACCTGGAGGTCGTCGGGACGGCGTCGGACGGACAGGAGGCGCTGCGTCTGGCGGCGGAGCTCCGGCCGGACGTGCTGCTGACGGAGCTGATGCTGCCGCGCGTGGACGGGCTGGAGCTGCTGCGCCGTCTGCCGGAGACCGGGGCCGATCCCCGCGTCATCGTCCTGACGGGCTTCTACAACGCCAAGGTGGTGGCGGACTGCTCCGCCCTCGGCGCGGACTATTTCATGCCCAAGCCCTGCGATACCCAGACCCTGCTCAGCCGCATCCGCCAGGTGGCGGGGCGGGAAGAGCGCTCGACGATGCCCGCGGGTGTTGACTGCCGCGCGGTTCGCAGCAGCACGCTGCAGGGCGCGGACGCGGAGCTGGAGGCGATGGTGACGGAGATCATTCACGAGATCGGCGTGCCCGCGCACATCAAGGGCTATCAGTACCTGCGGGAGGCCATCATCCTCACCATCCGCGACATGGACATGATCAACGCCGTGACGAAGGTACTCTATCCCGAGGTGGCCAAGCGCTTCGGCACCACACCCTCCCGGGTCGAACGCGCCATCCGCCACGCCATCGAGGTGGCCTGGGATCGGGGCGACATCGAGGTGCTGCAGAAGTATTTCGGCTACACGGTGTCGAACATCAAGGGAAAGCCCACGAATTCAGAATTCATCGCCATGATCGCTGATAGCTTGACGCTTCAGCAAAAGCAGGCGAGACGGTGAAAACACTGGGGCTTCGGGTTCGTATGGAGGCCGGGCTTAGAAAAATCGCTGCTCTGACAGCGTCATAAAAACCGATAAGCATTTATCTTCAGGCCGATGAACACTTCCGGTCCGTTGGGGGGGAAGCCCCGATGGGCCGGGAGTGTTTTTTCCCCGGAGGGGTTTGTAAAATCGCGCGGCTTCTGATAGAATAAAAAACACGGGGAAGCCGTCCGAACATCCTTCCTGCTGGCCAAACGGCTGGGGCTCGGCGTCGTCGGCATCGCCCTGGCCATGGCGCTGGACTGGTGCATCAAGGCGGGGCTCGATATCTGGCGCTTCCGGAGCGGCAGATGGAAGAATCGGCAGATCATCTGACCTGCGGCTGTCTCATACAAGAAGTGCAGTTACGCTGAGCAAAAGAAAGTGAAGAATAACAGTGAGCATCACGATCAACATCTACTATACCGGGAAAAACGGCGGCGCCAGAGCCTTTGCCGAAGAGATGGAGCAGAGCGGGATCGCCGACAGGATCCGGGCGGAGGCGGGCAATCTCCGCTATGAATACTTTTTCCCGATGGACGACGCCGAGACGGTCCTGCTGATCGACAGCTGGACGGGTCAGGAGGCGATCGACCGGCATCACGCCTCGCCGATGATGGCGCAGATCGCCGCCCTTCGCGAGAAATATGACCTGCACATGCGCGTCGAGCGCTTCACCGCGCTGGAAGAAGCGCCGGGGGATGACAGGTTTGTCAGAAAGTGAAGACTCCGGGCGCCGTGTGGGAAAGGAGGGGATTCGATATGATCAGAGAATATGTCCCGAACGACCTGGAGGACATGATCCGCATATGGAATGAAGTCGTCGAAGAGGGCGTCGCTTTTCCGCAGGAGGAGGCGCTCGACCTGGAGAGCGGCGCGGCCTTTTTCGCATCCCAGAGCTATACCGGTGTCGCAGAGATCGACGGCAGAGTGCTCGGCCTGTACATCCTCCACCCCAACAACATCGGCAGATGCGGCCATATCAGCAACGCCAGCTTCGCCGTCTCCTCCGGCGCGCGCGGTCTCCACATCGGCGAGCGGCTGGTGCTGGACTGCCTGAAGAAGGGCAGAGAGCTGGGCTTTCGGGTCCTGCAGTTCAACGCCGTCGTGGAGAGCAATGTCCACGCGCGGCATCTCTATGAACGGCTGGGCTTTCGACAGCTCGGTACGATCCCGGGGGGCTTCCGCATGAAGGACGGTCACTATGAGAACATCTGTCCGTATTATCATGAGCTGTAGAGCGTGATTTGCGGGCGCTGACAGCGGGACACGGCTTGTCTCAACGGGGGAAACAGGGCATTTGCTCACTTTGTGTCCTGTTCCGGGAAGAAAAACGGCGGTATGCTGAAGCCGGAAAGGAGGTCATCGGACCATGGATCTCATCAAAACAGGCCAGTTTCTTCAGGAGCTTCGGAAAGAAAAGGGCCTCACGCAGGAGCAGCTTGCGGAGAAGCTCGGCGTCGCGCGCAGGACGGTCTCCCGCTGGGAGACGGGCAGCAACACGCCCGATCTGGACGTCCTGCTCGAGCTGTCGGATTTCTACGCCGTTGACCTCCGTGAAATTCTGAACGGAGAAAGGAAAAGTGAGCGTATGAATGAAGAACTGAAGGAGACCGTCCTGCAGGTCGCGGAATACAGCAGTGAGGAGAAAGCCAGGCTCCTGCGCAGGATGCACGGGATGTTCATCGCCGGCTTTGTCGGCTTCATCGCCTTTGCGGCGATCTCCCTGCTGGGGCTGGACGAGACCGCGCCGTATGAGTTCATCGGCAGCTTCGGCCTCGGCGTGGCGTTCGGCATGGTCATCGTGGGTATGATCTTCACGAGCAGATACGCGGCGAGGATCAGGGAATTCAAGCTTCGCCTGCTCGCCGGAGCGCGGGAGGGAAAGAGATGAACGCGCTGCTCATTGCCGGCATGACCCTTGCCGGAGGGACGATCGCTTTCGATCACCTGGTCCGCCCGCTTCCCCAGTGGGCGGCGATCGCACTGTACAGCGCGGCCGTGATCCTGTTCCTTGCGGGGATGATCAGAAGCAGAAAAGCGGGATGATGCCCGCGCTCTGCGCAAACGAAAGGGCTGCCTCGGAAGGCAGCCCTTCAGACTGTAGAAATCCCCTTTCGCGGTACAATCTGTGCAAAAATGGGAACTTTTTCGGAAGTTCCCATTTTTGCTTTTCAAGCTGTCGACACTTTGTCGACAGCTTGAAGGGCTGCCTCGGAAGGCAGCCCTTTCGTTTGCGTAAAACTCCTTACAGCCGCATGGTTTTGTATAGACAGCGGCGAAAAAACCTTGAAAATATCTTCCATGCGCAAAGACAGTGTGGTATAATCTATTATACGAAGTGGGCTGGGACCACAAACGGAACACCATGCAGGAAAGAAGGGGAAACCATGAAAACGAAAAGATGTATCGGCGTGCTGCTGATCCTGGCGCTGATGCTGACGCTCTGCGGCTGCGGAATGAGCGGCGAGGCGAAGGCGGCCCATGAACTGATCGACGCCATCGGCGATGTTTCATTGGAAAGCGGGGACGCCATTGCTTCTGCGGAGGAGGCGGTCGCCGCTCTGAGCGACAAGGACCGCGAGCGCCTGACCGGCCTCGATGCGCTCACGAAGGCCAGAGAGGAGTTTGACGCGCTCTCGGACGCCGACAAGGTCGCCGGGGTGGAGGCGATGATCGCCGGGATCGGCTCTGTCGATCTGGACAGCCGCAGCGCCATCGACGCCGCGAAGGCGGCATATGACGGCCTGGACGACCGCCTGAAGGAGAGCGTCGGCAATGCCGGCCAGATCGAAGCGGCAGAGGCCGCTTATGCGGAGGCCTGCCAGGCGGCGGATGCCGCAGCCGTTGAGGAAGCGATCGCCGCGATCGGCGAGGTGACGACTGACAGCGGCGAGGCGATCGAGAACGCGAAGGCTCTGTACGAGGCCGCTCCGGCCGAGGTGCAGGCCAGAGTCGGCAATCTGGAAGCGCTCGACGAGGCGGAGGCCGCGTATGAGGACGCCCGCCTGGAGGCGGAGGCCGCCCCCGTTGAGGAAGCGATCACCGCGATCGGCGAGGTGACGACCGACAGCGGCGAGGCGATCGAAAGCGCCAGAGCCCTGTATGATGCACTCCCGGCCGAGACGCAGGCCAAGGTGGACAATATCGCCGCGCTCGACGAGGCGGAGGCCGCCTATGAGGACGCTCGCCTGGAGGCGGAGGCCGCCCCCGTTGAGGAGGCGATCGCCGCGCTCGGCGAGATCACGACCGGCAGCGGCGAGGCGATCGAGAACGCGAAGGCCCTGTATGATGCGCTCCCGGCCGAGACGCAGGCCAAGGTGGACAATATCGCCGCGCTCGACGAGGCGGAGGCCGCCTATGAGGACGCCCGCCTGGAGGCGGAGGCCGCCCCCGTTGAGGAGGCGATCGCCGCACTCGGCGAGATCACGACCGACAGCGGCGAGGCGATCGAGAGCGCAAAGGCCCTGTACGAGGCCGCTCCGGCGGAGGTACAGGCCAAGGTGGACAACTTCGCAGAGATCGGCGAAGCGGAGACTGCCCTGTCCGGACTGCGCGTGGACGAGGCGGAAAAGCAGATCGCCGCGATCGGCACGGTCGATCTGGAAAGCGGCGAGGCCATTGCGGCGGCACGGGCGGCGTTCGGCGCGCTGACGCCCGAGGAGGCCGCCGCGGTCAGCAACGCGGCCGCCCTTACGGAAGCGGGCGAGGCCTACCAGACCGCGCTTGAGGACCATGCGGCGGAGCTGCTGGACGGCTTTACGCTGGCGGAGGAGGAAGGCGGGAGCGAGAAGATCTATTATCCCGCGGGCTGGACCTACTACGGCGAGAAGCCGGCCATGAATCAGCGCTGCTTCATCCGCCCCTACATCAAGGTGAGCGATGACGCCGCGCAGGTCCGCGTCGTCTACAACTACACCTCTCCCGATAAAATCTACTGGACGGGCATCAACATCTACGTTGACGACGAGACCTTTACCAAGAGCTTCCCGGACGGGGCGATCGCCCGAGACCACTCCGTCGGAACGGTCTGGGAGTACTGCGACGATGCGGCCGATATGGACCTGCTGCAGGCCATTGCGGAGGCGCAGAGCAGCGTCCGGTTCTACTTCGTAAGCCCTGCCGGCCTCTCCAATTTCCAGCTTTCGGATACCGATGCGGAGGCGATCCGGCAGACGCTGGAGGCCTATGACGCCATGCTCGCCGCCGGCGTACAGCCGATGGCTTAAACCTGCGGACACAAATCCATAGAGTAAAAGCGAGAGGGGCGCAAGCCCCTCTCAAGCTGTCGACAAAGTATCGACAGCTTGAGAGGCGAAAACGGGAGCTTTCAAAAAGCTCCCGTTTTCGCATGGATTGAGCGTGAAGGGGGACTCCCCCAGACTGTGTCAAAACCCAGTCTGGCGTGCATCCCCTAACCTTTTGAGGCATGCTGCCCCAAGCCCCTGCAAAGGATGAAGTGGAATCCTTACA
>CACYXC010000022.1 GCA_902778285.1 Oscillospiraceae bacterium | reverse complement strand
GACACCTCGCTGAAGGTGCCCCACGGCGAGAGCGGCATCATCGTCGACGTCAAGGTCTTCACCCGTGAAAACGGCGACGAGATGAACCCCGGCGTCAACGAGGTCGTCCGTGTCTACATCGCCCAGAAGCGCAAGATCTCCGTGGGCGACAAGATGGCCGGCCGCCACGGCAACAAGGGCGTCGTCTCCCGCATCCTGCCGCGTGAGGACATGCCCTATCTGCCCGACGGCACGCCGCTGGACATCGTGCTCAATCCCCTGGGCGTTCCCTCCCGTATGAACATCGGTCAGGTGCTCGAGGTCCATCTGGGCTACGCCGCCCAGGCGCTGGGCTGGAAGGTGGCCACCCCCATCTTCAACGGCGCCAACGAGACCACCATCCGCGAGACCCTGCGTCAGGCCGGCCTGCGTGAGGACGGCAAGAGCGAGATGTACGACGGCCGCACCGGCGAGAAGTTCGATAACGACGTCACGGTCGGCTGGGTCTACTTCCTGAAGCTGCACCACCTGGTCGACGACAAGATCCACGCCCGCTCCACCGGCCCCTACAGCCTCGTCACCCAGCAGCCTCTGGGCGGCAAGGCCCAGTTCGGCGGCCAGCGCTTCGGCGAGATGGAAGTCTGGGCCCTCGAGGCCTACGGCGCCGCCTATACCCTGCAGGAGATCCTGACCGTCAAGTCCGACGACGTGACGGGCCGCGTCAAGACCTACGAGGCCATCGTCAAGGGCAACAACATCCCGCAGCCCGGCGTGCCCGAGAGCTTCAAGGTCCTGGTCAAGGAGCTGCAGAGCCTCTGCCTCGACGTGCGCGTGCTCGACGAGGCCGGCGACGAGATCGAGCTGAAGGACGACGATGAGGACGATTTCATCCCCGACATGAAGGATGAGCTTTACCAGACCGACGATTCCGAGCTGGAGGCCGAGGGCTATTCCATCGAGGATGTGCCCGAGGACGAGCTGGGCGCCGATCTCGGTATGGATTTCGACAGTGAGGAGGAAGATTGATGAGCTATACACCCTTTGACGCCATTCAGATTGGCATCGCTTCCCCTGAGATGATCCTGAGCTGGTCCTACGGCGAAGTCAAAAAGCCGGAGACCATCAACTACAGAACCCTCAAGCCCGAGCGCGACGGCCTGTTCTGCGAGCGCATCTTCGGACCCACCAAGGACTGGGAGTGCCACTGCGGCAAGTACAAGAAGATCCGCTACAAGGGCAAGATCTGCGACCGCTGCGGCGTCGAGGTCACCAAGAGCAAGGTGCGCCGCGAGCGCATGGGTCATATCGAGCTGGCAGCCCCCGTGAGCCATATCTGGTACTTCAAGGGCATCCCCAGCCGCATGGGCCTGATGCTCGACCTGACCCCGCGCATGCTGGAGAAGGTGCTGTACTTTGCCAACTATATCGTCATTGACCCGGGCTTCACCCCGCTGCAGAAGTGCCAGATCCTCTCCGAGCGCGAGTACCGCGAGATGAAGGAGAAGTACGAGGACGACTTCAAGGCCGGCATCGGCGCCGAGGCCATCAAGGAGCTGCTGCAGCAGATCGACTGCGAGAAGCTCGCCGCGGAGCTGCGCGAGGAGCTCAAGACCGCCAACGGCCAGAAGAAGGCCAAGCTGGTCAAGCGCCTCGAGGTCGTCGAGGCCTTCCGCCAGAGCGGCAACCGCCCCGAGTGGATGGTCATCGACATCCTGCCCGTGATCCCGCCCGAGATCCGCCCCATGGTCCAGCTGGACGGCGGCCGCTTCGCGACCTCCGACCTAAACGACCTCTACCGCCGCGTCATCAACCGCAACAACCGCCTCAAGAGACTGCAGCAGCTCAACGCGCCCGACATCATCGTGCGCAACGAAAAGCGCATGCTGCAGGAGGCGGTGGACGCCCTCATTGACAACGGCCGCCGCGGCCGCGCCGTCACCGGCGCAAACTCCCGCGCCCTCAAGTCCCTCAGCGACATGCTCAAGGGCAAGCAGGGCCGCTTCCGCCAGAACCTGCTGGGCAAGCGCGTGGACTACTCCGGCCGCTCCGTTATCGTTGTCGGCCCGGATCTGAAGATCTACCAGTGCGGCGTGCCCAAGGAGATGGCCATCGAGCTCTTCCGCCCCTTCGTGATGAAGAAGCTGGTGGAGGATGGCGTCGCCAACAACATCAAGTCCGCCAAGAAGATGGTCGACAAGCAGCGCACCGAGGTATGGGACGCGCTGGAGGACGTGATCAAGGAGCACCCGGTGCTGCTCAACCGCGCCCCCACGCTGCACCGCCTGGGCATCCAGGCCTTCGAGCCCATCCTGGTCGAGGGCCGCGCCCTGCGGCTGCACCCGCTGGTCTGCACCGCCTACAACGCCGACTTCGACGGCGACCAGATGGCCATTCACGTGCCGCTGTCCGCCGAGGCGCAGGCTGAGGCCCGCATCCTCATGCTCTCCGCCAACAACCTCCTGCGCCCGCAGGACGGCCACCCCGTCACCGTGCCCACGCAGGACATGATCCTCGGCTCCTACTATCTGACGATGGTCCGCATCGGCTCGGCCGAGAAGGGCGCCGAGCGCCTGATCGTGGACGATCCGGGCGACACCGGCCTCGAGGCCGGCAGCCTCGTGGACGGCGACGAGCTCTACGCCAAGAACCTCGAGGCGAAGAACGCCAAGCTCCGCCCCGCGACCTACAAGCCGACGCTCCTCTACCGCGACGCAAACGAGGCCATCATGGCCTACAACGACGGCGCCGTCGGCCTGCACGCTCCCATCCGCCTGCGCGTCACCAAGACCGTGGACGGCGTGGAGGACCGCAGCGATCCCGAGCACGCCTTCGACCATGAGATCAGCTTCCAGGTCGGCAAGAAGCAGCTGGGCGACATCATCGACCGCTGCATCCAGAAGTACGGCTTCACCATCTCCGCCGAGGTGCTCGACAGCATCAAGGCCATGGGCTACAAGTACTCCACCAAGGGCGCCATCACCATCTCCGTCGCGGATATGACCGTGCCGCCCGTCAAGTACGAGATGATCCACGAGACCGAGCAGGAGGTCATCCGCATCGAGCGCCAGTACAAGCGCGGCTTCATTACCGACGACGAGCGCTACCGTCTGGTCGTCTCCGAGTGGGAGAAGACCACCAAGGACGTGACCGACGCGCTCTCGAACGCGCTGGACGAGTACAACCCCATCTACATGATGGCAAACTCCGGCGCCCGCGGCTCGATGAACCAGATCCGTCAGCTGGCCGGCATGCGCGGTCTGATGGCGAACACCTCCGGCAAGACCATCGAGATCCCCATCAAATCCAACTTCCGTGAGGGCCTGAGCGTTCTGGAGTACTTCATCTCCACCAGAGGCGCCCGCAAGGGCATGGCCGATACCGCTCTGCGTACCGCCGACTCCGGTTACCTGACCCGCCGTATGGTCGACGTCTGCCAGGATGTCATCATCCGCGAGAAGGACTGCGGCACGAGCGAAGGCGTCTGGGCCTCCGCGGTGTATGACCGCGGCCAGCTGGTCGAGAGCTTCGGCACCGCGATCCACGGCCGCTTCCCGGCCGCTCCGATCACCGATCCCGAGACGGGCGAGCTGCTGTTCGGCACCGATCACATGCTCATGCCCGAAGACGCTGCGGTCCTGGAGGCCCACGGCATCCACAGGGCCTATATCCGAAGCGTCCTGACCTGCGAGGCCCGCACCGGCGTGTGCGCCAAGTGCTACGGCATCAACCTCGCAATCGGCATGCCCGTCAACGCGGGCGAGGCGGTCGGCGTCATCGCCGCCCAGTCCATCGGCGAACCGGGCACGCAGCTGACCATGCGTACCTTCCACACCGGCGGCGTCGCGGGCGACGACATCACCCAGGGTCTGCCCCGTGTCGAAGAGCTGTTCGAGGCGCGCAAGCCCAAGAAGATGGCGATCCTGTCCGAGACCTCGGGCACCGTCTCCATCGAGGAGGCCAAGAAGGGCGTCATGTACTCCATCACGGTCACGAACGAGGCCGAGGGGAGCACCAACGTCTACACCGTGCCGCACTCCGCCGGCATCCTCGTGCACAACGGCGACCATGTGGACCGCGGGCAGGAGCTCACCTCCGGCGCGCTCAACCCGCACGACGTGCTGCGCATCCGCGGCGTCAACGACGACGAGTTCGGCCGTCAGGGCGTCCGCAGCTATATCACCAGCGAGGTCCAGAAGGTCTACCGTCAGCAGGGCGTCGACATCAACGATAAGCACATCGAGGTCATCGTACGCCAGATGATGCGCAAGGTCCGCGTGGAGGAGGCCGGCAGCACCGACCTGCTCTCCGGCGCCACGATCGACATTTCCCAGTTCAAGGACGCCAACCGCGCCGTGGACGAGCGCATCGCCGCCGGTGAGGAAGGGCTGAGCCACGCCACCTGCACCCAGCTGCTGATGGGCATCACCAAGGCCTCCCTGGCCACCGAGAGCTGGATGTCCGCCGCCTCCTTCCAGGAGACCACCAAGGTCCTGACCGACGCCGCCATCAAGGGCAAGGTCGACCGTCTGGTAGGCCTGAAGGAGAACGTCATCATCGGCAAGCTGATCCCCGCCGGCTCGGGTCTCGCGATGTACCGCGACTTCGAGGAGCAGACCGACGAGAGCGTCGAATCCGCCCCCGAGGAGTATGTGGATCTCTCCGCTCTGGTCAGCAAGACCAACGCGCTCTGATCCCTGTATAGGAAAAAACGAAAAGAGGATCTCTTCGGAGGTCCTCTTACCGTTTTTCATTCACGCGTGGGGACGGAACGCGATAGAACGGATACGAACATCATACATACAAAAGAATTGACACGATCTTGACAAAGGGCGTATAATGTCCAAAAAACCGGCGCGAAGTCGAATGATTTTTGTCAGGGTCGAGCGTATCTTAACCTTGAAACAGGAACGCTTCTGCGGTATGATTATAGAGTCGAATACCACAAGTTACTGCGTGAACAGGCAAAGTCGAACGCAATATTATGGAATCTGAGAGAAGAGGGGGTGTGCCCATGTCATGGGAGGCAATTGCGAACGTCACCGCCGCCGAGAGCGAGGCGAAGGCGGCCGTACAGGCGGCTGAGGCCAAGGCCCGTCAGATGCTGGCCGAGGCGAGGACGACCGGTCAGGCCGCGGTGGAAGCGGCCGGCGCCAAGGCGGATGCGGAGCTGCGCGAGCTGCGCCGGAAAGCGGAGGAGAAGTACCGAAGCGAGGCGGAGAAGCAGGCGGCGGCGCTGGAGAGCCGGAAAACGGCGCTCCGGGAGCAGGCCGGGCAGAATCTCGGCAAGGCCGCGGCGCTCATCGTGGAAAGGATAGTGAGCAACTGACATGGCCATTTTACGAATGAAACGGCTTCGGCTGATCGCCGTTCGTTCCCGCAAGGAGGAGCTGCTGCGCGAGCTGACCCGACTGGGCTGCGTGGAGATCTCCGAGGCCGGGGAGGAGCTGCCTGAGACCGAAAGCCTCCGCCCGGAGAGCAGCGGCGTCATGGCCGCGCGCACCCGGCTGGCGTCGCTTGACCATGCCCTGGAGCTGCTGGGCCAGTACGCGCCGGTCAAAAGCAGGCTGCTCTCGGCAAAGCCCGAGCTGGCAGCGGAGACCTTCCTGGAGGACGACGGCATAGACGATGCGCTCGCCCTCGCGGAGAAGATCACGGAACTGCACGATCAGGTCCGCCGTATCGGCGCGGAGGAGAGCCGCCTGCGGACGGTTCTCGAATCGCTGCAGCCCTGGATGAGCCTGGATCTGCCGCTCGAGTGCGGCGGGACCGAGCGCACCGAGCTGGTCCTCGGCGCGATCCCCGGCAAGGTCAGCTTTTCCGCCGCCGTGGAGGCGCTGCGTGACGCCGCCGACGAGGCGGAGCTCTTCCCCGTCAGCGAGGACAAAAGCGCGCGTTATGTGGCTCTGCTGTGCATGAAGGAGCAGATGCCCGCCGCGCAGGAGGCCCTGCGGAGCTTCGGCTTCACCGCCGCCGCCCTGGGGGGCCTGAGCGGAACGCCGAGAGAGGCGGCCGCCGCCGCGGAGGAGAGTCTGAGCGCTCTCGCCGCGCAGAAGGCGGAACTCGTCGAACAGATCAAAGCCGAAAGCGGGCACCGGGACGAGCTGAAGCTCGCCAGCGACAAGCTCTCCACCCGCGTCGCCATGGCGGAGGCTGAGGAGCGCCTCGTCGGCACGGACAGCACCCTGATCCTGGAGGGCTGGATGCCCGCCGAGCGGGAGCAGGAGCTGGAGCAGGTCTTCAAGCGCTTCGACTGCGCGTGGGAGTGCCGCGATCCGGAGCCGGACGAGTACCCGGAGGTGCCCGTCAAGCTGAAAAACAATCAGGTGACGAACGCCCTGAATATGGTCACCAACATGTACAGTCTGCCGGCCTACGGCACGGTGGACCCGAACCCGCTGATGGCGCCCTTCTTCATCCTGTTCTACGGGCTGATGATGGCGGATATGGGCTACGGCCTGATCATGATCGTCGCGGCGCTGGTTGCCATGAAGAAGATCAAGCCGCGCGGGGGGACACTGTCCTTCTGCCAGCTGCTGCTCTACGGCGGTATCGCCACATTCATATGCGGCGCGCTGACCGGCGGCCTCTTCGGCAACGCCCCCGAGGTGATCGCGGGCATGTTCGGCTCCGACTGGAAGGGCCTGCCCGCGCTGTTCAGCCCCGTGCGCGACAGTACGCTCGTGCTCTACGGCGCCATGGCGCTGGGCGTGATCCATCTGAACGCCGGCATGGTCGTCTCCTTCCTGGAGAAGAAAAAGAACGGCAATCTGGCCGACGGTATTTTTGAGGAGGGCTCCCTGTGGGTCATCCTGCTCGGCGGTATCCTGCTGGCGCTGGATATGCTGGGGATACTCAGGTCCCGGATGCTGCACAACCTCGGCCTCGCGATCCTGATCGTCGGCGCGGCGATGCTGCTCTTCGGCGCGGGACGCCACAGCAAGGGCATCGGCAAGCTGACGGCGGCCTTCGGCGTCATCTATAATACACTCACGGGCTGGTTCGGCGATATCCTGAGCTACTCGCGTATCATGGCCCTGATGCTGGCCGGCGGCGTCGTGGCGCAGGTCTTCAACACCATCGCCGCCATGCCCTCCGCCAACGGCGTGACCCCGCTGTCCGGCGCGATCTTCATCGTCATCTTCCTGATCGGCCACGCGCTGAACTTCGGACTGAACCTGCTGGGCTGCTTCGTGCACGACCTGCGTCTGCAGTGCCTGGAGTTCTTCGGCAAGTTCTATCAGGACGGCGGCCGGCCCTTCGCCCCGCTGAGCGTGCGCACCAGATTCATTAACCCGGAAGAATAAATGCTTTCAATTGCAAAACTCCGGTTTTGCAATTGAGGGACTCGCTTTTATCGCGCGAGGCTCGCGTGAGACGCCTCGCCTGGTCGAAGCGAGGGCTCACTCGGTTCGCCTCGGGGAGTTTTTGACGAGGCAAAGCCCCGTCAAAAACGATTTCGATTCCCCCCGGGCCGACAAACTGAGTTTGTCTGTTCCCAGCATAAATCGTCTATAACAAAAACAGTACTTAGGAGGAAAGAAAAATGGAATTTCTGAACACCATCGGCGGCTACGCTCTCGGTCTGCTGGGCGCGGGCCTCGCTGCATTCATGGCCGGCATCGGCTCCGCAAAGGGCACCGGCATCGCCGGTGAGGCGGGCGCCGGTCTCGTCTCCGAGGACCCCGGCAAGTTCGGCAAGGCGATGATCCTGCAGGTCATCCCCGGCACCCAGGGCCTCTACGGCTTCGTGATCTGGTTCCTCGCGTACAGCAAGCTCGCCGCTGTCGGCGCCGCCGGCGTGAGCGTCGCGCAGGGCCTGCAGGTGCTCGCCGCCTGCCTGCCCATCGCTTTCGGCGGTCTGCTGTCCGGCATCGCGCAGGGCAAGGTCGCCGCCGCTTCCGTCAACATCCTGGCCAAGAAGCCCGACGACTGGTCCAAGGGCATGATCCTCTGCATCACCGTCGAGTTCTACGCCATCCTGTCTCTGCTGGCCTCCTTCATGATGCTCTCCGCCGTAACCCTCGGCTGATCGCGGTAAGGAGCGGACTATGAAAGGCACTGATAAAATCATCGCGCATATCCAGGCTGACGCGAAGGCGCAGGCTGACGCGATCCTCGCTCAGGCAGAGCAGCAGTGCGCCGGGATCAAGGCCGAGTTTGACAGACAGGCGGCGGAACGTTATTCCGAGAGGATCCGCGCCGGCGTGAAGGCCTGTCAGGACGAGGTGGACAGCCGCGTCCGCATCGACCAGATGGAGGCGCGCAAGGGCACGCTGGCCGTCAAGCAGGAGATGGTCTCTCTCGCCTTCGACAAGGCGCTGGAGGCCCTCTGCGCGCTGCCCGAGGAGGAATACGTGGCTTTCCTCGCCGGCCTTGCCGCCAAAGCCTCCGTCACCGGGGATGAGGAGATCCTTCTCAATGCCCGGGACCGGAAGGCCGTGGGCGAAAAGGTCGCCGCCGCCGCGAACGCGAAGCTCGACGGCGGAAAGCTGACGCTCGCCGAAGAGACGGGCGATTTCGCCGGCGGTCTGATCCTGCGCCGCGGCAACGTCGAGGCCAACTGCACCGCCGAGCTCCTCGTGGACCTCGCGCGGGGAGATCTGTCTGCCGAGATCGCAGGCATCCTCTTTGCATAAGCCCTCAGGCAAAGGAGGGAATCAAATTTGGCAAAGAAGAAAGAAGCGTATCTTTTCCTCTCCGCCATGCTGCGGGCCCGGGAGCCCGGCATGCTCTCGCGCGAGAAGGCCGAGCGCATGCTGGATGCGCCTTCCTTCGAGGAGTGCGCCAAGCTCCTGACCGACTGCGGCTATGAGGACATGTCCCAGAAAAAGGCGGGAGAGATCGAACAGCTTCTGGCTGAGCGCCGCGCGGCGCTCGGCAGAGAGCTGGAATCCATGGTGCCAGAAAAGGCGCTGGTGGACTTTTTCCGCGTCAAGTACGACTACCACAACGCCAAGGTGATTTTGAAGGCGGAGGCCCAGAATCTGGACGAGAGCGCGCTGCTCTCTCCCTCCGGTCGGGTGAAGCCCGAAGCGCTGCTGGAGGCCGTCCGGGAGGACGATTTCCGCGAGCTGCCGAAGGCCTTTGCCGCCGCGGTGGCGGAAGCCAAAAGCATCCTCGCCCGTACGGCCAACCCCCAGCTTGCGGATTTCAGCCTGGACAAGGCGTATTTCGGCGAGCTGAAGGAGATCGCGGACGCCGCCGACAGCAAGTTCCTCAGGGGCTACGCTGCCATCCTGGCCGACAGCACCAACCTGCGCTCGGCCGTGCGCACCCTTCGCATGGGCAAGGACAGCGGCTACCTGCAGGAGGCGCTGGTACCCGGCGGCTCCATCGAGCCGCGCAGGCTCATCGCCGCGGGCGCCGAAGGGCTCGCCGCCCTGTTTGAGAGCACCCGTCTTTCCGAAGCCGCGGCGCTCGGCGCCGAGGCCGTGAAGGGCGGTCCGCTGACCAAGTTCGAGCTCGCCTGCGACAACGCGGTCAACGCCTATCTGGCGCAGGCCAAGCTGGTCGGCTACGGCGAGGAGCCGGTGATCGCCTATCAGGCGGCCGTGGAGAACGAGCTCACCGCGGTGCGCATGATCCTGACGGGGAGACTCGCGGGCATCACGCCACAGGTCATCCGGGAAAGGCTGCGTGATCTGTATGCTTAAAATTGCAGTAATCGGCGGCAGAGAGACCGTCATGGGCTTCAAGGCGCTGGGGCTGGACACCTGCCCCGCCGCCAACGCCCAGGAGGCGAAGGACGCGCTGCGCCGCCTCACCCGCGAGAGCGAGGACTATGCCATCATCTACATCGAGGAGGGCCTGGCCCAGCAGCTGAGCGCGGAAATCGACAAATTCAAGGACAGCCCCACCCCGGCCGTCATTCTGATCCCCGGCCGCGAGGGCAGCATCGGCCTCGGCCAGTCGGCGCTGAAAGCAGCCGTCGAGCGCGCCGTCGGCACCAATATTCTGGGCGACTAAATCGAAAGGAAGTTTTGCTTATGAGCGGAAGAGTTACCAAAGTATCCGGTCCGCTTGTCGTGGCGGAGGGCCTGGCGGACGCCAACGTCTCCGACGTTGTGCGCGTAGGCTCTCAGCACCTGATCGGCGAGATCCTGAATATGACCGGCGACAGCGCCTCCATCCAGGTCTATGAGGAGACCTCCGGCCTCGGCCCCGGCGCCGCGGTCGTCACCACCGGGATGCCTCTGTCCGTCGAGCTCGGACCCGGCATGCTGGACAACATTTACGACGGCATCCAGCGCCCCCTGCCCGAGATGCGCGCCCTGACGGGCGACTGCATCACCCGCGGCACCGACGTGCCCGCGCTCAACCGGGAAAAGAAATGGGATTTCGTGCCCGTGGCAAAGCCCGGCGACAAGGTCATCGCGGGCGACGTGCTCGGCACCGTGCAGGAGACCAGCGCCATCCTCCACAAGATCATGGTCCCCCGCGGCGTCAGCGGCGAGGTCGTGAGCGTGGACAGCGGCGAGCATGTGGTCACCGACGTGATCGCCGTCGTGCGCGACGAGAAGGGCAAAGAGCATGAACTCACCATGATGCAGCGCTGGCCCGTCCGCGTCGCCAGACCCTATGTGAGAAAATATGTGCCGGCCCGTCCCATGAACTCGGGCCAGCGCATCATCGACACGATGTTCCCCATCGCCAAGGGCCAGCACCAGCTGGCCAAGTGGTCCGACGTGGACATCGTCATCTACATCGGCTGCGGCGAGCGCGGCAACGAGATGACCGACGTTCTGATGGAGTTCCCCGAGCTGAAGGACCCCAGAAACGGCGAGCCGCTGATGAAGCGCACCGTGCTGATCGCCAACACCTCCGACATGCCCGTGGCGGCCCGCGAGGCCTCCATCTACACCGGCATCACCATCGCCGAATACTTCCGCGACATGGGCTACGACGTGGCCGTCCTGGCCGACTCCACCTCCCGCTGGGCCGAGGCTCTGCGTGAGATGTCCGGCCGTCTGGAAGAGATGCCCGGCGAAGAGGGCTACCCCGCGTATCTGGCCTCCCGTCTGGCGCAGTTCTATGAGCGCGCCGGCGTGGTCGAATGCCTCGGCAGCGACGAACGCCGCGGCTCCGTCACGGCCATCGGCGCCGTGTCGCCTCCGGGCGGCGATATTTCCGAGCCCGTGTCCCAGGCCACGATGCGTATCGTCAAGGTCTTCTGGGCGCTGGACTCCAGCCTTGCCTACGCCCGCCACTTCCCGGCCATCAACTGGCTAACCTCCTACTCCCTGTATCTGGACACGCTCGCACCCTGGTACACCGAGCAGTTCGGCGAGGCGTACATGCAGAACCGGACCAAGGCCATGCACATCCTGCAGGAGGAGAGCGAGCTGCAGGAGATCGTCCGTCTGGTCGGACAGGACGCCCTGTCTCCCGCGGACCGTCTCACCATGGAGACAGCCAAGAGCATCCGCGAGGACTTTCTGCAGCAGAACGCCTTCGTGGATGAGGACGCCTATTCCTCCTACGCCAAGCAGTTCGCGCTGATGGATCTGGTGCTCCGTTACGACACGCTCTGCCGCGACGCGCTCGCGAAGGGGGCTGACATGAACGCGCTCTTCGCCATCGACTCGCGCGAGCGTCTTGGCCGCGCCAAGATGGCAGACGCCGCCTCCTTCAAGGCCGACTATGACGCCATTGCCGCGCAGATGAAGAAAGAGATCGAGGAAGTCATTGCCGGAGGTGAGGACGAATGATCAAAGAGTATAAGACCATAAGAGAGATCGCGAGCCCTCTGATGATCGTGGAGCACGTCGAGGGCGTCACCTACGACGAGCTGGGCGAGATCGAGCTGCCCAACGGCGATACCCGCCGCTGCAAGGTGCTGGAGGTCGAGGGCGACCGCGCGGTCGTTCAGCTCTTCGAATCCGCACAGGGCATCAACCTCGCCGAAAGCAAGGTCCGCTTCCTGGGCCATCCCCAGCAGCTGGCCGTGTCCGAGGACATGCTCGGCCGCGTCTTCAACGGCATGGGCCAGCCCATCGACGGCGGCCCCGCCATCCTGGCCGACGCCCATAACGACATCAACGGCCTGCCCATGAACCCCGCCGCCCGCGCCTACCCGGCGGAGTTCATCCAGACCGGCGTGAGCACGATCGACGGCCTGAACACCCTGGTCCGCGGCCAGAAGCTGCCGATCTTCTCCGGCTCCGGCCTGCCGCATGCGGCGCTGGCGGCCCAGATCGCCCGTCAGGCCCGCGTGCTGGGCGACAATGAGACCTTCGCCGTCGTCTTTGCCGCCATCGGCATCACCTTCGAGGAGTCCGAGTACTTCATCAACGACTTCCGCCGCACCGGCGCCATCGACCGCACCGTGGTCTTCTCCAACCTCGCCAACGACCCCGCGGTCGAGCGTATCGCCACGCCGCGCGTGGCGCTGACCGCCGCCGAGTACCTGGCCTTCGAGAAGGACATGCAGGTGCTGGTCATCCTGACCGACATCACCAACTATGCCGAGGCCCTGCGTGAGGTCTCCGCGGCCAAGAAGGAAGTTCCCGGCCGCCGCGGTTATCCCGGCTACCTGTACACCGACCTCGCCACGCTATACGAGCGCGCCGGCCGCCGCCAGGGCAAGAAGGGCTCGATCACCATGATCCCCATCCTGACCATGCCCGAGGACGACAAGACCCACCCGATCCCCGACCTGACCGGCTATATCACCGAGGGCCAGATCATCCTCAGCCGCGACCTGCACCGCAAGGGCATCGTCCCGCCCGTGGACGTGCTGCCCTCCCTGAGCCGTCTGAAGGACAAAGGCATCGGCGTCGGCAAGACCCGCGAGGACCACGCCGGCACCATGAACCAGCTCTTTGCCGCCTACTCCCGCGGCAAGGACGCCAAGGAGCTCATGACCATCCTGGGCGAGGCCGCGCTGAGCGAGGACGACAAGCTCTTCGCGAAGTTTGCCGAGGAGTTTGAGAAGGTCTACGTCAGCCAGGGCAACAACACCAACCGCAGCATCGAAGAGACGCTGGACATCGGCTGGGAGCTGCTGTCGATCCTCCCGCGCCGCGAGCTCAAACGCATCAAGCCGGAGTTTATCGAGAAGTATCTGCCGAAGAACTGAGCTTCCCGTGAAGCCTCCCCAAAAGGGGAGGGGAGAAACAGCTTCCCCGGGTGGGAAGCAAACCAAACAATACGGAGGTGAAACTCTTTGGCAAATACGACGATAACCCCGACCAGAATGGTGCTCAACCAGCTCAAGGGCCGCCTGAAGACCGCCCGGCGCGGCCACAAGCTGCTCAAGGACAAGCGCGACGAGCTGATGCGCCAGTTCATAGACGTGGTCAAGCGCAACAAACAGCTTCGTATCCGCGTGGAGGACGGTCTGACCGCCGCCTTCGGCTCGCTGCAGGTCGCCAGCGCCATCATGTCTCCCGAGATGCTGGAGCAGGCGCTGCTCTATCCGCGGCAGAGCGTGGAGCTGGGGCTGAAATACAAGAACATCATGAGCGTGAACGTGCCGCTGTACAGCTTCACGACAAAAAACAACGACCCGTCGGAGATCTACCCCTACGGCTTTGCGCAGACCTCAGGCGAGCTGGACGACGCGCTCGACAAGCTGGCGCGCGTGTTTGAGGACATGCTGGAGCTGGCGCAGGTCGAGAAGACCATGCAGCTGCTGGCGGAGGAGATCGAGAAGACCCGCCGCCGCGTAAACGCCCTGGAGTACGTGATGATCCCCGGTCTGGAGAAGAACATCAAGTACATCACCATGAAGCTGGAGGAGAACGAGAACTCCACCAAGGTGCGCCTGCTGAAGGTCAAGGAAATGGTCCTGCAGGACGCCCACCATTACCAGATGTGAACGAACAGACCACGCCATTCTGAGCGAAGCGAAGAATCTCCTTTTTCGACAGAACCACGGCCGAAACGGGGGATTCTTCTTCGTGTTGTACACTGAGAGACAGGCCATCATTATGGAGATTGAGAAGAAAAACGGGATATCCGGCAGCGCGCTCAAATGGATCGCGGCGCTGACCATGTTCATCGACCATTGTACCGCGGTTCTGGTGGAGGCGGGCTGGATCGCCGGATTCCGCGCGGTCAGCTATAACGAGTACCTTGTGCTGCGCGGCATCGGCAGGCTTGCCTTTCCCATCTACTGCTTCCTGCTGGCCGAAGGCCTGCTGCATACGCGCAATGTGAAGAAGTATCTGCTCCGCATGGGCCTCTTCGCCCTGATTTCTGAGCTGCCCTTTGACCTGGCGCTTCACCGGACCTTTTTCACACCGAAGTATCAAAACGTTTTTTTCACGCTGTTCTTCGGTCTGCTCGCCCTGTCTCTGTGGCAGTGGCTGACGCAGAAAAAGGGCTTTCGCGCCGCATGGTGGCGGCAGGCACTGGGCCTGCTGCTTATCGCCGCGCTGGCATGGCTCGCCGAGCTCTGCCGTACCGATTACGGCTGGCAGGGCGTGGCGGTGATCTCGCTGATGTACCTGCTGCGTGAGCTGCCCGTGCCGCGCGATCTCGGTATGCTTGCCGTGCTCTTCACGAGCAGCACGCTCGAGCTGGCAGCGTTTCCGGACGTCGTTTTGTTCCGGCTGTATAACGGACAGCGCGGGCGGCAGAGAAAGTATTTCTTCTACCTCTTTTATCCGGCGCACCTGCTGATTCTGGCCGGGATCCGCTGGGCGCTCTGGGGCCTGTGAGCCCTCTTTCCAAAAGAATACGGGACAGTGTGAAGCTTTCATACTGGAATCTAATAGAAATCTCGGAATCTTTCCGGCAGGATTTGTGCCATACTTCGTTGAAGCCCTTAGGCATATATCTCCATTATGCTCTGCGGTCTTCGCCTCGCCTGGCGCAAATTCTGCTCGAAAATCTTTATCGACCTTTCTATCAGATTTCAGCATCAGACGCTTTGCACTGCCCCGGTTTTTTTGCTTTGGGGTCTTGCAAAACTGGAAAAACTGTGTATGATACTATTATATATACAAAATGGGGGTTTACGGCCATGGAGCAGATCAGCTCCCGGAAAAACGCATACATCCGTCATGTGCGGCAGCTCGCCGCCGACGGCGCCTATCGCCGGGAGCGCGGGGAGTACCTCTGCGACGGGATGAAGACCCTGCGGGAAGCTCTCAGCTTCGGCGCGAAGGTCAGCTCGATCCTGTGGAAGGAGCGGGCCGGCGAAGGGGAGTATCCCCATGCGGCGCAGTACGTCTGCCCGGCGGAGCTCTTCGACTACGCTTCGCCCATGGTCAACAGTCCCGGTCCGCTGTTTACAGTTGCGATCCGCGGCTGCCGCAAGAGCGCGAAGCTTCGCAGCGCCATGATCCTTGAGGGCGTGCAGGACCCCGGCAACGTCGGGACTGTCATCCGCACCGCCAACGCCTTCGGCATCGACGCGGTGATCCTGACCGGCGGCTGCGCCGACCTCTATCACCCCAAAACCGTACGCGCCACCATGGGCGCCATCTTCCGGCAGACTGTTCTCGAGATCGAAGTGCAGTATCTCGCGGACTTCCTGCGCGAGCAGGGGCTGCCGCTCTACGGCGCTGCGCTGGCGGAGGACGCGCAGAGCATCCGGGGCATGGACCTGCGGCGCACTGCGCTGGCCGTGGGCAGCGAGGGCCGCGGCCTGAGCGCGGAGCTTCTCGGCATCTGTGAGAAAACCATCCTCATCCCCATGCGGCCGGACAGCGAGTCGCTCAATGCGGCGGTGGCGGCCTCCGTGCTGATGTGGGAGCAGTCTGAAAAAGAGTAAGGAAAGGCGGTGACGGCGGTGGCGGCATTGGAAACCTGGCTCTGGCTCTCTTCGGCGGAGCTCAGCCTCCGCGCGAAGGCCGCGCTTTTGGAGCGCTTCGGCGACGCGGAGACCGCCTTCAGCTCGCCGGACGGCGCCTTTCGCGAGATGACGGGCCTGACCCGGCAGGAGGCCGAGACGCTGGAGAAGAGAGATCTCAGCCGCGTGCGGGACATTGCGGCGGCCTGCGCGCAGCAGGAGCTGCGCATCGTCACGATGCAGGACGCGGCCTATCCCGCGCGTCTGCGGTATATTTTCGCCCCGCCGGTGGTACTGTATGTCAGGGGTGAGCTGCCGCCGCTGGACAGCTTCCCGGCCATTGCCGTGGTGGGGACCCGGCGCGCCAGCGTCTACGGACGCAAGATGGCGCGGGATCTCAGCTATCAGATGGCGGCGTCCGGCGCGGTGATCCTCTCCGGCCTGACCGCGGGGATCGACGCGGAGGCGGCCAGGGGCGCGCTTGCGGCGGGCGGCCGGTGCATCGGCGTTCTCGGCACGCCGCACGAGGCCGAGCGCGGGCAGCTTGCCGAGACGGTCGCGGCACGCGGCGCGCTCATCAGCGAGTACGCGCCCGGCACCCGGCTCCAGCGCAGCTTCTTCCGGGAGCGCAACCGCATCACCGCCGGCCTCTCGCTGGGCGTGCTGGCCGTGGAGGCCCCGGAGAAGAGCGGGACCCGCCTCTTTGTGGAGGAGGCGGCCGCGCAGGGAAAGGAGATCTTCGCCGTCCCCGGCAACGCGGACGCGGAGGGCAGCGCCGGGACGCTCGCCATGCTCAAGGACGGCGCAAAGCTCGTCACCTGCGGCTGGGACGTGCTGAGCGAGTTCGAGGCGCTCTACCCCGGCGCGCTCAAACGGAGCAGCGCTCTGCACGCGCCGGAGGAGCCCGCGCTGAAGCCCGTGCCGGTCGGGGAGCACTCCGCGCCGGCTGAGAAAAAGCCGAAGGCCGCGCTTGACAAGCCCGGGGTCAGAGACTATATTGACCTAAAACAGCAGCTCAGCGAGCTGAGCGAGGATCAGCTTCGCATCATCGCCGCCATGGACGCAGGCCCCGTCCATGTGGACGACATCGTGGAGCGCAGCCAGCTCCCGGTGGCCAAGGTGCTCGCACAGCTGACCATGCTGGAGCTCAAGGGCTATGTGGGCCGGCTTCCCGGCCGGCTGTTTGAACGCAAAATCTCGAAAAAATAAGGTAGGAGTCATTATGGCAAAAGCGAAGGATCTTGTGATCGTGGAATCCCCCGCCAAGGCGAAGACGATCGAAAAGTATCTCGGAGGCAATTACAAGGTAACGGCGTCCATGGGGCATCTGCGGGACCTCCCGAAGAGCAAGATGGGCGTAGATATAGAAAACGGCTTCGAGCCGCAGTACATCCCCGTGCGGGACAAAACGGAGCTCATCACTCAGCTCAAAAAGGACGCCAAAAGCGCGAACACCGTCTACCTCGCGACGGACCCTGACCGCGAGGGCGAGGCCATCTCCTGGCATCTCAAGGAGCTTCTGGACCTGCCGGAGGACAAGGCCCGGCGCGTGACCTTCAACGAGATCACCCGCAAGGTCGTCACCGACAGCATCCAGCACCCGCGCGGCATCGATCAGGATCTGGTGGACGCCCAGCAGGCGCGCCGCATCCTGGACCGCATCGTCGGCTACAAGCTCTCCCCGCTCCTGTGGCGCAAGGTCAGGACGGGCCTGTCCGCCGGGCGCGTACAGTCGGTCGCGACGCGCATGGTGGTGGACCGCGAGGAGGAGATCAAGGCCTTCGTCAGCGAGGAATACTGGCTGCTCGACGCCCTGCTCTCGCGCGCCGACGGCGGCAGCTTCACCGCCCGCTACTACGGGGAGGGCGAGAAAAAGCGCGAGCTCAAGTTCCGCGCGGATGTGGACGCGATCTTAGAGGATACGAAGGACGCCCCCTTTACGGTCACGTCGGTCAAGCGCGGCGAAAAGCAGCGCACGCCCGCGCCTCCCTTCATCACCTCGACGCTGCAGCAGGAGGCCAGCCGCCGCCTGTCCATGACGCCGCGGCGCACCATGTCCATCGCGCAGCAGCTCTACGAGGGCGTGGAGATCGCGGGGCAGGGCAGCGTCGGCCTCATCACCTATATGCGTACCGACTCCCTGCGCCTGTCCGAGGACGCGCTCGCGGCCGCGAAGGACTATATCATCGGCCGCTACGGCAGCGCGTACTATCCCGGCAAGCCCAGACGCTTCAAGACCAAGGCCGGCGCGCAGGACGCCCACGAGGCCATCCGCCCCACGGACGTGAACCTGACGCCCGAGATGGTCCGCAAGGACCTGACACAGGAGCAGTACCGGCTCTACCGCCTGATCTGGGGCCGCTTCACTGCAAGCCAGATGGCAAACGCCGTCTATGACAACGTGTCCGTGGACGTGGATTCCGCCGGGCACACCTTCCGCGCCAACTACTCCGAGCTGAAGTTCCCCGGCTACACCGCCGTCTATGAGGAGGCAAAGGACGAGGAGAGCGACGAGCTTAAGAATCCTCTGCCCTCGCTCAGCGAGGGCGAAGGCCTGAAGCTCGAGAAGATGACCCCCGACCAGCAGTTCACGCAGCCGCCCGCCCGCTACACGGAGGCGACGCTGATCCGCGCCATGGAGGAGAAGGGCATCGGCCGCCCTTCCACCTACGCGCCGACGATCTCCACCATCACGGCCCACGATTACGTCATCAAGGAGGGCAAGTATCTGCGCCCCACGCCTCTGGGCGAGGTCGTGACCGGGCTCATGAAGGAGCACTTTGCCGACATCGTGGATCTGAAGTTCACGAATCACATGGAGGAGGAGCTCGACGGCATCGAATCCGGGAGGGCGGAATGGCGCAAGGTGCTCGACGAGTTCTATCGGGGCTTCGAGAAGGAGTACGAGCAGGCCGAGAAGAGCCTGGACGGCGTGCGCGTCAAGGTGCCCGACGTGCTCTCCGACGAAACCTGCGACGTGTGCGGCCGCCAGATGGTGGTCAAGAAGGGCAGGTTCGGCTATTTCCTGGCCTGTCCCGGCTTCCCCGAATGTACCTTCACCAAGCCCATCGTCGTGGAAATGCCCGGAAAATGCCCCAAGTGCGGCGGCAAGATCCTCAAGCGCACCTCCAGGAAGGGCTATGTGTTCTACGCCTGCGAGCGCGGGACCGACTGCGGCTTCATCACCTGGGACGTGCCAACCAAGGACTTCTGCCCCGCCTGCGGGAAGACGCTCTTCAAGAAGTCCGGCCGCGGCCCGCTCAAGAGCTTCTGCATCAACGAAGCCTGCCCGAATTTCGTGCCCGAGGAAAAGCGCAGCTACAAGAAAAAGACGCCGGAAGAGAAGGCTGCCGCCGCTGAAAAGAAGGCAGCGGCGAAGAGCGCAAAGAGCACGGGAAAGACCGCTGCAAAGAGCACGGCGAAGAAAACGGACACAGCCAAGTCCGCTGCAAAGAAGACGACAGGCAGGAAGACAAAATGAGGCGGCATGCCTCCCCTGAAAGGGGAGGTGGCACGAGGTGCCGGAGGGGTATCGTGAATTGACTCCTCAGCCGCTGCGCGGCAGCTCCCCTTGCAGGGGCACCGAGACAAAGGATAGACAATGGAAAAAGTCACCGTCCTGGGCGCGGGGCTCGCGGGAAGCGAGGCCGCCTGGCAGCTTGCCAGACGCGGCGTCTCCGTCCGCCTGGTGGAGATGAAGCCGGAGAAAATGACCCCGGCGCATAAATCCGAATACTTTGCGGAGCTTGTATGCTCCAACTCCCTGCGCAGCGACGAGCTGTCCAACGCCGTCGGCCTGCTGAAGGCCGAGATGCGGCGCATGGGCTCGCTGATCATGGCGGCGGCGGACCAAAACCGCGTCGCCGCGGGCGGCGCGCTGGCCGTGGACCGTGAGGGCTTCGCCCGCTGTGTGACCGAAAAGCTGGAGGCGCAGGAGAACATCGAGATCGTCCGCGCCGAGGCGACCGAGATCCCGGAGGGGGAAGTGATCGTCGCCACCGGTCCGCTGTCCTCGGACGCTATCGCGGAAAAGATCGCGGCGCTGTGTCCCGACTCCGATCTGCACTTCTACGACGCCGTCGCGCCGATCGTCACGCTTGAGAGCGTGGACATGGAGAGCGCCTTTTTCGCCTCCCGCTACGACAAGGGGACGGCGGATTATGTAAACTGCCCGATGGACAGGGACGAATATCTGGCCTTCGTGCGCGAGCTGGTATCCGCGAAGGAGGCGGGGGTCCACGGCTTTGACGACGCGGGCGTCTTCGAGGGCTGCATGCCGGTGGAGGTCATGGCCCGCCGCGGCGTGGATACGCTGCGCTACGGTCCGCTCAAGCCCGTCGGCCTGAGGGATCCGCGCACCGGGCGGGAGAATTACGCCGTGGTGCAGCTGCGGCGCGACAACGCCGACGGCACCATCTACAACATGGTGGGCTTCCAGACCCACCTGACCTGGGGCGAGCAGCGCCGGGTCTTCTCCATGATCCCGGCATTGAGAAACGCGGAGTTCGTGCGCTACGGCGTCATGCACCGCAACACCTATCTCAACAGCCCGAAGCTGCTCGACCGCTATTACCGCCTGCGGACGCAGCCGCGCATCTCCTTCGCCGGGCAGATGACCGGCGTGGAGGGCTATGTGGAGTCCGCCGCCTCCGGCATGCTGGTCGGCATCGAGACGGCGGCCCGTATGCTGGGCCTGCCGCCTGCGGATTTCCCGCAGGAGACGGCCATCGGCGCGCTGGGCCTCTACATCTCCGGCGGCAGCGTGGGGGAGTTTCAGCCGATGAACATCAACTTCGGCATCATCAGCCCCCTGGGCTATCGGGTCAAGGGAAAGAGAAACAAGAACGCGGAGATTTCAAAGCGTTCCCTGGAGATCATAGAGAGCTTACAGGAAAAGGAGATATTCAGATATGAAGATCATCGTTGACGCCATGGGCGGCGACAACGCTCCGCAGGAGATCGTCAGGGGCGCGGTGCGCGCCCGGCGCGAGCTGGGCGTGGAGATCGAGCTCGTGGGACGCAGGGAGGAGGTCGAGGCCTGCCTCGCCGCAGAGGGCTGCACGGACATCCCCGTGGTGGACGCGCGCGAGGTCATCACCATGGAGGACGACCCCAGCACCGCCACCCGCCGCAAGAAGGATTCCTCCATGGCCGTCGCGCTGACACGCCTGAAAAACGGGGAGGGGGACGCGGTGGTCTCCGCCGGTTCCACCGGGGCGCTCCTGACCGGGGCGACACTCACGGTCAAGCGCATCCGCGGCATCCGTCGGGCGGCCATGGCCCCGGTGCTCCCCGCGGGCGAGCACGGCGTCATGCTCATCGACTGCGGCGCGAACGTGGAGTGCACCTCCGAATACCTGCTGCAGTTTGCCTTCATGGGCAGCTTTTATGCCAAAAAGCTCATGGGCTGCGCCAATCCCCGCGTCGGCCTGCTCAACGTCGGCACCGAGGATACCAAGGGCGGCGAGCTGCAGCACCAGACCTTCGCGCTGCTCCGGCAGGCCCATGAGGAGGGCCGCCTCAACTTCGTCGGCAACGTGGAGGGCACCGGCGTCTTCGCGGGCGATGTGGACGTAGTGGTCTGCGACGGCTTTACCGGCAACGTCCTCCTCAAGGGCACCGAGGGCGTGATCAAATACATGATGAAGGCGCTCAAGGGCGTTTTCTATGCCAGCACCATAAACAAGCTGGCCGCAGCCGTACTGAAGAAGGACCTTGCCGCCATGAAGAAATCCCTGGACGTCAACGAGGTCGGCGGCACGGCGCTGGTGGGTATCTCGAAGCCCGTCATCAAGGCCCACGGCTCTTCCAACGCCGCGAGCCTGTTCGCCGCCATCCGTCAGGCAAAGGCCTTCGCGGAGTCCGGCATCATCGAGGATATCAACAGGAACATCGAATACATGAGGCTCAGGAACGAGACGCATGCAGAAGCTTGAAGAGAAAATCGGATACCGCTTCCGTGACCGGGAGCTTCTCGTCACGGCGCTGACCCACAGCTCCTACGCCAACGAGCGCCACGGCGACTGTCAGAGCTACGAGCGCCTGGAGTTTCTGGGCGATTCGATCCTCGGCTATGTGACGGCGGAGTTCCTCTTCCGGCACGAGCCGCCCCTTCCCGAGGGCCGGATGACGCGCCTGCGGGCGGAGCTCGTGTGCGAGCAGAGCCTGCATCAGACGGCGCTGCGGCTGGATCTGGGCGCCTATATGCGCCTCGGCCGGGGCGAGGAGCACACCGGAGGGCGGCAGCGCCCGTCCATCCTGGCCGATATGGTGGAGTCCGTCATCGCCGCTTTGTATCTCGATTCCGGCGGCCTGGAGGAGCCGCGCCGCTTCATCATGACGCAGATCCTGCAGGGCGTCGAGATCGGAGCAGCACATCGCTCGGCCGACTACAAGACGGAGCTGCAGGAGCTGGTACAGCGCAAGGCCGACCAGCACATCGCCTATGAGCTCATCGGCGAGAGCGGGCCGGACCACAACAAGCTGTTCTCCTTCCGCGTCACCATCAACGGAGAGAGTGCCGGAGAGGGCAGCGGCCGCACCAAGAAGGAGGCCGAGCAGATGGCCGCCTGCGAGGCGCTGCGCAAGCTGAAGGCATGAGCGCGAGAGCTTCGATCCTTCCGGTTTTCGTGCCGCATCTGGGCTGCCCGCACGCCTGCGTGTTCTGCAACCAGCGGCGCATCACCGGGCAGGAGAGGCCTGCCGCGGCGGAGAACGTGCGCGATGCGATCCGGGCGGCGGAGAGTCTGCCGCGCGGTCAAAAGCGGGAGCTCGCCTTTTACGGCGGCAGCTTCACCGCCATTCCCGAAAGGCAGCAGATCGAGCTGCTCGCGGCGGCGAAGGAGGCTCTGGACGAAGGCAGGATCGACGCGATCCGCCTGTCTACCCGGCCCGACGCCATCGATGAGACTGTGCTCACACGGCTTCGCCGGTACGGCGTGGAGACCGTGGAGCTCGGCGCCCAGTCCATGGACGACGAGGTGCTGCGCAGATCCGGCCGCGGACATACGGCGGCGGACGTGGTGCGCGCGTCCGAAATGGTCAAGGAAGCGGGCTTCCGGCTCATCCTGCAGATGATGACCGGCCTGCCGGGCGACACGCCGGGCCGCTGCGTGGAAACGGCGCGGCGCATCATCAGGTGCCGTCCCGACGGTGTGCGCATCTATCCCACGGTGGTCGTGAAGGACACGGAGCTCTATGAGCTCTGGCGCCGCGGCGAATACCGGGAGCACAGCGTCGAGGACGCCGTGAGTATCTGCGCCAGGATCGTGCCGCTTTTTGAGCGCGCGGGCATCCCCGTGATCCGCCTCGGGCTCAACCCCACGGAGGAGCTCTCCGGCGGCGCCGCCGTCGCCGGGGCCTATCATCCTGCCCTGGGCGAGCTGGTCAAGAGCCGCATCCTGTACCATGAGGCGGCACGGCTGCTCAAGCGGGTCGAGCCTGGCAGCCGCGTGATCCTGGAAGTGCATCCCTCCCAGGTCTCCCAGATGACCGGGCAGCACCGGGAGAATCTCACAGCCCTCCGCGAGGCCTTCGCCCTGAAGGAGATCCGGGTGAAGCCGGGGGACTGCGCGCTCGGAGAGATCCGCGTTCTCGCGTCTGAGGGCGGGAGCGCGCGGAAATAGAGAAACTGCGACACATTTTACTTGATAGAGGTAGAGCTTTTGTACTTAAAGGCTTTGGAGATTCAGGGCTTCAAGTCCTTCGCGGACAAGACCCGACTGACATTTGAAAAGGATATCACCGCCATCGTCGGCCCGAACGGCTCCGGCAAGTCCAACATTTCCGACGCCGTGCTCTGGGTCATGGGCGAGCAGCGCTCCAAGGCGCTGCGCGGCGCGAAGATGGAGGACGTGATCTTCGGCGGCACCGAGAAGCGCAGCCCCCTCGGTTTTGCGCAGGTCTCGCTGATCATCGACAACTCCGCCCGCATCTTCGACAGCGACGCCTCGGAGATCATGCTCACCCGCCGCTATTACCGCAGCGGCGAGAGCGAATACTATATCAACCGTGAGTCCGTGCGCCTCAAGGATATCCACGGTCTGCTGATGGATACCGGCCTCGGGCGCGACGGCTACTCGATCATCGGGCAGGGGAGGATCGCAGAGATCGTCTCCTCCCGCAGCACCGACCGGCGCGAGGTCTTTGAGGAGGCCGCCGGCATCTCCCGTTTCCGCTACCGGAAGGAGGAGGCCGAGCGAAAGCTGGAGAAGACCGAGGAGAACCTTGTCCGCATCAACGACAAGATCGACGAGCTGGAGCTGCAGGTCGGACCGCTGAAGAAGCAGTCCGAGACGGCGAAGCGATATCTGGTGCTGCGCGACGAGCTGCGCGTGCTGGAGATTTCCGTCTGGATGAGCACGCTCGACAGACTGCACGCCCAGTCGGCGCTCATACAGACCGAGTTCGAGCAGGCGAGCCTTGCGCTCGAAAAGGCCAAGGCGGAGCTCGAGGCGCTCTACGCCTCCTCCGGGAACATCACCGAGCGTATGCACCAGAAGGACATCGAGAGCGAGCAGGCCCGGGAGCGGCTGAGCGCGGTCGAGACCGCGGCCTCCGCCTGTGAGTCCGAGGCGGCTGTCCTGCGCGCAAACGTCAAAAGCAGCGAGGAAGCGAAAGCGCGCATGCTGCACGACATCGCCGAGCAGGAGAGCCGCGTCGGGGAGATCCGGCAGAGCATCGCAGAGGGCCGGACGCGCATCGCTCAGCTTGAGGACATACTGAAGGAACTCGGCGAGAAGACGAAGCAGAACAACAACGTGCTCGACGGCTGCCGCATGAAGCTCAAAAACCGCGAGGACATGGTCACGCAGCTGACCGGGAAGCTCAACAGCCTCTCTGTCGAAGGGCGGAGCATGGACTCCCGCATCCACATGCTCTCCGAAATGGAGAAGGACTACGAGGGTTATTCCCGCGCGGTCAAGACCGTGATGCGCGAGGCGGGCCGCGGCACGCTGCGCGGCGTGCACGGACCGGTCGCGAACCTCCTGCGCGCGGACGAGGAATGCGCCCTCGCCATCGAGACGGCCCTCGGCGCCGCGGCGCAGAACATCGTCGTGGACAGCCAGAACGACGGCCGCAGCGCCATCGAGATGCTCAAGCGCATGGACGCCGGGCGCGCCACCTTCCTGCCGATCGACACGATCCGGGGAAGCCTGATGAAAAACGCGCCGGAGCGGGATCCGGGCTTCGTGGGCCTCGCCTTCGATCTGGTGAAGTTCAATGCACAGTATGAGCAGATCGTTCTCGATCTGCTGGGCCGTACCGTGGTGGCTGAGACGCTGGCCGACGCGGTGCGCATGTCGAAAAATAACGGCAACCGCCTGCGCATCGTGACCCTCGACGGGCAGATGATCAACGCCGGCGGCTCTATGACCGGCGGCAGCAGCGCCAAAAACAGCGGCATCCTCTCCCGCACAAACGAGCTCGATAAGCTCAGAAAGCAGCGCGTGAAGAAGGCCGAGGAAGAGAAAAACTGTCAGACCGATCTGGACCGCGCGAAAAACAGCCTCTCCGCCGTGCGCTATCAGCTGGACATGGCGCTGCAGGATCAGGCCGATCTGCGCAGCGAGACCGCCTCCGCCGAGACGGAGAAGAAGACGACCAACGCGTCGATCGCCCAGCTGCAGCTGCTGCTGGACGGCCTGACCGGCGACAGCGACACCCGCCGGAGCGCCGTCGAGGCGGCGGAGCGGCAGATCGAGAGCTTCAGGAGCCGCCTTTCCGACAAGGAAAAGGAACTCGAGGAGATCCGGAACAAGGCCGCCGGCATCCGCGGCGAGATCGCCGCCATCAGCAGCCAGAAGCTGGAGCTCGAGGGCAGGCGCACCCGCGCCGAAAAAGACGCGCAGAGCCGCAATGCCGACATCCTCGAGCTGGAGCGGCAGAACGCGCGCATCGAGCAGAAAAAGCTCAGCGCGGAGATGGAGGAGAAGCAGATCCTGGACAAGCTCTGGGAGAACTACGAGCTCAGCCGCAGCGCCGCCAACGCCGTGCGTCAGCCCGTGGAGAGCATGGCGAAGGCAGGCAGGCAGATCAATGACCTGCGCCGCCAGATCGGCGCCCTCGGCACGCCGAACCTCGGCGCCATCGAGGAGTACGAGCGCGTCAACAGCCGCTATCAGTTCCTTGCCGAGCAGCGGGACGATGTGCAGAAGGCCAAGAAAGAGCTGCTGGGCATCATCAGCGAGATCACCGGCGAGATGAAAGAGCTTTTCACGACCCGCTTCCGCGAGATCGACGAGAGCTTCCGCACGACCTTTCTGGAGCTCTTCGGCGGCGGCAAAGCCTCGCTGCTGCTGGAGGATGAGGACAATGTGCTCGACTGCGGCATTGAGATCAAGGTGCAGCCGCCCGGCAAGGCCGTGAGCAACATCAGCCTGCTCTCCGGCGGCGAGAAGGCCTTCGTGGCCATCGCGCTTTACTTTGCGATCCTGAAGGTCCGTCCTACGCCCTTCTGCGTCATGGACGAGATCGAGGCCGCGCTGGATGAGGCGAACGTCAGCCGCTTTGCCGATTATCTGCGCCGCATGGCGGGCAAGACCCAATTTCTGGTCATCACGCACCGCCGCGGCACCATGGAGGAGGCGGACATGCTCTACGGCGTGACGATGCAGGACAAGGGCGTCTCCACCGTTCTGGAGCTGGATCTGGCCGACGCACAGAAAACGATTGAAGAATAAGGCTCCCTTTCTGTGGAGCCGGACGGCCGAATGCCGTACTGAGGGGGTACATGTAAATTGGGCTTTTTTGACAAGATCTTCGGCGGGCTGAGCAAGACCCGCAGCAATATGGTCGAGCTGGAGGAGCTGTTTCAGGGCTACCAGCCTGACAGCGAGGACTTCTACGAGGAACTGGAGGAGCTTCTCGTGCTGGCCGACGTGGGCGCCTCCACGGCGCAGCGCGTGGACTATCTGATGCGCAAGGCCACCTGGGAGAAGCGCTTCCGCAAGGGCAACGAGGCGCGCGAGGGCCTGATCGAGGTGCTCTCCAAGCTTCTGAACGTGGGCGACACCGCGCTCAAGCTGGACAAGAAGCCCTCCGTCATTCTGATGGTCGGCGTCAACGGCGTCGGCAAGACGACCACCATCGGCAAGCTGGCCCACCAGCTCAAAGAACAGGGCAAGAAGGTCCTGCTCGTCGCGGGCGACACCTTCCGCGCCGCGGCGGCCGAGCAGCTCGGTATCTGGGCCGAGCGCGCCGGGGCCGACCTGGTACGGCATGAAGAGGGGAGCGACCCCGCCGCCGTGGTCTATGACGGCATCTGCGCCGCCAGGGCGAGAGGCTCTGACGTGATCATCATCGACACGGCAGGCCGTCTGCACAACAAGCAGAATCTGATGAACGAGCTGGCGAAGATTCGCCGCATCATCGACCGCGAGCTGCCGGAGGCGGATGTGGAGACCCTGATGGTGCTCGACGCGACCACCGGGCAGAACGGCCTCATTCAGGCCAAGCAGTTTCTGGAGACCTCGGGCCTTACCGGCATCGTGCTCACCAAGCTCGACGGCACCGCCAAGGGCGGCATCGTCTTCGCCATCGCCAACGAGCTCAAGCTTCCAGTCAAATTCGTGGGCGTGGGCGAGGGCATCGACGATCTGATCCCCTTTGAGGCGGAGACCTTCGTGCAGGCCCTGTTCAAGAGATAAAACGGCGGTTTCGACACATTCCTTTTTGCTCATTTTTGCAGGGAGCAAAAACGAACAGACCCCTCAGGCGCTGCGCGCCAGCTCCCCTGGCAGGGGAGTCTGTAAGGAAAGGAACCTCATCCACCGCTTTGCGGGAACTCCCCTTGCACAGGGGAGCCAAAACGGAAGGAGACCTCATCCGTCTGGCCTCCTGCCAGCCACCTTCCCCGTGCGCGGGGAAGGCTATAAGGAAAGGACCTCATCCACCGCTCCGCGGTTCCCCTTCCCCAGAGGGGAAGGCTATAAGGAAAGGACCTCATCCACCGCTCCGCGGTCCCCCTTCCCCAGAGGGGAAGGCTATAAGGAAAGGACCTCATCCACCGCTCCGCGGTCCCCCTTCCCCAGAGGGGAAGGCTATAAGGAAAGGAATATAAAATGATTACAAGCAAACAGCGTTCTCAGCTGCGCGGTCTGGCCGCGGCGGAGGACACCATCATTCAGGTGGGCAAGGGCGGCATCACCGAAAACCTGATCGCCTCCGTGGACGCCGCGCTGAAGGCGCGGGAACTGGTCAAGGGCCGCGTGCTGGAAAACTCCATGCTCACCGCCCGGGAGGCCTGCGACGCACTGTGTGATGCCTGCAGGGCGGAACAGGTCCAGGTGATCGGCACCAAGTTCGTGCTGTATAAACGCAACGAGAAGGAGCCGAAGATCGAGCTCGTAAAGGACAGAAAGAAAAAGACATGAGAATCGTACTCTACGGCGGCAGCTTCAACCCGCCCCATCTGGGGCACGCGGCCGCCGCCCGGACCGTGAGCGAGCTGCTGCGGCCCGATTTGTTCCTGGTGGTGCCTGACGCAACGCCCCCGCACAAGGAGCTGGAGGAGGGAAGCCCCTCTCTCGACGCGAGGATCGCCCTCTGCCGGCTGGCTTTTCGGGACGTCCCCAACGTGCAGGTCTCAGACGTCACGCGCGGGCGCAAGGGCCGCTGCTACAGCGCGGACACCGTCACCGCCCTGCGCGGGCGCTACCCGGACGACGAGCTTGTCTTCCTGCTGGGGACCGACATGTTCCTTAGCTTCGAGGAGTGGTACCGCTTCGAGTATCTGCTCTCCCAGTGCGCGCTGGCCGTGCTGCCCCGGGAGGACGACGAGCGCCCCGCTCTCGAGGCGCAGGCGGAGAGGCTGCGGCGCGAACACGGCGCGAAGGTGATCCTGCTGCCGCACGAGCCGCTTCCGATGCACTCCCATATTGTCCGCGACCGGCTGCGCCGCCGCCTGGGCTCGGACATGCTGGACGAACAGGTTTACGCCGAGATCATCCGACACCGCTGGTACGACGCCAAGCCGGAGCTGAGCTGGCTGCGGGAAAAGGCCTACGCCTATCTGAAGCCGAAGCGCATCGCCCATGTCGCAGGATGTGAGAACGAGGCCGTCATGCTGGCCGTCTACTGGGGCGAGGACCCGGAGAAGGCGGCGGAGGCGGCGATCCTGCACGACATCGGCAAAAAATTTAGCTTGGAAGAAAACTTGCAGATCTGTGAAAAATATGGTATTATCAACGATCATGACGAGCTTGCCAGCCCCCAGGTCCTCCACGCCAAGACCGGCGCCGCCATCGCGCGGGATCTCTTCGGCACGGACGAGGAGGTCACGGAGGCCATCCGCTGGCACTGCACCGGCAAGCCGGACATGACGATGCTGGAGAAGATCGTCTGGCTCGCGGACTGCATCGAACCAAACCGCGATTTCCCGGGCGTTGAAACGATCCGAAAGCTCGCTTATGAGGATATCGACGCGGCCCTCGCCAAAGCGCTGGGCATGAGCCTGGACTTCATCCGCGCAAAGGGCCGGGAGCCGTATTCCGATACCGTGAAGGCGTACCGCTGGTACAGCCGCCTGGAAGACTGAAGGAGGTCACGATATGCTTACACCCGAACAGATCGCCGCCGTCGCAGCCCACGCGCTGGAGGAGAAGAAGGCGCACGACGTCAAGATCCTCAAGACCGCGGAGCAGACCGTGCTGGCGGACTATTTCGTCATCTGCAACGGCACCTCTTCCACCCACATCAAGGCGCTGGTGGACGAGGTGGACAAGGAGCTCTCCGAGGCCGGGGAGCCGCCGATCCGCCGCGAAGGCCTGCGCTCGGACATCTGGGTGCTGATGGATTTCGGCAGCGTGATCGTCCACGTGTTCACCGACGAGGCCCGGAAATTCTACAATCTGGAGCGGCTCTGGTCGGATTCCGAGGAGGTGGCCCTCTCATCCCTTCCTCGCCCCTAATGACCCGCAATAAGCGAATCTGAACCGCACATGACGGCCCTTTTTCCGCCCGTGCTTTGTCGCAAGCCTTGAAGATCCATCGAGGATCTCCTGCGGCCTGCTTCGCGCCCGAACGAAAAAATGCTCCGCCCTGTACGGCCCATCTTCGCTCATCACGGCTCATCAGGGGCGCCCCGGAAAACAAGATAATCAGATGAGAGGAATTGATATTTATGAAATACGATTTTGCTGCCATTGAGAAGAAATGGCAGGACAGATGGGAAGAGAGCAAGCCTTACGCCGCCGTCACCGGCGACCCGAGACCCAAGTTCTTCGGCCTGATCGAGTTCCCGTACCCGAGCGGCGCGGGCCTGCACGTCGGCCACCCCCGCCCCTTCACCGCGATCGACATCGTCACGCGCAAAAAGAGGATGGACGGCTACAACGTGCTTTTCCCCATCGGCTATGACGCCTTTGGCCTGCCGACGGAGAACTACGCCATCAAGAACCACATCCACCCCGCCGTTGTAACGCGCGACAACATCGCCAACTTCACCCGGCAGCTGAAGATGCTGGGCTACGGCTTCGACTGGGACCGCTGCGTGGACACCACCGATCCCAAGTACTACAAGTGGACGCAGTGGATCTTCCTGCAGATGTTCAAGAAGGGTCTTGCCTACAAGACCACTATGCCCATCAACTGGTGCACCAGCTGCAAGTGCGGCCTCGCGAACGAGGAAGTGGTCGAGGGCGTCTGCGAGCGCTGCGGCAGCCCGGTCGTCCGCAAGGAGAAGAGCCAGTGGATGCTGCGCATCACCAAGTACGCCGACCGCCTGATCGACGATCTGGACGATCTGGATTATATCGAGCGCGTCAAGATCCAGCAGAAGAACTGGATCGGCCGCTCCTACGGCTGCGAGGTCACCTTCAAGACCAATACCCCCGACGATATCACCGTCTACACCACCCGCGCCGACACGCTCTTCGGCACGACCTATATGGTCATCTCGCCGGAGCATCCGCTGCTGGCGCAGTGGAAGGACCTGATCACCAACTGGGACGAGGTCGAGGCCTATCAGGATGCCGCTTCCCGCAAGTCCGACTTTGAGCGCGGCGAGCTCAATAAAGACAAGTCCGGCGTTCGCCTCGAAGGCATCGAGGTGATGAACCCTGTAACCGGCAAGGTGCTCCCGATGTTTGTTTCCGACTACGTCCTCATGGGCTACGGCACCGGCATCGTCATGGGCGTTCCGGGCCATGACCAGCGCGACTGGGACTTCGCCACCAAATTCGGCCTGCCGATCGTCGAGGTAGTCGCCGGCGGCGACATCACCAAAGAGGCATTCGTTGCCAAGGACGACAAGGCGATCATGGTCAACTCCGGCTTCCTCAACGGCATGACCGTGGCCGAGGCCATCCCGGCGATGAAGCAGTATGTTATCGAGCAGGGCTTCGGCAGGGAGAAGGTCAACTACAAGCTGCGCGACTGGGTCTTTACCCGTCAGCGCTACTGGGGCGAGCCGATCCCCCTGGTCAACTGCCCCAAGTGCGGCTGGGTCCCGCTCGATGAGAGCGAGCTGCCGCTGCTGCTGCCAAACGTGGAGAGCTATGAGCCCACGGACGACGGCGAGAGCCCGCTGTCCAAGATGACCGACTGGGTCAACACCACCTGCCCGCACTGCGGCGGCCCGGCCAGGCGCGAGACCGACACCATGCCCAACTGGGCCGGCTCCTGCTGGTACTACCTGCGCTACATGGACCCGCACAACGACAAGGAGTTCGTATCCAAAGAGGCTGAGGAATACTGGGGCCCCGTCGACTGGTACAACGGCGGCATGGAGCACACCACGCTCCACCTGCTCTACAGCCGCTTCTGGCACAAGTTCCTGTACGACATCGGCGCGGTGCACACCAAGGAGCCCTACGCCAAGCGCACCTCCCACGGCATGATCCTGGGCCGCAACCCGCACTATGTGGGCTACGCCGAGACCGAGGAGGAAAAGCAGGCGCTGATCGAGAAATACGGCAGCCAGGCGCTGCGCCCCTCCGTGAAGATGTCCAAGTCCCTGGGCAACGTGGTCAATCCCGACGACGTCATCAGCGAGTACGGCGCGGACACCATGCGCGTCTACATCATGTTCATCGGTGACTTCGAGAAGACCGCCACATGGTCCGATGAGGCAGTGAAGGGCTCCAAGCGCTTCCTGGACCGCGTCTGGAACCTGATGGACCTGGTGAAGGACGACTTTGCGGTCACGCCGGAAAACGAGGCCGTCATCCACAAGACCGTCAAAAAGGTCGGCGACGACATCGAGAACCTGAAGATGAACACCGCCATCGCGGCGCTCATGACCATGGTCAACGAGTTCTACGCCAGAGGCCTGAGCAAGGGCGATCTCGAGTATCTGCTGCTCCTGCTCAGCCCCTTCGCCCCGCATATCGTCGAGGAGATGTGGGAGCAGGCCGGCTTCGCTGCCAGGTATGGCAAGATGGCCATGCAGATGGACTGGCCGAAGTACGACGAGAGCAAGACCGTGGATGTCGTCAAGGAGATGGCCGTTCAGGTCAACGGCAAGCTGCGCGCTACGATCAAGGTCCCCGTGGATTCTCCCGACGACGTGGTGATCGACGCCGCCTGCGCCGAGGACAAGGTCAAGCGCCAGATGGAGGGCATGCAGCTCGTAAAGACCATCGTGGTCAAGAACAAGCTCGTCAACCTCATCCTGAAACCCGCCAAGTGATCGCTTTCCCCGCCGCCGGTGCGCGAAAACGCGCTCCGGCGGCGATGAAAAAAAGTTTTTCTGCGAAACGCGCAGGAAATCTTGACAAGAAGGGCCGAAGCCTGTATAATGCCCATGTTAAACAGCCAATGATTTGGCCCTTGAACGTCGCGAGACGTGTTGGAGGGAGGGAAATAAATGTCTGAAATCTACGTCAAGGAAAACGAGTCTCTGGACAACGCTCTGAAAAGATTCAAGCGCAGCTGCGCCAAGTCCGGCGTTCTGGCGGATCTGAGAAAGAAAGAGTATTATCAGAGCCCCAGCGTGAAGCGCCGCAAAAAGTCTGAGGCGGCCCGCAAGAACAAGAACAAGCGCTATTATTGATCGCTCAAAGGCAGCACCATAAGGTGCTGCCTTTCAAGCTGTCGACAAAGTGTCGACAGCTTGAAAAGCAAAAATGGGAACTTTGCACAGATTGTACCGCGAAAGGGGATTACCGTCCCCTCTCGCGCTCTCCCCATGCGAGTCCGACTTGCTCTGTATGGGTTTGTCTACAGTCTGAAAGGCAGCACCATAAGGTGCTGCCTTTTGCTTTTTTCCTTTCATTTTGTGGAAATCTCTTGAATAGTGTGATATTCTGAAAAAGAAGACAGAAGGGGAGGGCCTGCACTTGAAGCTGCTGCTGATCCGGCACGGGGATCCGGACTATGAACACGACGACCTGACCGAGGTCGGCAGGCATGAGGCCGCCCTGCTGGCGGAGCGCATCGCGCCGATGCCGATCAGGGAATACTATGTCTCCCCGCTGGGCAGGGCGAAGGCGACCGCCGCCCCGACGCTTGCGAAGGCCGGCAGGACTGCGGTCGAATGTGACTGGCTTCGGGAGTTCTCTCCGCTCATTGCCCGGCCCGATTCCGACAGGCCGCGCATCGCCTGGGACTGGCTGCCGCAGGACTGGCTGGCCGACCGCCGCTTCCTGCTGCCCGAGGAGTGGAGGGAAAACGAGATCTTCCGGGCGGCGCATGTCGGCGAGGAATATGACCGCGTGATCGCGGGATTCGACGCGCTGCTGGCCGGGCACGGCTATGTGCGCGACGGCCTGTATTACCGGGCCGAGCGGCCCAGCGAGGATACGCTCGCCTTCTTCTGCCACTTCGGCGTCAGCTGTGTGCTGATGAGCCATCTGATGAACTGCTCGCCCATGCCGCTCTGGCATGGGCTGGTCATGGCCCCCACATCGGTGACGCTGATCCGCACCGAGGAGCGGCGTCCGGGCATTGCCATTTTCCGCGCCGCGCAGGTGGGGGACGTGTCGCATCTCTATGCCGCGCATACCGAGCCCTCCTTCGCCGCCCGCTTCTGCGAGGTCTGCGGCAACGGCGACAGGGAAGATTGAATACCGTTTTTCGTTTGCATGATAAAGGAAACAGAAGGAGAGACGGAATATGGAGATCCGTAAGATCGTCATTACCGGCGGGCCCAGCGCGGGAAAGACCACGGGCTTGAGCTGGATCCAGAACAGCTTTACCAAGCTGGGCTACACGGTGCTCTTCGTGCCGGAGACGGCCACGGAGTTCATCAGCGGCGGCGTGACCCCCTGGACCTGCGGGACCAATCTGGAGTATCAGAAGGTACAGATGACGCTGCAGCTCGAGAAGGAGCGCCTGTTCGAGCAGGCGGCCCGCACCATGAAGGCGGACAAGATCCTGATCGTCTGCGACCGCGGCGCGCTGGACAACAAGTCCTACATGAACGAGGAGGAGTACGCCGAGGTGCTGCGCTATGTGGGGCAGAGCGAGGAAGAACTGCTCGGCCGCTATGACGCGGTGTTCCATATGGTCACGGCAGCCAAGGGGGCCGAGCAGTTCTACACCAGGGAGAACAACAGGGCCCGCTATGAAGCTGTGGAGGAGGCCGTCAGGCAGGACGACCGGCTGATCGAGGCATGGTCCGGCCACCCCTACCTGCGCGTGATCGACAACTCCGTGGACTTTTACCACAAGCTGCGCCGTCTGATCGCTGAGATCCGACTTACGCTCGGCGAGCCTGAGCCGCTGGCGATCGAGCGGAAGTTCCTGATCGCCTACCCGGACCGTGACCGGCTCGAGCGTATGCCGGACTGCCGCCGCGTGGAGATCCGCCAGTTTTATCTGCCTGCGAAAACCTGGGACGAGATCCGCATCCGCCAGCGCGAAGAGAACGGCAACTATATCTATTACAAGACGCTCAAGCGCCGCCTCAGCGAGTTCAAGCGCCTGGAGGTCGAGGAGCGCCTGAGCCAGGGCGAATTCCAGTCCCTGCTGCGGGAGGTCGACCCGGACAAGAAGCCGGTCAGCAAGACCCGCTACTGCCTGAGCTATGAGGGACAGTACTTCGAGATCGACCTCTACCCCTTCTGGAAGGATCAGGCCATCGTGGAGATCGAGCTGAGCGATAAGAACGCTGAGGTCGTTTTCCCGCCGGAGCTGAAGGTGATCCGCGAGGTCACAAAGGACCCGAATTACAAAAACGCCGCGCTGGCAAAGCTCGCCTGAAAAGCGACGACCCGCAGGCGGCCGGAGGAGAGAAGCGTCCCGTACTGTGATCGGAAAACGAAGAACGGTACGGGAGGTTTTCTTGTCTCGCCGGCAGAAAAGGCGAGCGGACGCTTGCGCCGCGCCTGTTGTAAGATGTAATAAAGGGGGGAGTGCTTTGAGAACGAGACTGCAGGCCACGCTGCTGGCTCTGCTTCTTATCATCGGCGGCGTCCTGGGTACGGAGGCTCGCGCCCAGGCGGGCGACGAGAGCGTATGCCGCGTGATCGTGGCCAGCGACCTCCACTATATCAGCCCCGCGATCTGCGACTTCGGAGCGTATTTCACGCACATGATGGACAACTCCGACAGTAAGCTGACGCAGTACTGCGTGGAGCTGACGGAGACCTTCCTGGATGAGGTGATCGCACAGAAGCCCGCGGCGCTTCTGCTGACCAGGGACCTGAGCTTCAACGGCGCCAGGGAGAGCCATGCCGATCTCGCCGAAAGGCTGCGCAGGGTGGAGGCGGCCGGAATCCCCGTGCTTGTCCTGACCGGCAATCACGACGTGTATAACCGCAATGCCGCGCGCTTTGAAGGAGACAGCTTCACGCGGCTCACGCGCTGCACTTCAGAGGACTTTCTGAACGTTTACGCGGATTTCGGCCCGGATGAGGCGCTGAGCGCGGACGCCGATTCTCTGAGCTATCTCTGTGCGCTCGATGAAAACACCTGGGCGCTGATGTTCGACTTTAACACTGCCCATGATTTCTGCGGCGTCTCGGAGGCGACTCTTCGCTGGACGGAGGAACAGCTCCGCCGGGCCGAAGGAGAAGAGAAGCTCGTAATCGCGGCGGGCCATCAGAACCTCTTTGTCCACTCGGCCTTTGTCTACGGTTACGTGATCGACCGCGCGCAGCAGCTCAGCGCGCTGCTGCGGGAATACCGGGTCCCTCTTTTCCTTTCGGGTCATCTGCACATCCAGCACGGGAAAACGGAGGAGGGCCTGACGGAGATCACCACTTCCGCGCTCTCCGTTTTCCCCTGTCAATACGGTATCGTGACGGCGGAGCGCGGGCGGATCCATTACGAGACCAAGCGTGTGGACGTGCCGGCCTGGGCGGCGGCGCACGGCCTTTCCGAATCGCTGCCGGCAAACTTCCCCACATACGCGGAGCAGGTCATGGATATGCGAACGGGCCGGGAGACGGAGGGAGAGCTGACAGCACTGGGCTATTCGGCGGAGGAGCGGGCGGAGATGCTCGCCTACGCCCGCACGCTCAACAAGGCCTATTTCTCCGGCAATCTGACGGAAGCGGCGTCCTGGGACCCGGACGGACACGTCTCCGCGCTCTGGGCCTCTACCGGCACGCTGTGGGATTATTACATGCGCACGGTTATCCCGGATTTCGGACACGACTACACCCGCTGGGATTGGGAATATGATTGAATACGGCATACGAAACTGAGGGAGGCTTTTGTCTTTTTAGACTGCAGAGAGGCCTACGGCCTGTGCGGCGAGCCTGAATACGCATGGGGAGAGCGCGAGAGGGGATTGGTTATTCCCTCTCGCGGTTCAATTTCGGCGAAAACAGGAGCATTTTCGAATGTTTCTGTTTTCGCCTCCCTCAGTTTCGTTTCAGCCCGTGCATGAAGCCGTCGAGCGCGGTGCTGTGGATGTCTCCCGCAATCACGCACCTGCCCTGCACATAGAGCGTGGCCAGAACGCTCTGCCCGCAGTCCGGATAGTTGGTGACACGATAGCTGTAGACGTCGCAGCTCTCTCCCAGATGCCGGCTCAGATCGTAGCCCTGGGCCTTCTGCATCCTGTTGTATTCCGCCATCACTCCGCTCAGCTTATCCGGCAGACGCATATGTTCGAGGCTCTCGCTCTCCGCGTCGACCTGCCAGCCCAGCCCCTCCAGAAAGCGCAGCCGCCCCTCCTGCGCGCCGCAGTCGGTCCGGGTCAGGAGAAGGCGCAGAGCGAGCAGCGCGAGAAGGATCGCCGCAGCGGATAGAACGATCGCAACGGCGCGCGGTCGGGTCATGCGGCGTTTTGTTTTCTCGATGGACAACACCCCCCCCTGTGGACATGTATATTCACGCCGGGAGCGTCCTATGCCGGTCGGATAAAACAAAATGGCTTAAAATAGTTGCAATTTAGCAACAAATATGGTATTATGTAAAGCACAGCGCAGAGGGGAGGGGGGATACTATGCCGCAGATACGCCTGGATAAGCTGCTTGCGGACATGGGCGTCGCCTCGCGCAGGGAACTGCGGGAGATCATCCGCGCCGGCCGCGTACAGGTCGACGGCGTGACGGAGACCCGGCCCGAGCGAAAGCTCGAAGTGGATACGGCACTGGTGTCGCTGGACGGGAAGGCGCTCCGCTATCGGCGCTTCCATTACTATATGATGGACAAGCCTGTGGGTGTCCTCACCGCGACGGAGGACAAAACGCAGCAGACGGTGCTGGACCTGCTGCCGCCGGAGCTGCGCCGTCTGGGTCTGTTTCCCGTAGGCCGTCTGGACAAGGATACCAGCGGTCTGCTGCTGCTGACGGACGACGGGGATTTTGTACATCGAGTGATTTCGCCAAAATCCTGCGTCAAAAAAAGGTATTATGCAGAGGTAGAGGGCGAAGCGGACGAGGAGGACGCGGCGGCCTTTTCCCGGGGAATTGTCCTGAAGGACGGGACACAGTGCCTGCCCGCCGAGTTGGAGCCGCTGGGCGGCGGCCGCTGTGTTGTGACCGTGATGGAAGGGAAATACCATCAGGTCCGGCGTATGCTCGCCAGCCGGGGAAAACCGGTGCTCGTGCTGCGGCGGCTGTCGATCGGCGGGCTTTCGCTGGGGGAGGAGCTTGGTCCGGGCGGCTTCCGGGAACTGGGCGAAAACGATTTGTGCACTCTGTTCAATGCTTGAAGCATGGGTAAATCGTCAAAAAACTCCTTCAAATATTCGACGTTTTTGAGCGGATAGAACACAATTCTGAAAAAATTAACAAAAAAAGAAGACGATTTCTATTGAAAATCACAAAGACTTGCGTTATTATGTAGGAAGAAAAATGCGGGGGTATGGCATTTTCGCCAAGCCTGACATAGTAAACTGCCCGACCGCAGGATATGGGAGGCATCATTATGTCCAGCAGAATCTTCCAAAATGTGATTATTCAGATGAAGGACGCCGTCGACCGCACCATCGGCGTCGTGGATGAGCAGGGCTTTGTGGTGGCCAGCAGCGAGCTGGCGATCATCGGCTCCCGGCTTGACGATTTTCACGCCTATGATTTTGACTCCGCGGAGAGGGTGCTCTGCACCGGCAGCAGGAGCTACAGCGCGCTGAGCGCCGAGAGCGGGAGGATGGATTTCGCCGCCTTCGTGGAAGGGACCGACCAGGCGGCCAGGACGATCTGCGCCGTGTCCGCCGTGGCCTTCAACGAGGCGCGCAGCAACTACGAGGAAAAGCACAACAAGGCCGCCTTCGTCAAGAGCATCATTTCCGACAATATCCTGCCGGGGGACGTCTATGTGCGCGCCAAGGAGCTGCATTTCGTCACGGACGAGCCGCGCAGCGTCCTGCTGGCCCGCCAGACCGAGAATCCCGACATGGCGGCGATGGAGGTCATCCAGCGCATCTTCCCCGACCGGCAGAAGGACTTCGTGCTCAACATCAACGAGACCGATGTGGTCGTGGTCAAGGCTCTTTCCGCCCCGGAGAGCCGCGAGGAGGTGCTCAAGGTCGCCCGCAGCATCGAGAGCAGCCTGCACGAGGAGCTGGGCATCCGCTGCGTCATCGGCATCAGCACCAACGCCAACCACCTGCGCGAGCTGGCCGACCGCTACAAGGAGGCGCAGGTCGCCATCGAGGTGGGCCGCGTTTTCGAGAGCGACAAGACCATCATCAACTACGAAAATCTCGGTCTGGGCCGCATCATCTATCAGCTGCCCACAACGCTGTGCGAGATGTTCCTCAACGAGGTCTTCAAGAAAAACCCGATCGAGACGCTGGATGAAGACACGCTGGAGACCATCAACCGTTTCTTTGAGAACAACCTGAACGTGTCCGAGACCTCGCGCAAGCTCTACGTACACCGCAACACCCTGGTCTACCGCCTGGAGAAGATCAAGAAGATCACCGGGCTCGACCTGCGGGAGTTTGATCACGCGATCGTTTTCAAGGTCGCCATGATGGTCAAACAGTACCTCGATTCTCTCAGCACGTCCAAGTATTGAGGCGCTTTTGCGGCAAGGCCGGCAGACCGGCTCCCGCAGCAAATACATAGCATCACCCCTATGGAGGATATTCTATGGTTCGTATGAAGAACGTCACGAAGGTTTACGACTCCAGCGGCACCGTCGCCCTGGACGGCGTGAACATGACGATCGACGAAGGGGAATTCGTCTTTCTGGTCGGCCCCTCCGGTTCCGGCAAGACTACGCTGATGAAGCTCATCACCGGCGAGGTCAGGGCCGACGCCGGCAAGGTGATCGTCAACGATTTTGACATGAACAAGATCCGCCGCCACAAACTGCCCAAGGTCCGCAGAACGCTGGGCGTCATCTTTCAGGACTATCGCCTGATCGACAACATGAACGTCTATGACAATGTGGCCTTCGCAATGCGCGTGGTCGGCGCGTCCGGGCGGGAGATCAGCCGCCGCGTGCCCTACGTGCTGGAGCTGGTCGGGCTGGAGGGCCGCGAGAAGCGGCTGCCCGGCGAGCTGTCCGGCGGCGAGCAGCAGCGCGTGGCCATTGCGCGCGCCCTCGTCAACAGTCCGCGCATGATCGTCGCGGACGAGCCCACCGGCAATCTGGACCCGGTGCGCAGTCTGGAGCTGATGCTCCTGTTTGAAAAGATCAACGAGATGGGCACCACGATCCTGGTCGTGACCCATGAGAAGGAACTGGTCAACGCCCTCTCCAAGCGTGTTATCACCATCGACGAGGGGCATGTGATCAGTGACGGAATGGATGGGTATTTCGGCTTATGAGTTTGAGTAGAGGCAGTTATCTGATTCGCGAGGGCTTCCGAAGCATCAAAACTCACAGCTTCATGTCCTTCGCGTCCGTTACGATCATCATGGCCTGCCTGATCATCATGGGAAGCGTCTCCCTGCTGTCCCTGAACATCGATCAGCTGATCGGCGACATGGAGAACCAGAACGAGGTCGTGGCCCTGGTGGATGAGACCTACAGCTCTGAAGACGCGCAGGCCCTGCAGAGTCTGGTCGAGGCCGTCCCCAATGTCAGCGACGCGGAGTTTGTGGACCGCGCCGTGGCCATGGACACCTTCATGAACAATTTCGACCGGGACTTCCGGGACGGGATCGACGAGACCGTGTTCCGGCACCGTTTCGTCATCCATCTGGACGATATCTCCCTCATGTCCGAGACCAAGTCTGCGCTGGAGAGCGTGGAAGGCATCGTCAAGGTCAAGGCCCATCTGGAGTATGCCAACGCCTTCATCACCATCCGCAACATCGTGAGCGTCGTCTCTCTGGTGCTGACGGTGATCCTGGTCTTCGTTTCCGTCTTCATCATGTCCAACACCATCAAGCTCGCCACCTTCGGCCGGCGCGAGGAGATCGGCATCATGAAGATGGTCGGCGCCACCAACAGCTTCATCCGCCTGCCCTTCATCATCGAAGGTCTGGTGCTGGGCGTTCTGGGCGGAGGACTTGCCTTTCTGGCGGAGTGGGGGCTTTACGGCCTGCTGACCAGCCGCATCATGGGCACGCTCGCGGGCAGCTTTATCAGCATCATCCCCTTCGACAAGGTGGCTGTCCCCATGCTGATCGCCTATCTGGGCATCGGCGTGTTCGTCGGCGTGTTCGGCGGCGTCAACGCCATCCGCAATTATCTGAAGGTTTGACAGAAAGAATTTGGCTTTAGGAGATTCGGAATGAATCGAAAGAGAGCAGTATCCATACTGGCGATCATCATGGCCATCGTCATGATCCTGTCGCTGATCCTCAGCGTGATCCCGACCGCGCATGCGGTGACGCAGGCGGAGATCAGCGCGCTGCAGGCAAAGAAGGACGAGCTGACAGCCCGCGTAAAGGAAGCGCAGGCCCGCCTGGACTCGATGCAGGAGCAGGAAGCCAGCGTCCTTGAAAAGAAGGCGGCGCTGGAGGAGGAAAACACGGCGGCCAAAGAGGCGCTCGCTCTCGTGGCGGAAGAGATCGCCATGTACGACCAGCTCCTGGCGGAGAAAACGCTGGAGCTGGAGCAGGCGCAGGCTGCGGAGCAGGAGCAGGGCAGGAGATACCGCGCCCGCATCCGCTCCATGGAGGAGGACGGCACGTATGACATTCTGGCGCTGATCCTCAACTCCGCCAACTTCTCCGAGCTCCTGTCCAAGCTGGACGACATGGACGCCATCATGGAGAGCGACAAGCGGCTGGAGGAACAGTACCGCGCCGCGCGCATGGAGCTTGAGCGCGTCAAGGCGGAATACGAGCAGGTCCGTGCGGAATGCGAAGGAAAACAGAATGCGCTCCGTGCCGAGCAGGCACAGATCGAGGCCCGTCTGATGGAGACCGAGGCCATTCTGGAAGAGCTCGCGGACGAGATCGAGGAAGCAACGAGAGTGTTTGAAGAGGAGCGGGCAGCCGAGGCGCAGGCCGCAGCGGAAGTCACCTCTCTGATCGTAGAATACGAGGCCCAGAAAAAGGCCGAGGAAGAGGAGCGCAGAAGAGCCGCCGAGGCGGCGGCTGCGGCCGCAGCCGCGCAGGGGCAGGGCGGAGATTCCGCCGGCGCATCCACCGAATACGTCGCTCCGCAGCCTCCCGCCAGCACCGGCTCCTTCACCTGGCCCGTGCCCTGTTCCCGGCGCATCACCGGCCGCTACGGGGAGAGCCGCACCGGGCATTTCCACGCCGGCATCGATATCGACGGCTACGGCAATGACGGCCAACCTGTTCTGGCCGCCGCCTCCGGCACGGTCATCACCTCCACCAGCAGCGGCGCCTACGGCAACTACGTGATCATCGACCACGGAAACGGGTACACGACGCTGTATGCGCATATGTCCTCCAACGCCGTCAGCAGCGGCTCCTATGTCAACGCGGGCGACGTGATCGGCTATCTGGGTGCCACCGGCAACGCCACGGGCACTCACTGCCACTTCGAGGTGCGCATCAACGGTTCGACCACCGATCCGGCCCAGTATTTCAGCGGCTTGACCTACTGGAACTGCTGAGGCAGTTTGACTTCGTACATACCCTATGAACAAACGACTTTTTTTCAAAATCCTCGCCCTGACGCTGGTGTGCGCGCTCTGCCTGAGCGCTGTGCCCGTCCCCGCCTTCGCGGTGACTCAGGATGAGGTCAACGCCATGCGTGCCGAGCGCGACGCCATTGCGGCCAAGCGTCAGGAGAAGCAGGCGGTTGTGGATCAGCTGGAGGCCGAGCAGGCGGGCGTCATGGAGCGCAAGCGCGCCATGGATGAGCGAAACGCCTACACCCTGCAGCAGATCCAGCTCAATAACGAGGAGATCGCGATCTACGATGAGATGATCTCCGCCAAAGCCCGTGAGGTCGACGCCGCCAGAACGCTGGAGGCCGAGCAGCTGGAGCGCTATCGCGTCCGCATCCGCGCCATGGAGGAAAACGGGGGATACGGTATCCTGGCCATGGTACTCCGGACCTCCAGCTTGAGTGAATTCCTCACCGTCATGGACGACGTGGGGGAGATCATGCAGAGCGATAAGCAGCTGGAAGAGGCCTACCGCGCCGCCCGGGAGCATACCGAGCAGGTGAAGGCCGACTACGAGGCGTTCAAAACGGAGCTTGAGGGGAAAAAAGCCGAACTTCAGAAGCAGCAGGAGGAGCTTCAGGCCGAGATCGACGAGGCCACGGATCTCATCCTCACTCTGCAGGCGGATATCGACAGCAACCAGGAAGAGGTCGATGCGATCCGCGCGGAAGAGGAAGAGGCCGACAGACAGCTCTCCGAACTGGTTGCGGAACTGGAGCGCCAGCGTCAGGAAGAGGAGCGCAGACGCAGGGAAGCGGAAGCTGCCGCTGCGGCAGCTGCTGCCGCGGCTGCCCCTCAGCCCGCCGCCGGCTCGAGCAGCGCCGGCAGCGTGACGGGAACCGGCGTTTTCGGCTGGCCCGTCCCGTCCTGTACCTACATCACGAGCCGTTTCGGCCTGCGCGTACACCCGATCACCGGGGAACAGAAGAATCACTCCGGCATTGATATCGGCGCGGGATACGGCGCGGCGATCGTCGCAGCCGACGGCGGCACGGTCTCATTTGCCGGCGTCAAGGGCGGCTACGGCAACTGCGTGATGATCAACCACGGAAACGGCTATGTGACGCTCTACGGGCACATGTCGTCGATCTCCGTAAGCTCCGGGCAGGTCGTCTCCAAGGGCGAGACGATCGGCTATGTCGGCAGCAGCGGGATCGCCACCGGCCCGCACTGTCATTTTGAGATCTTCTCCGGCGGCAGCCGGATCGACCCCGAACAGTTCTTCTCGGGCCTGACTTTCTCGCAGGACGCGGGCGAATGAAATGAATACTCAGCGTATTTGAGCTGGCTGCCGGACAGTGTTTTCACTGTCCGGCTAAGCCATGACTTGGAGGTTTTATTTTGGGACGGATATTGGGCAGAATCTTACGCCGGGTCGGACAATTTATCCACGGCTTTTTCAGCATCGGCATCAGCCTGCGCGCGGTCGTGATCCTGCTGGCGCTCGTGGGCGGCGGCATGTACTACTGGACCTACAACAGCATGCTCAAGCGCGTGGGCGGCAAAGAAGACTTTGACGAGGCCATGCGCTACATCGAGATCAAGGACCTGCTGGATGAGAAGTTCATCGACCCGGTGGACCGTGTTTCGATGGGGCAGTCCGCCGCGGCCGCCATGGTCTCGGGACTGGGCGACAAATGGAGCTATTTCATGAACGCGGACGAGTACCGCACGTATCAGCTCTCCTCGTCCAACGACTATTCCGACATCGGCATGTCGCTGGTCAAGGATGATACCCTCGGCGGCTTCCAGGTCATCGCCGTCTATCCGGGCTCTCCCGCGGCCTGGGCCGGGGTGACGCAGGGTATGCTGATCACCGCCGTGGACGGACAGAAGGTCTCCGCCTTCTCCACCGACCAGGTGCGTACGCTGATCCGCTCCAAGCTCAACAGCAAGTTCCAGCTGGAAATCAACAACCAGTACAACCTGGATGTTGACTGCACCAACTTCAACTCCAACGCCGTTCTCTCCCGCCTTGAAAAAACCGGGGCCGTCTACGTCCAGGTCAAGAATTTTGAAGCGGGCAGCGGACAGGCCGCCGTGGATGCCATCGAGTATTTCATGGCCCAGGGCGCGGATTCCTGTGTGCTCGACCTGCGCAACAACGCGGGCGGCCTCTCGGAAGAGGTGCGGATCCTGCTGGACTATCTGCTGCCGGAGGGCCGTCTCTTCTCCGAGGTGAGCAAGGACGGCAGCGCCGAGGTCAGCAACTCGGACGGCATGTGGATCCAGTTCCCGATGGTCGTTCTCATCAACGGCGGCACCTTCCGCGAGTCCGAGCTCTGCGCCGCTGTGCTCAAGGAGTACCGGCGCGCAACGCTCATGGGCGAATCCACCAGCGGCAGCACCCGCTCGCAGGAGACCATTCCGCTTGCGGACGGCAGCGCTATCCGTCTGTCCACCCGAAGCTACCTGACTCCGAACGGCACCGACATCTCCAAGGTCGGCGGCGTGGTACCCGATATGATCGTCTTCAACAGCGACGAGTCCGCCACCGGCACCACCGAGGGCACAACCGGCGGCGACTCCGGTACGGCCAGTATCTCGGCGGACGAGCAGCTGATGACCGCGCTGAAATATTTGAGCTAAAGTAACTTTTCATCCCCTTGCGGGGATAAAAAGCTAAAAGGCTGCACTCCGCTGCGCGCACACGCGCGTCAAACAAAACTCGCTCTATTCCGCTTCCGCCAAGTTTGGCGAAAGCTACATGTCCGCTCCTTCTGTTTTCCTTCCACATTCAAAGCATCAGGCTTTGAATGTGAGAGGACGAACAGAGGAGTGAGCGAGCTTTCGTGCCAAGCACGGAAGCGAGACGATACGGAGCTTGTGAGGACGACTGCGTGCACACTTGCGGAGCGAGAAGTTTTTTTCCGAGGTACATGCCCCCGGAAAAAACGATTCCATTTGTTTTCGCCTTGCGAGGCGAAAATCAGAGGGGAGAACCCCTCTGAACTCCCCCTAATGCCCATCGAATCGGGTGTTTACGGAAAGAGAAAGAATTAAGTTGACACAGTGTACAAAAAGCGAGTATAATTATTTGGTTAAAAATGCCTGAACGATTCAGTAAAGGAGTTTTCATTCATGGCCAGCAACAGCAATCGTTTTAAGATGAGCCAGGAGCGCCTGGACGAGATCAAACAGGAACTGCAGTATCTGGAGACTGTTCGCGAAAAAGAGGTTGCGGAGCTGATCAAGGAAGCGAGGAGCTTCGGCGATCTGTCCGAGAACAGCGAATACGACGAGGCGAAGGCGGAGCAGGGCAAGCTTTACTCCAAGATCGCGGAGCTGAAGGTCCTGATCGAGAACGCCGAGATCGTGGACAATATCGATCATGACGTCCCGAAGGACACCGTGACACTCTCCAGCGTCGTGCGTGTGCGCGACGTGGAGGATGATTTCGAGGAGACCTATGAGATCGTCGGCAGCCAGGAGGCAAACCCCAAGGCCGGCCGCATTTCCGATGACTCCCCGCTGGGCCAGGGCCTGATCGGCCACCGTGCCGGCGAGACCGTCGTGGTACTCGCGCCCGCGGGCGAGCTCAGGTTTGAAATCCTGTCCGTGGAGAACAGCTGAGCCTTCTTATTGATATTCCCACGGGCGGCCCTCGTGGCCGCCCGTGTCCGTTTACAGGAGAGAAAAGAATGAGTGACAATTCGAATCTGAGCGCCGCTCCCGAGCAGGAGCTGAGCGAGATCCTGCAGGTACGGCGGGACAAGCTGGCCGCGCTGCAGCAGGAGGGGAGAGACCCCTTCCAGATCACAAAGTACGAAGTCAGCCACCACAGCACCGAGGTGCTCGCGCATTTTGCCGAGCTGGAGGGAAAGGAAGTCTCCGTCGCCGGGCGCATGATGGTCAAGCGCGTCATGGGCAAGGCCTCCTTCTGCAAGCTGCAGGACCGCGAGGGCCTGCTGCAGATCTATGTGGCGCGCGACGGCATCGGCCCGGACGAGTACGCCCTTTTCAAGAAGATGGACATCGGCGACATCATTGGCGTCACCGGTACCGTGTTTCAGACCAAGACCGGCGAGACCACGGTCCACGCCGATTCGCTCACGCTGCTGTCGAAGTCGCTCAAGCCGCTGCCCGAGAAGTTCCACGGCCTGACCGACGTGGACGCGCGCTATCGTCAGCGCTATGTGGACCTGATCGTCAACCCCAACGTGCGCGATACCTTTATCAAGCGCTCCCTGATCATCAGCGAGATCCGCCGCTTCCTCGACGCGCGCGGCTTCATGGAGGTCGAGACGCCCATGCTCGTCGCCAACGCCGGCGGCGCGGCGGCCCGCCCCTTCGAGACGCATTACAACGCGCTTGACGAGGATGTGCGCCTGCGCATCTCACTGGAGCTGTACCTCAAGCGCCTGATCGTCGGGGGCCTCGAGAAGGTCTACGAGATCGGCCGTGTCTTCCGCAATGAGGGCCTCGACACCCGCCACAACCCTGAGTTTACGCTCATGGAGCTCTATCAGGCCTACACCGACTATAACGGCATGATGGACCTGACGGAGGATCTCTTCCGGCATCTGGCGAAGACGGTCTGCGGCACGACGACGATCAGCTATCAGGGGACCGAGATCGACCTCGGCAAGCCCTTTGAGCGCCTGACCATGACCGAGGCGGTCAAGCGCTGGGCGGGCGTTGACTTTGACGCCGTCGCCACCGAGGAGGAGGCCAGAGCGCTTGCAAAGGAGCGCGGCATTGAGGTCGAGGCGCGTCACAAGCGCGGCGACATCATCAACCTCTTCTTTGAGACCTACTGCGAGGAGCAGCTGATCCAGCCGGTGTTCATCATGGACCACCCTGTGGAGATCAGCCCCCTGACCAAGCGCAAGCCCTCCGACCCCTCCAAGGTCGAGCGCTTCGAGCTCTTCATCTACGGCCGCGAGATGTGCAACGCCTACAGCGAGCTCAACGACCCCATCGACCAGCGCGCGCGCTTCGCCGCGCAGGACGCGCTGGCCGCCGCCGGCGACGCCGAGGCCAACCACACGGACGAGGACTTCCTCAACGCCCTCGAGATCGGCATGCCTCCCACGGGCGGCATCGGCTACGGCATCGACCGCCTGGTCATGCTGCTGACCGATTCTCCCTCCATCCGCGACGTGCTGCTGTTCCCGACAATGAAGCCGGAGAACAACTGAAAAAGGTGAGAACGGCGCCTTTCTATTCGGAAAGGACGCCGTTTTTGCTGGCCGCTCCCCCAGTTTTTTCATCGTTTCGACGGTAAATAATGCTTGACAAGGGGGCTGGCTCAAACTATAATATTTATTACATTCCAGTAACATTCTGTGAACAGTTCTGTTTCGTAAAGGAAGTGTTTTCTTGAACAGCAAGCGAGTTATAGCGTTTCTGATGGCACTGATCATGTGCCTCTCTCTTCTCCCGGTGACTGCTTTCGCCGATGACGGCGAGGAGGCCCTCCCGGAGGAGGTTCCGGCGGAGGAAGTTTTCGCCGAGGAAGCTCCCGTTGAGGAAGCTCTCGCGGAGGAGCCCGCCGAAGAAGCTCCCATCGAGGAGCCTGCGGAAGAGCCCACCGAGGAGGCCGCCGCTGAGGAGCCCGCGGTAGAGCCCGCCGAGGAAGCTCCCATTGAGGAGCCCGCGGTAGAGCCCACCGAGGAAGCCCCCGCTGAGGAACCCGAGGAATTTGAGGACCCGTTCCTGGTCGAGGGCGATTCCGAGTCCGTGGACGACGACGCGGCAGACGCCGACACCAAGAGCTGGAACTGCGGCGCGGATGCCACTGCTACGCTGCACCTGACCACCGGCAACCTCATCATCAACGGCAGCGGTGCGGTCACCTCTACGCCCTGGCTGAGCGAGTCCGACGTGGCGCAGATCATCACCTCCGTGACGGTCAACAGCAGCATCACCAGCCTGTGCGATTCCGCTTTTGAGGGCTGCACCAAGCTGACGTCCGTCTCCCTGCCGAGCACGCTGGGCAGCATCGGCGCGAGCGCTTTCGCCGGCTGCACCAAGCTGGTCAGCATCACCATGCCCGACACGGTCACGAGCCTCGGTGAGAAGGCGTTTTCCGACTGCTCCGCGCTGGCGAGCGTCACCTTCTCTGCCAGCCTGACCGCCATCCCCGCCAGCTGCTTTGAGCGCTGCATCTCCCTGACCAGCGTCACCATCCCCGCGCTCGTGACGAGCATCGGGGCCAAGGCCTTCTCCGAATGCAGCAAGCTCAACACCGTCATTTTCCGCGGCAAGGCCCCCACGATCAGTGATACCGCCTTCAAGCTCGTCACGGCGGCCGCGTACTTCCCCGGCGGCGACAGCAGCTGGACCGAGAGCGTCATGAAGGACTACGGCGGCACGCTGACCTGGACCGTGCAGGACCAGGGCTCCACCAACCGCGGCTGGGTCAAGAGCGGCGACAAATGGTATTACTACGACGCCAACGGCCGTCTGGTCGTCAATCAGTGGATCACCGTCGGCGGCAAGACCTATCATCTCGACGCAAACGGCGTCATGAACACCTACTGGTACAAGGAAGGTGACAACTGGTACTACTTCAACGGCTCCGGCGCCATGCAGACCGGCTGGGTCCAGTCCGGCGGCAAGTGGTACTATATGAACGACAAGGGCGTCATGCAGACCGGCTGGATCAAGGACGGCGACACCTGGTATTTCCTGGACGAGACCGGTGCGTGGGATTCCAGCGTGGTGCCCGGCCCCGAGAAGAAGGTCGACCTGAAAAAGGAAGGCTGGCAGATCCAGGACGGCGTCTGGTTCTATGTCAAGAACGGCAAGCTCGTCACCGGCTGGAATCAGGTCAAGAACAAGTGGTACTTCTTTGACGAGAAGGGCGCCATGCAGACCGGCTGGCTGCGCGACAACGACAAGGTCTTCTATCTGACCAGCTCCGGCGCGATGGCCACCGGCTGGGAAAAGATCGACGGCACCTGGTACTTCTTTGACGCAAACGGCGTTCTCAACCCCAACAAGGACCGCTACGGCTGGGAGCAGATCGACAGCAAGTGGTACTACTACGACACCAGCGGCAACCCCGTCACCTACTGGAATCAGATCAACGGCAAGTGGTATTACTTCAATGGCAAGGGCGTGATGCAGACCGGCATCATCACCAGCGGCGGCAACAAATACATCATGGGCAGCGACGGCGCCATGCAGACCGGCTGGGTCATCCTCAACGGCAACACCTACTACTGCAATGAGGACGGCATCATGCAGACCGGCTGGGTCAAGATCAACGGCGTCTGGTGCCTGTTCGACAAAAACGGCGTCTACCAGGTGGGCAAGACCCGCACCGGCTGGGTCTATGAGGAAGGCGACTGGTATTACCTCAAGGACAACGTCAAGCTGACCGGCTGGATCTATGTCGATAACAAGAGCTACTATCTCAACAGCAATGGCGTCATGCAGAAAGACGGCTGGCTGAAGACCAACGACAAGTGGTTCTACCTGAAGTCCGACGGCTCCACCACGACCGGCTGGAAGACCATCGACGGCAAGCGCTACTACTTCTATCCCGATTCCGCGCCGAAGGGCATCATGGCGACCGGCCAGGTCAAGATCGGCGATAAGACCTATGACTTCGGCAGCAGCGGCGCCCTGAAGACCGGCTGGCAGAAGTCCGGCGGCAAGTGGTACTATTACAACAACGACGGCGTCATGCAGAAGGGCTGGCAGTATGTCGATGGCAAGTGGTACTACCTCGGCACCGACGGTGTCATGCGGACCGGCTGGATCACCGTTGACAAGAAGCGTTACTACTGCGCAGCTGATGGTGCCATGCTGACCGGCTGGCAGCAGATCGACAGCAAGTGGTACTACTTCAACAGCGACGGCTCCATGAAGACCGGCTGGCTCTATTCCGGCAGCAAGTGGTTCTATCTGAGCACCGATAAATCCAATCTCGGCCAGATGATTACCGGAGCGAGAAAAATCGACAACAAGCGCTATTACTTCAATCAGAGCGACGGCGCCATGCTGTCAAGCGTTTGGAAGCAGATTGGTTCCAACTGGTACTATTTCCAGGCCGATGGTTCTGCCGCGATGAACACCACGCTCACAATCGGCGGCGTAGACTATACCTTTGATCAGTTCGGCCGCTCTGACAAGGCCCCAACCTGATCTGATACAGCAGACGTATCCCATTGACTGGGAATCGTCAAGCATTAATAGTGAAAAGGAATGCCCCCTGATGTTTGAAAAATCTTCATCAGGGGGCATCTTTGCTTCTTAATAAAGCGCGGTCTCATCAATCAATTATGCCATATTGTTTCATACTAAAACCTAATTAAAACAAGACAAAATCCAGCTGCGTCCGGTGATGCTGCGAACGATATCAGCGGAGAGGTTGTTGATCACATCGCAAAGACGAT
>CACYXC010000021.1 GCA_902778285.1 Oscillospiraceae bacterium | reverse complement strand
CCTTCTGGACGCTCGGTTTTCTGCACCCTTTTTTCGTCGTTCACCAATTCACAGCTTTCCCTATCTTGGGTCTTGACTTTTAATAGTTAGTCTTTCCTTATAGCCTTCCCCTCTGGGGAAGGGGGACCGCGAAGCGGTGGATGAGGTCCTTTCTTTATAGCCTTCCCCTCTGGGGAAGGTGGCTGGCCGGAGGCCAGACGGATGAGGTCTCCTTTCTTTATAGCCTTCCCCTTCGTCAAAGGAAGCTCGCTGCATTTCGCTTCTGCGGTTTGCGTAAGTGCCGCAAAAGCTGCATGTCCGCTCCCTCCCTTTTCCTCTCCAAATCAAAGCATGCGCTTTGATTTGGTTATTTCACCCCGCGAAGCGGTGGATGAGGTTTTTCCCCTATTAGCTCCCCTTCGTCAAAGGAAGCTCGCTGCATTTCGCTTCTGCGGTTTGCGTAAGTGTCGCAAAAGCTGCATGTCCGCTCCCTCCCTTTTCCTCTCCCAATCAAAGCATGCGCTTTGATTTGGTTATTTCACCCCGCGAAACGGTGGATGAGGTTTTTCCCCTATTGGCTCCCCTTCGTCAAAGGAAGCTCGCTGCATTTCGCTTCCGCGGTTTGCGTAAGTGCCGCATAAGCTGCATGTCCGCTCCCTCCCTTTTCCTCTCCAAATCAAAGCATGCGCGTTGATTTGGTTATTTCACCCCGCGAAGCGGTGAATGAGGTCCTTACCTTATTGGCCCCCCTTGCCTAAAGGGGGCTGTCCGCGCAGCGGACTGGGTGATATGTTCACAGTCTGAACGACAGAGCAGGCTTTTTCTGACGTTATCCCGCGAAGTGCTGACACAGATGCTTGACGCAGCAGCGCTCGCAGGCGGGCTTGCGCGCATCGCACACGGCGCGGCCGTGCAGCACCAGACAGTGACAGAAGTCGGAGGAGCGCTCCGGCGGCAGGATCCTGCGCAGCGCCATCTCGATCTTGACCGGGTCTTTCAGATCGTCCACCAGACCCATGCGGTTCGAAAGCCGGATGCAGTGCGTGTCCACCACCGTGGAGCCGGGGATGCGGTACACGTCGCCGAGGATCAGGTTTGCGGTTTTTCGGCCCACGCCGGGCAATGCCGTCAGCTCCTCCATCGTGTCGGGCACCCGGCCGCCGTGCTTTTCCAGCAGCATCTGCGCGCAGGCGACGATGTCGCGCGCCTTGGCGCGGTAAAAGCCGCAGGAGTGCACATACTGCTCCACCTCGGCCACGTCCGCCTCCGCGAAAGCTTCGAGCGTCGGGAAGCGGGCGAAGAGCGCGGGCGTGATCTGGTTGACGCGCTCGTCCGTGCACTGCGCGGCCAGGCGCACGGAGAACAGCAGCTCGTACGCCTTGTCGTAGTCCAGTGAACAGCTTGCCTCCGGGTACTCCGCCAGCAGCAAGCGGACGATTTCATTAACCTGTTCCTGCGTTCTCATGGGAACATCTCCTTTGTTTCTTCGTCTCATGTATTGTACAGGAAAAATCGACAGATTTCAACCGCGGATCGGCGCGCATCCGAGCCGCCGGAAGCCTGTGAATGTTTACAATTCTGACTTGAATTGCAAACAAATGCGCATATAATATAGGCAATCAAAATCAGGAAAGGAGAATACCTGTGAACAACAACATTTCCGCCGCTCTGGACAAGATCAAGGAGCTGGTCTCCAAGGGCAACGTCTCCCGCATCGTCGTGCGCAAGGACGACAAGGACATCCTCAATATCCCTGTGACCGTGGGCGTTGTGGGCGCCGTGGTGGGCATCACCGCCGCCAAGTGGGCGATGCTGGCAGCCGTTCTGGCCACCGTCGGCTTCGGCTGCACCGTCGAGATCATCAAGAACGACGGCGAGATCGTAAACGTCCTGACCGAAGAGGACAATCAGAAGATCCACGACAAGGCCGCCGACATCATGGACGACTTCAAGGATGCGATCGACGGGACCTTCAAGATCGAGATCGTCAAAGACGAGGAGCCCAAGGAAGAGGAGCCCAAGGATGAGGAGCCCAAGGACGAGTAAGCGCCTCCCCTGACACAGAGCAAAACCCGGAGATGCGGAGTATTCCGCATCTCCGGGTTTTTGTCTGCTCCGACGCCGCTCAGCGTTTCCTGCCGCCCTTTTTCTGCTTCCCGGCCAGCCGGAAGGCAAAGATCACCGAGATCAGCGACAGCGAGACGGCCGTGCCGATCAGCATGCCCTCATAGGAAAAGGGCAGATACCCTCGAAGCAGGAACACCGCAGCGAGAGCTGCCAAATCTACGAACGTGCGGCCGAGATTTGCCGCCAGCAGGGCGTTGGAATTGCCTTTAGCCAGCGCTTTTTTGTTGATCTGCAGATTGACGAGGGCCGCCAGCGCGCCCCAGACGAGGCCGGCGGCGATGCCGAGGAAAAGATTCATGACGATCTCCTCTGATTTCATTTTTTAAAGTTTACCACATTTCCCGCCTTTTGCCAATGCGGACAAGGAAAGTTTTTGCCCGTTTTTTTCGCTCTCCGCCGCACATACTAAATGCGAGCACGAGGCGTCGGCGCTTCGTGAAATCTGATATGAGGTGAAGATCATGAGTCCCAAAGAACTGCTCTATATCGAAGACGCGCTGGGGCACACCCAGTTCCTGATGGCGCAGTGCCGCGCGGCGGCAGGCCAGCTGACCGACCCCGTCCTGAAGCAGCAGGCGCAGCGCCTGATCGGCGACAATCAGAAGCTGTTTGACGCGTTCTACAAGCTGGTATAAGGAGGAAGAGAAATGAACGACAAGGAGATCATGGAAAACCTGCTGCTGACCACCAAGGGCGTGTGCGACCTGTATCTGCACGGCTCCATCGAGTCCGACACGCCGACCGTGCATCAGGCCTTCCATTCCGCGCTGGACAGCGCCATCTGCATGCAGAACGATATCTATCAGAAAATGAGCGAGCACGGCTGGTATACGACGCAGCAGGCCCAGCCCCAGAGCATCCAGCAGGTGAGGCAGAAGTACAGCTGCTGCTGAGCAGCCTCTGCGAAATGCGGCAAAGCGAACGACAGGAAAAAACCGGGATGTCTCCATCCCGGCTTTTTCCTGTATAGTTTCTTGTGCAGCGGTATAAAGACAACAAGCTGCGTTTTTAGATAGCTTTTCTTTTTCTTTCGCAGAAAGAAAGCTTTCCTATCTTTCAAAGAAAAGCGACATGGGGAGGAATCCGCTTTCTCCTCGCTGACTTCGCGGGTCGCCTTGAGACAGAAGCTGGTCATTATCCAGGCTTAGCCTGTGCAGTACGTGCGTTTCCCCCGCGCGCGTTCGACCGCCGGATAGCGGGTTCTCCACCCAGATAGCGGCGCGAGCGTAAGCGAAGCCAATCCGCGAACGGCGTGGCGCAGGAACGTATTGGCCTTTGGAGAGCGCCCTTTTCTTTCTTCCACCGGGCGCCCCCCATTCTTTCTTTTCGGGCAAGTACCGAAAAGAAAGAATGGGGGGCGCATGATATGCGGGCAGTTCTTTACAAGAAGAATGGTAGAGACTTCAGACTTTGATCTTCTCCAGCAGGGCCTCGACCTTCCCGGCCAGGTCTTTGAGAGCGCCGGGCTCGAAGGGGGAGGGGAAGCCCGCCTCCGTGAGCAGGTCAGTCCAGACCTTTTCGCCGCCCTGCTTCGACAGGCGCAGGTAGCGCGCGAATGCGTCGTCGTAATCCTCCAGACTCGCCATCAAAAACTGGAAGGCCGCGGTCTGGGCCAGGCAGTAGTCGATGTAGTAGAAGGGCGACTCATAGATGTGCATCTGGTACTGCCAGCGGGTGCCTTTTTCGAGATAGGGCATGCCCTCCCAGTGGATGTGCGGACGGAACTGGTGCTCCAGCGCCAGCCAGACGCCGTCGCGCTCGTCCGGCGTCAGGTCGGGATTCTCGTAGACGATGTGCTGGAAGGCGTCGACCATGGTGCCGTAGGGGATGAAGGAGAAGGACTCCAGCGCGTGCATGAACTTGTATTTGGCGGCGTCCTCGCCGAAGAACTTGTCCATATAGGGCCAGGCGAAGAACTCCATGGACATGGAGTGCGTCTCGGCGGTCTCCATCCCGCCGCAGCCGAGCTCCAGCGCGTAGGGGCTGTCCGCGATCAGAAAGGCGTTGAGCGCGTGGCCCGCCTCGTGCGTCACCACGTCCACGTCGCCGGCGGTGCCGTTGAAATTTGCGAGGATGAAGGGCTGCTTGTACTTGGCAAACTCTGTGCAGTAGCCGCCGCCCCACTTGTTCTTGCGCGCGTCGACGTCGAAGGCGTCGTTATCCAGCATCATGTCGATGAAGGCGCCGGTCTCCTCGCCCATGGCGTGGTACATCTCCTTCGCCGCGGCGAAGATCGCCTCCTTGCTCTTCGGAGCGGGATCGCCGCCGGGAATGATGACGCCGTCGTCATAGAACATATAGGGCTCGATACCCAGACGCTTTGCGTTCTCGCTTCTCAGGCGGGCCACCACGGGCACCACGTCGCGCAGGACGTTCTCGCGGAAGGCGGCCACCTTCTCCTGATCGTAGCAGAGGCGGCCCATCCGGTAGTAGCCGAGCTCGATATAGTTTTTGTAGCCCAGCTTTTTGGCCATGCGGTCGCGCACGTGCACCATGCGGTCATAGATCCCGTCGAGCTCGGCCTTGTGCGCCTCCAGCCCGCGGCCCAGCACCTCGTAGCATTCCCTGCGCGTCTCTCGGTCGGCGTCCTTGGCGTACTTCATGAGCGCCGCGCGGGGCATGGTCTGGCCGCGGAAAGTAAACTCCATGGCTGACATCATGTCGGAATACTCGCGTACGAGCTTGTTTTCCTCCACCATGTCCTCCACGATGGCGGGGCTCATGGCCTTGCGGGCGACCTCCATCGAGCGGAAAAGCACCGGATTCAGCCGCTGCTCCAGCTCCGCGCGGAAGGGGGAATCCAGCAGCGCGGCGCTGTACTCCACCAGCAGGCTTTCGGCCTCGGGGCCGATCTCGTCGTAGTATTCGTTCTCCGCGGAGTAGAAGGGGTCGGATACGTCGAGCGTGTAGCGCATGGAGGCAAGGCTCGCGTTGGTGGCGTACTCCAGCAGCATGGCCTGCTTGTCTTCGCGGGCCTTCAGGATGCTTTCCACATTTTCGGCCGCGCGGATGCGGGCGGTCACGTCCGTCATCACGGCGCGGATCTCTTCGATCGTTACTCTGCGGTAGGGAAGCTCAGGTACTTTCATTACGCGTCTCCTTTGTTGTCATCATTCGTTTTTCTGAATACAAACAGTTTGCTGAATACATAGTTGCCGACGATCACGAGGATCGCGGTGAAGACCGTCGCGGCATAGACGTTCACATGCAGAACGTTGACCAGCAGCTGCATCATCAGGATGTTCAGCAGCAGCGTGGACACGCGCGAGAGCACGAAGCCGGAGGCCTCCTTCAGGATCGCCGGGTTTTTGCTCCGAAAGACCCACCTGCGGTTGGTGGGGTAGGCAAAGGCCACGCCCGCCACCCAGTCCACCACACTCAGCACGAAGTTCTGCGCGCTGCCGGGGTAGGCGGTGCCGGCGTAGAACAGGAAGTTCCAGAGAAATTTGGCCGTCCAGGAGACGAGCGTCGTCAGCCCGCCGACGATCAGATAGACCAGAATCTCGCGGTGTTTGACGCACAGGGCCTTGATTTTTTCGATCACGTTCCCTTCCTCCCGCAGATCTCGGAGATGATGTAGCGCGGACGGCCCTTGAGCTCCTCATAGATGCGGGCGATGTAGTAGCCGATGATGCCCAGCGAGATCATGATGAGAGAGCTTGCGAACAGCAGCAGCAGGATGACCGTGGTAAAGCCGCCGAGCGCGGTGCCTGCGATCTTCTGTACCAGCGCGACTATGCCGAAGACCAGCGCGGTCACGAGCATCACCATGCCCAGGATCGTGATCAGATGCAGCGGTGCCGAGGAGAAGGAGCCGATGTTGTTGATGGCGTATCTGATGAGCGAGCGGGTCGACCACTTGCTCTCGCCCGCGGTGCGCTCGCGCACGCGGTAGCTGACCTCGGTGCGCCGGAAGCCCACCCAGAAGGACAGCGCACGGAAAAAGACGTTGCGCTCCGGCATTTTGTTGAGCGTGTCGACCACCTTGCGGTCGAGGAGCTTGAAGTCCGAGGAGGAGGACATATCCATCCCGGTCGCCTTGCTGATCAGACGGTAGAAGCTCAGCGAGGCGAATTTGTGAAAGCCGGTCTCCTCGCCGCGATCCTCCTTGATGCCCTCGACGACCTCATAGCCCTCTTCCCAGAGCCGGTACATTTCCACGATCTTCTCCGGCGGATGCTGCAGGTCGCAGTCGATGACCACGCAGCAGTCGCCCCGGGCCTGCTCGAGACCCGCGAACATCGCGGATTCCTTGCCGAAGTTGCGGCTGAAGTGAACGCCGACCACATGCGGATCGCTCTGCGCGGCCTTTTGGATCTCCGCCCAGGTCCCGTCCCGGGAGCCGTCGTCCACGAACAGCAGCTCGTGCTCGATCCCGGCACCGTCCAGAATCCCGGTCACGGTTTCGGCGGCGGCGGCGATCATTTGTTCCTCGTTGTAGGAGGGGAGAATAACAGATAACATGGCGTATTCCTCTCTATTTGCTCAGCAGATAGGCGGCGGACAGCTCGTTTTCGTACAGAAGCTCCGAGGCGCTGAATTCCGTGCTCTCCAGCAGGGCGGGGAGCATCGTGTCCGCGTCGAAGCCGCTGGACCAGAAGGGACTGACGTCGATAAATACCACACAGTCCGCAGCCTCGCGCGCGGCCAGATACGCATCCAGCGCGGGGGAATCCGCGTCGCCGGTCAGAAACACATCGTCGAAGGCCAGCAGCTGCAGCAGGTCCTGTGTCACCGGGGCAAAATAGCCGTCCGTCATATAGACGCAGGGGCCGGCGGCGTAGGGGGCCAGCGCCGCGTCATAGTCCCGGTACTGGGGATAGAGATAGTCCGGCGGGATGGTGCGCGCCTCCCAGAGGGCGAGCGCGAGCACCGCGAGCACCGCGGCGTTCTTCCAGAGCTCCCCGTGCTTCCTCTCGCCCAGCGCCTCCTCCAGCAGGTGCAGCAGGAAGCTCACGATCAGCACGAGGATGGGGATGAGATTATAGAAATAGCGGTTTTCGATCACGGGGGAGATGACCGTCACCAGCGGCAGCGCGATGAGCGCGGGCAGCAGGATCAGCGCGGTCGGCGCGATCACGAGGCGCTTTTCCCTCCCGGCGCGGAGGACCCCGCGGCAGCAGAGCAGCAGCGTCGGCAGCAGAAACAGCGCCGTATAGCGCGCGGCCTTGAGGTATTTCAGGCGCAGCGGCCGGATCAGCAGCGTGAAGCGCTCAGCGTAGCCCGCGGTGTCGCGCAGGTTCTCCAGCGCGTTTCCGCCGGAGACCAGCTTCTCGGCAAAGAGCTGATCCAGACAGGCGGGGAAGCACAGCAGCAGCAGGCCGACGCCCGCGAAGGCACAGACGACGAAGAGCGCAAGGGATTTGAACTTCTTCCGAAACAGCGCGTAAAACACGTAGCCCGCGCAGAGGAAGAAGGCGTAGAACACAAAGTAATACTGGGTCATGAGCCCGAGGAAGACCGTGAGAGCGACGGCGGGATAGAGCCAGGGCCGCGGCTCTTTGGCAAGCTTTGCGACCAGCAGCGCCAGCAGCACGGTCAGCGCCGTCATCAGCACATACATGCGGATCATCACCATCGTGGACAGACCGATCGTGCTCAGCCCGTAGAGGGCCACGGTGGCAGCGGCGTTATAGCGGCTGCCGTAGAGCGTCCGCACCAGCCGCCACAGCAGCAGGCAGGCGCAGAGGTAGATGAGCCCGTCCAGCGCGAGGCCGGTCCACTTGCTGAACACATGCGGCGTGAGCTGGGAGACGAGATGGAACAGCCAGTAGTACAGCGGCGGGTGCACGTCGCGCACCTGGTTGTAATACACGGAGCCGAGGTCGAGCCCGTCCCAGCCCACGGTCACGTAGTCCAGCAGGTCCTGCCGCGTCAGCACCTGATCGCGCAGCGTGCCGCCGGCGACGTCGCTGAGATAGGGGGCGTAGTGGCTGTTGGAGAGGCCGTAGGTATAGATCTCGTCGATGAACATGCCGCTCTTGCGGTACGAAAAGAGCAGGCATACGCCGAGGATGGTCAGCAGCACCAGCAGCAGCGCGCCGTATCGTCTCAAAGCGTTTTGCAACTTATCCATAAGAGGGTCCCCTGTCGGCAACTGGTATACATAACTACATCAATACAGTATAAACCCAATTGCTGGATTCCGCAACTGTTTTGTGAGATCAGCGGCAGATCAACTGTGATGATCCCGTGACCCCTGCAGCGAAAACTCACCCACACCCCGTAGGGGCGAGCATTGCTCGCCCGCTGTCCGCCCCTGTACGATGTCAGCGGACGGGCAGTGCCCGTCCCTACGAGAGCACCAAAGCTCCTTCCTTGTCACAGAGCGAGAGTCTTCGCTTCGCGGAATGACAGGGGAACGGCGGGCGGCTGATAGCCGCCCCTACGAGGAGAAACGAATTATTCCGCCGTAGGGGACGGCGTCCCCGACGTCCCGCAAAAAGGCTCCCCTGTGCAGGGGAGCTGCCACGAAGTCGGTTTTGTCATTGCCACGCCAGCGCGCACGCTGGCGTGGCAATCTGCGACTCCCTGCGGCCGGCAAAACACTGGCTTTTTTCACGGTTATTCGAGAGGGAAGGAAACGGATCGCCGAAGCAGTGACATCGGCCACTGCTTCGCGATGACGGATACGGGTTTTTCGTCTACAGTCGAACAGCGGATCGCATCACGCGATCCGCTGTTTGCCTTTTTCTGCGCTTACTCCTCGCCCTTGTCCCCGGGCGATGCGGTGCCGTCGTTTTCGGTGGCGTCGACGATCTCCTCAAAGTCTGCGATGTCCACGTCCAGCTCCGCGCCGGCAGCTCCGGCGGCCTTCTTCTCGGCTCTGGCCGCCTCGATCGCGTCCTTGAGGGACTGCACCTCATTCTCCTTTTCGAGGATGCCCTGCGCCAGCACGTCCGCCTGGGCGAAGAGCGGCGCAAAGTAGCCCTCGGGGGCGTCCTTGGCCTGCTCGTAGTAGAGCTTGCCGATCTCGGCGTAGACCCGGTTGAGCTCCTCGTGCGCGCCGTTGACGGCCAGGGTCAGCTTCGCGATGCGGGCGTAGGCCTTCGTGCGGCTGGCGCCGTCCTCATAGACCCTTGCCACGCCGCTCTCCTCCGCCGCGCTTTTGACCCTGTCCACGAGGCCTGTGACGGTGTCGCTCGCGGCAAATTCTTTTGCTTTTCCCAGCAGCGAGCTGATTGTGTCATTGATCTTTTCCTTGTAATCAGCCATTTTCAGTCTCCTCCTTATCTGCCTGAGTGATCTGATTGACATAGAGTTTTTCCGGGGGATGGGGCTTCCGGCTCTGCAGCAGCAGGACCGTCCCCGCCGTGAGGGCCAGGATCAGGCTGAGCAGCTGCGACACCCGGATGCCGCTGCCGCCGATGTATAAGCTGTCGGTGCGCAGGCCTTCGATCCAGAAGCGGCCGAGGCCGTACCAGAAAAAGTAGATCAGCGCGCACTGCCCGTCGTAGCGCCGCCAGCCCTTCTTCACAAAAAGCAGCAGGAACAGCAAGCCGATCAGGTTCCACAGGCTTTCGTAGAGAAAGGTGGGGTGGACGTAGATGGTCGTGCCGTCCGGCGCGGTCAGGCCCATGCGGCAGAAGATCGTCGTCTCCGCGCCGAAGGCCTCGCGGTTCATGAAGTTGCCCCAGCGGCCCACGATCTGACCGATCAGCAGCCCGAGGACCGCCAGATCCAGCATGGCGGGGATGGGGATCTTTTTGTGCCGGCACACGCCGACCACGCACAGCACCCCGGCGATCACGCCGCCGTAGATGGCGAGGCCGCCCTCGTGGACGTAGAGGATCGAAAGGGGATCGCTCCGATAGTCCTCCAGCCGGAAGAGTACGAAATAGAGCCGCGCGCCCACGATGGACAGCGGGATCAGCCAGAGCATCAGATCGTAGAAATCGTCCGCCCTGATGCCGAAGGTCGCGCTCTTTTTCCCGCAGAAGAGGATCGCCAGCAGGAAGCCCAGCGCGATCAGCACGCCGTAAAAGTAGATATTCCTCCCGAATACCGTGAAATAGGACGGGGGATTCATCGAGAAGTTCCCCAGCATCGGGAAGCTGATCGCCGAGTCGCGCCGGATGGTTTCAAATGCGGTCAGGATCGGAAACATGCTCAGTCCTTCTTTGCTTCTATGATGGAGATCGCGAGACGCTCGGGCGCGAGGACCTCGCGCACAAAGGCCTCGCACTCGGCCTTGGTGACGCTGCCGAGCAGCGCGATGGAATCGAGGCTGCAGTAGCCCTCGAAAACGCCCGTGGCGAGAGACACGCAGACACCGCCGAAATCCTCGAGCCCGCGCAGCCGCGCCCCGAGAGAGGCGCGCTTGGCGCGCTCGAAGCGCTCGGCGGAAAAGCCCTCCGCCGCCGCGCGGGCGGCCTCGCGCTTGAGCTCCTCGAAGACCTTCTCCGGCTCCTCGCTCTCGCCGCCGATGAAGATGGTACCGGTGCCGGAGAAGAAATCGGCGGAATAATCGAAGTCCCGGTTCAGCGTGCCCTCCGCGTAAAGCCTTGTATAGAAGGGGGAGGAGGCGCCGACGAGCAGCCGCAGGGCCAGCTGGCTCACGAGCCGCTGGCGCATCTGCGCCTCGCCGCCGTTCTCGGCGCGAAACTTCGCGCCGATCAGAAACTGCGGCGCGGAGACGGCCATGACCTCCCGGTGCAATGTTTCCGCAGGCAGAAGGCTCGCCTCAGGTTCGCCGAAATCCGGCGCGGGAACGGGGCGCTTTTCCTCGCCCAGCTCCTCCCGCGCGATGGCGGAGATCCGCTCCGGCTCCACGTCGCCCGCCACGCACAGGCACATGTTGCCCGGCGCGTAGAAGGCGCGGTAGCAGGCGTGCAGCGTCTCCGCCGTAATGTCGCGGATGCTCTCCCTGCTGCCGATCACGCGCTCGCGGCAGGGATGGCTGACATAGAGCTGCTTCATCAGGTTGTAGAACACCCGGGAGTCCGGGTCGTCCTCACCCTCCTGGATCTCCTGGTCGATGATCCCGCGCTCCTTGTTCACGGTCTCCTCCGTGAAGTAAGGGGTCGAGACAAAGTGCAGCAGCAGGCGCAGATTCTCCTCAAAGCGCTCGGTGCATTGAAAGTAGTAGCAGGTCATGTCGTTGCCGGTGAAGGCGTTGGGGTCGGCGCCGTTGGCGTTGAGAAGCATGAGCGCGTTGTCGCCGTCGGGCATGTCGAACATCTTGTGCTCCAGATAGTGCGCCACGCCCGCGGGGGTCTCAAAGCGCTGTCCGTCGAGGAAAAAGTTCCGGCAGTCCCCGCCGTAGTCGGCGGCAAAGGCCGCGAAATAGCCGCGAAAGCCCTTCTTCGGCAGCACGCACACGCGCAGGCCGTTTGAAAGCTCTCCGGTGTACAGCGTCTCGCCGATATTCTTAAATTCCGTCCTGCGCATCGTCATGCTCCTCTTCCTCCTCTTCCTCATCCTCTTCCGAAGACTCTCTGCCCTTCAGGAAATAGATCATGTCGCACTCGACGTCCGCGGCGATCGCGGCGACCTGCTCGCGCGTCACGTCCTCCGCAAGCTCCGCCAGCTCCAGCGGACCGTAGTCCAGCCCCTCGAGCGCCTGCGCCAGATAGAAGCCCTCCAGCTCGCCCTGGCTGTCGCTGACGGCGCGCAGCGAGGAGGCGACGCCCATTCTGGCGCCCTGCAGCTCCTCGTCCGTGATCTCGCCCCTGGCCATGGCGGCGAGCTGAGCGAGAATCTCATCCCGCACGGCTTCAAACTTGTCAAATTCAATGCCGGAGGCCGCCATCAGCAGACCCTTGTGCGTGTCCACCAGCGAGCCCGCGTAGTAGCAAAGCTGCAGCCGCTCGCGCACGTTGGCGAAGAGCTTGGAGCTGGTGCCGCCGCCGAAGACCGCGTTGAAGACCTGCAGCGCCGCGACGTCCGGCTCCTCCATGCTCTCGCCCAGACGAAAGCCCATCACGAGCTTGCCCTGCGTCACGTCCAGAGCCTCCTCCACACAGCGCGGCTTCTCCTCGAGCGCGTTCATGCGCACGTCGGTGCCGATGTCGTAGTCGATCTCGCCGCGGGGAAGGGTCATCAGCGCGTCGCGCAGATAGGCCGCGAGCTGCTTTTTCTCGCAGCGGCCGCAGTAGAAGATCTCGATGGGGCAGCTCTGCAGCAGGCTCTTGTAGTGCTTGGACAGCTTCTGATAGTGGATGGCCTCGCACTCGCTCTCGCCGCCGAGACGGCCCACCGCGAAGTCTTCAAAGCAGCACATCTCCTCGATGCAGCGGAACATCGCGTAGCCCCGCTTGTCGTTGACGCGGCCGCGGATCGTCTCGAGCATCTTTTCCCGCTCGCTGTCCACGTATTTCGGCAGGAACAGCCCGCCGCGGGTGGCGGGCGAGAGCAGCAGCTCGCCCATCAGCGCCGTCGCCTTCTGCAGCACGGCTTTCGCGCCGGGGAGATAGTCCTCCTCCGGGATGCTCGCGTAAAAGCCAAGGCACTGGATCTCGCCGATCCGGCGCACGACAGGCTCGATGGCGGTGCCGTACAGCTCCTCGAGGCGGGCGGAGATGGCCTCCATATCCGGATAGCGGGTGGTGCCCCGCCGCAGAACATAGGGGATCAGGGCGTTCATGGAAGCCGTCTCGCGCTTGAGCTGCGTCAGCAGCGACAAACTCATACAGGCGGTCTTGAATTTATCCGTTCGCAGATGGCTCAGCCACACGCCGGGCATGATCTCGGTTCTTGTCAGCTCCATGGGGCACCTCCGCAGTTTTCGTTTCTAACAAACAATTATATCATAGTCAGTCAGATTTTGGTAGAGGCGGAAAACAATTCTGCGCCGCGCGCAGATACCAGCCCGCGGAGCCGGTGTACCAGGTCCAGCCTGCGCGCTCCTCCCGGCCGGGCGCGGCGGAGACGTCGGCGGGGAGCACGAAGGGCTCCGCCTCGTAGCGCAGGGGATCATGGGCTGTCGGCAGCAGAATGCGCAGGATGCGCGCCGCCTCCTCCCGCCGGCCGCGCTCGGCCAGCGCGAGCGCGAGCCATACCGCGCCGTGCGTGTACTGACCGCCGTTTTCCCGCACGCCGGGTCCGTAGGAGCTGATATAGCCGGGCGAGCGCTCCGCGTCCGTAAAGGGCGGTGTGAAGAGCTTTACCAGACGACGCTCCTCATCCACGAGGGAGGTAAGCGCGGCGTCCAGCGCCTCGTCGGCATGCGCCGCGCCGCAGAAAGCCGCCCAGGCCTGCGGCAGCAGGTCGATGCGATCTTCTCCGCCGAGAGGCGTCCCGTCAGCCCAGTAGCCGCGGCGGTAGAAGCCGCCGCTGAAGCTTCCCTCTGCCGCCGCGAGCATTTCTTCCGACAGCACGCGGTATCGCTCCGCGTCCGGGTCCTTCATCCGCCGCAGGAGCGCGGCAAGGCGGCCGGAGACGTGGGCGAGGAAGAAGCCCAGCCACACGCTCTCACCATCCACGGCGTCGAGGCCGTCGTTCCAGTCCCCGCTGCCGAAGAGCGGCAGTCCATGCGCGCCGAAGCCGCGTTTGACGCAGCGGTCGACGGCCGCCTTCGCATGTCGGAGCACGCTCTGCGCCTTCCCGGAGGGCGCGAGCGTCTCGTAGCGGTCGCGCTCGTCCGACGCGAGGGCGCCGCTGTGCAGCCAGGGCTCCCGGCGCAGGGCAAAGCCATAGTCGCCCGTGGCCTCCGTGTATTCGCACAGGGCCCAGGGCAGCCAGAGCAGATCGTCCGCGCAGCGGCTGCGCAGACCGCGGTCGCCGTCCGGGTGCGGATGCCACCAGTGCATCACGTCGCCCTCGGCGTACTGATGGCGGCAGGCGTCAAGGATGCGCCGCCGCGCGTGCTCCGGCGAGAGCGGCAGCAGATTCACCGCGTCCTGCAGCTGATCGCGAAAGCCGTAGGCTCCGCCGCTCTGATAGAGGCTGCTGCGCGCGAGCAGACGGCAGCACAGGGCCTGGTACACGGCCCAGTCGTTCAAATATCGGTCCATATCCGCGTCGCCTGTGGAGAAAGGCGCCATGGCGCAGCACCGTGCCCAATCCTCCCGCGTCCCGGCCAGCGCATTGCGCGCCCCCTCCGGCGTACAGAGCCTGCGCAGCGCGCCGATCTCGCAGCAGCCGCAGACCAGCACCGTTTCCGCCTCGCCCGCGGCTTCCCACAGGATCGCGGACGGTGAGAAATCCGTACGCGGCGTCCCGGCGCTCCCGCGGACGTGAAGGACCGCGCCGGGCAGAAAGCTCTCGGCGTTTCGCGCGCTGCAGACCCCGTCAGACACGTCGAGCGTCACGCAGGCCGCGTCCGGCCCCAGCGTGGGGCGGAGCGCCCAGCGCAGCGGCAGGCCCGCCGCGCCCTCGACGCGCAGGATCAGCGCGTCGTCCGCGGCAAAGACCTCGGTGCGCAGCGTCCGATCCGGCAGCGTTTTCTCGTACGCCGCCCAGCCGCGGCCAAAACGCACGCGGCAGGCGTATCCGTCGTTGGCGGCGAAAAGGCTGACCGGCCCCTCCGCCGTCTCCGCCCAGAGCGGGAGGGCGGCTTCGACGCCTCTCAGATCGTCGAGCGGCTCGACCAGCCGCATCTCCCGGGCATTTTCGAGCCAGAGCGCTGCGGGGCCGCACTCGGTCAGGATCGCGCCGAGCCGCCCGCCGATGATCGGCAGCTGCCAGAGCCGCGGCGGAAGCGAATCCCGTACCGTGAAGCAGAAGGCGTCCTGCTCCCAGGCATACGCCGGCAGCGCGCCGCCCCTCGGCGCGCTCAGTACGGGGAGCGTCAGAGCCTCGTGCTCCGGCCCGGCCTTTCCCGCGGTCCAGACCGCGCGGCTCTCGATCACATCCGCGGCGGCGAGCGGCGCGAAGTGCACGCCGCCCCGGCTCGACAGCAGCGCCTCCAGTCCCAGCCCGGCCAGTTCCCTGCGGATCAGGCTCTGCAGGGGGCGGCGATATTCGCCCAGCTCGTCGCTCAGATAGACGAGCTCCGCCTGCGCGCCGCAGCTTTTGAGCAGCAGGAAGCGCCGCAGCAGCGGCAGCGCCTCCTTCTGATCGCTCCGGCAGCACAGCAGCGGCAGCTCGCCGGACAGCCCATGGGGCCAGAGCGCGGATTTCGGCGCAGCGCCGGAGAGCGGCCTTCTCAGATCCTGCAGCAGCGCCATCGCGGCGCCGATCTCGCTGCCGTTCAGACCGAGCCTCCCCGCCGCGGCGGAGACCATGTGCCCGCAGGCCTGACTCTGCAGGATCTGAGCTGCGCCCTCGTATGCCGTCTGCGCGTCCGCGCCCGCGCAGAGGGCGAGCTTCACGCTCTCCACCGCGCCGCGGCGCAGAGAGAGCGGCAGCGTCAGCCGCACTTCGGGCGCGTCGAAGGAGAAAGGAGCTTCGCGGTCGGCGCGCACACAGAGCCAAAGCCCCGGACAGCCGCCGCGCGGGAGCCTGTGCAGCAGCAGCGCGTCCTCCCGCGCCTCCGACACGATCCCCAGCGCCCAGAAGGCCGGATGAGCCCGCCAGTCGCGCTCAGAGCAGAGGCGCAGCGGCAGCGCGAGCCGCAGTTCCGCCGTCTCTTCCCGGGAGCTGCGCAGGCTCAGCTCCCAGCGCTCGCCCGCCTGCCCGGCGGCCGTGCAGAGCCGGAGCGTCGCCACCGTCTCACCGGTACGATACTCCCAGGCGGCCTGCTCCTCGGAGAAGGACCAGAGCTCCGCCTCTGCGGCAGGAAGCAGAGGTCGGTCGCCGAACATCAGCTCGGGCTGCTCATAGATCAGCCTTTCCCCGTAACAGGCTCTGAGCGCGCCGCCGCTGTCGGCCTGGAGATGCCAGACGCCGTTGGAGAGCAGACAGGCGGCCGATGCGTCGTCCCGGTTGCCGCGCAGCTGCCAGCCCTCCGATGCCCGCCGGGGCGGCCTCTCCTGCGCGCGGCTCAGCTCCCGGCGGAGCACCGCGCCGCCCTCGGGGATGCGCTCCTCAAGAAGCAGGCGGCAGGCGCCCATGGCGGGGTCTGAAAGAAAGCGGCGGGCAATGCTGCGCTCACAGAGGGCGTTGGCCGCGGCCAGCACGCTCATGCCCACGTGATGGGCCATGCAGCAGGCAACCAGCTCCCCCTCGTCCCTTCGGCAGCGCGCGGGCGTGAAGTCCAGCGCCTCGTAAAAGCCGAAGCGCCCGCGCGCCCCGAAGCGCTCCAGCTTGCGGAGATTTTTGACCGCTGCCGGGGCGTTGACCGCCAGCGCCAGAAAGCTCGCGTAGGGGGCGACGACCATATCCGCCTCCTGCCCGCGCCGGAGCGCCAGCGCGGCGCAGCCGCTGGCCTTGTAGCGGTAATTCAGCGCGGCGTCCAGCGAATAAAAGGCGCTCTCGGAAATGCCCCAGGGCTTGCCCGCAAAGACCTGCCGCCGCTGCGCGTAGACGCAGAAGCGCGCGCTCTCGGACAGGAGGCTCCCGCGCTCATAGGGCAGAAACAGCGCGGGCATGAGGTATTCAAACATGGTGCCCGTCCAGCTCGCAAGGCCGCGGTAGCCGTCCTTCTGCAGCTGCGCGCGGCTCAGCCGCCGCCAGTGCCGCACGGGCACATCGCCCCGGGCGATCGCCAGATAGCTCGTGAGCATCGCCTCGCTCGCCATCAGGTCGTACCAGCCGCCGAGCCCGCGCCCCGTCTCCGGGTCGTAGCTGATATAGAACAGCCCCCGGTCGGCGTCATAGAGCAGGGAGAAGTCCATCGCGTCGGCGAGCGCGCCGACGCGCCGGGCGAGTGCCTCCTCGCCGTATTCGAGCAGCGCCTGCCGCAGGGCGGTGAGCGCGGCGCAGAGGTTGCCGCTGTCCACGGTGGAGAGCATGGCGGGCGGCAGGGGAGAGAGCGTGCGCGTGTCGTACCAGTTGTAGAAATGCCCGCGGTAGCGCGGCATCCGCTCCAGCGTGTCCAGCATCCGCGAAACGCACTCGGGCAGCTCCCCGCTCCCCGGAAACTCCAGATCGCGGGCGGCGGCAAAGGACAGAAGGCAGAGCCCGATGTTGGTGGGGGAAGTGCGGTGTGCCGCTCCGGTCGGCGGCTGCTCCTGCACGTTGTCCGGCGGGAGGTAGTTGTCCTCCGCCGTGCAGCTGTCGGTAAAGTATCGAAAGCTGTCCGCCGCGGCCTGACGCAGCCACGCCCGGTCCGCGCGGCTGAGCGCGCTCTCGGAGGCCTCGGGCAGGCCGAGCGCCCAGGCGCACAGCGGACTGAGCAGCCACACGAGCCCCGCCGAGCAGCCCATGACCACCGGGGAAAACAGCAGCAGAGCGAGACCCAGCAGCTCGCTCTGCCAGAAAGCCCGGACGTGGGCGGCGAGCGTGCGGCCGCCCTGCTCGCTCTGCGCGGCCGTCTGCCACCGCAAAAGCCGCCTGTGGCTCACGCCCATGCGCCAGAGCGCGGTCAGCAGCGCCGACAGACAGATCCAGCTCTCGTACGGCAGGAGCCACAGCCGCAAAAAGCACTGCACGATCGCGCCGCCGATGCCCGTCAGCACCCGCGCATAGTGCCGCGGCCGCGGCCGCTGCGGGCGGCTCAGCCCCGCCTCGGCCAGCGTGCGGAAGATGCGCCCCGTCAGCGCGAGGAGGGCCGCCGCGGCGGAGATCGCCAGCGGGTGCCCGGGCAGCAGAAAGCCCGCCAGAATGGCCAGCAGGGTCATCGGCGGCAGGAGGCTGCGGCGCAGACTGTCGAAAAGCCGCCAGCGGTCGATCGCACACAGGACGGGGGAGAAGAGGAAGGGCAGATTCTGCCAGTCACCGCGCACCCAGCGGTGCAGGCGCTTATAGTAGGAAAGCGGGCGGGCCGGGAAGCGGTCGGAAAAGGCGGCGTCTCCGACAAAGCCGCCGCGCAGCAGCGCGCCCTCCGGCGCGTCATGGGAGAGGACGCGGCCCTCCGGGATGTGCTTTTCGCTGCACAGCAGCAGCGCACGCACGTCGATGAGTCCCTTCCCGGCAAAGCCGCTGCGGCCGAAGGCGTCCATATACAGCTCGCCGCAGCCGCCCCCGTAGGGGTCGGAGCCGCCGGGACCGGCGAAGACCAGCGAGAAATCCGAGGTATTCGCGCTCTGCAGCTCGGTCTCCAGCCGCGGCTGCAGGATCCCGTAGCCCGCGGTGACGACGCCTTTTTCCGCGTCGAGACAGGGGGCGTTGAGCGGGTGGAGCATCGCGCCGATCAGCTCGCCCGCCGCGCCGGGATACAGGCGCGTGTCGCTGTCGAGCGTGAGCAGGAAGCGCGTCCCCGCCAGCGCATCGCGGTCCCCGGTGACGTTCAGCGCCGACTCCCGGTCGCTCAGGAGCCGCGCCAACTCGAGCAGCGCTCCGCGCTTGCGCTCCCAACCGCTCCAGCGTTCCCCGTCGAAGCTCCGGGGGCGGGTGAAGAGATAGAAGCCGCCGCCGTACTGCCGGTTCAGGCGGTGGATCTCCTCCACCGCGGCGGCGAGAATGGCGGCGTCCGCCTCCGTCTCGGCGCGCTCTGCCTCCGGCAGATCGGCCAGCAGCCCGAGGCGCAGGTTTTTTCCCTCTCTCCTGCACGCAAAGCGCAGCTCCTCCAGCCGCCGCGCCGCGTCATGGGCGTCCCGCTCGCTGCCCAGCAGCGTCGAGACGACGCAGAGCGTCCGCCCCTCGGCGGGCACGCCTCCGGAGAGATCCAGACGCGGCAGCCGCCGCGGCGGCAGCAGCCGCAGCAGCGCCGTATCCAGCACACGCTTGACAAGCTCCGAGACCGGCAGAAGCAGCAGCAGCGCCGCCGCGCCGCTGTCGAGCGACAGACCGACGCCGAGACTCAGCAGCAGCGTCAGCAGCAGATTCACCGCGATGTACAATCCGGCGAAAAGGGGCCGGGCCGGGCGGAACAGATATTTGCCGACATGGCGGTTCTCCGCCTTGGCCGCGCGGATGAGCCTGCGGGCGTAGACGTGCTCCTCCAGTCCCTCACGGCGGGCCAGCTTCTCCATACGGCGCAGGTATTCGAGCCTGCTCTCCCGGTCCATCCGGGGAAAGACCCCGTCAGGGTCGGCGGCCAGCACCGCGGCGCTCACATCCGCGCTGTCCAGCAGTTTCTCCGCGTCGAGCTGCGAGAAGAGCCGCAGCGTGCCGAAGAGGGCCTCCAGCTGCACGGCGAAGCCGTCCAGATCGGCGCTGTAGGGCATGCGGCGGCAGACGGCGGCGATCTCCTCGAGGCAGACCGCCTCCAGACAGCGGGGGAAAAGGGCGAGCTCCGCCCGGCGCAGCACGGTGATGCTTTGAAAACCGTCCAGAAAAAGCCGGCTGCGCTCCTCATCCGCTCTGCCGAGCCCGGAGCGCAGCAGGCTGCGGCACAGGGACAGGACCAGCAGCCCCTCCTCACAGCGGCGCAGGCGCCGCGCCGTGCGCAAAGACTCGGATGCGAGCAGGTATTCCCGCCGCACCAGATACCAGTTGTCCAGCAGCCACTCGCAGGCCGCCGGGACCTGCGCGCTGTTCTGATAACGGCGGCGCACGGCCGCGGTACAGTGGCGGATCTCCCGCACCCGGGCGGCAAGCGTCCGCGCCGCGGCCTTTCCGCCGCATTCTCCCGTGGGGCGCAGCAGCCTCGCCGTGGAGGCGGCGTAGTCACGCAGACGGGCGTTTTCGATATACAGGGAGAGATTCTGGTCCATGACGATCTCCTTAGTACGTAGTTCTCTCCCTATTTTTTCCACGGGGGGATATTCTATACAAATCCTTTTCGTGTTAAGAAAAAACACTTGACAGCATGGAGAAAGACGTGTATACTCTGTGAAGCTGAAAAGCTTGACAGGGGGGATGCTGTATGAATGACAGCCGGCTGATGCAGTCGATGCTGCTGGATTTCTACGGCGAACTCCTGACCGAGAAGCAGCGCGAGTGCTACGATCTGCACTACAACGAGGATCTGTCGCTCTCCGAGATCGCGGAGCAGAGCGGGATCTCCCGCCAGGGCGTGTGGGACAACATCCGCCGGGCGGAGGCCTCCCTGCGCCAGATCGAGGAAAAGACCGGGCTGATCCGCCGCTTTACGCAGAATCAGGAGGCACGCGAGCGCCTGCGCGCAAAGCTCACGCTCCTGCGCGAGCGATGTGAAGGGGAGGCCCGTGCGCTGGCGGACGAGGCGATGGAGCTGCTGGACAGCTTTGTGTGAGGATACGATACGATGGCGTTTGAAAGCTTATCCGATAAACTGAGCGCTGCCTTCAAGCGGCTGCGCGGCAAGGGCAGGCTGACGGCGGGCGACGTGAAGGAGGCCATGCGCGAGGTGCGTATGGCGCTTCTGGAAGCGGACGTCAGCTACAAGGTGGTCAAGGACTTCACCAAAGCCGTCACCGAGCGCGCCGTCGGCACCGATGTGCTCGAGGCGCTCAACCCCGCCCAGATGGTCATCAAGATCGTCAATGAGGAGCTCTGCTCTCTCATGGGCGGCGAGAACCAGAAGCTGAACATCGGCCCGAAATCGCCGAGCGTGGTGATGCTCGTCGGCCTGCAGGGCGCGGGCAAGACCACCAACGGCGCCAAGCTCGCCGGGTACATGCGCAAACAGGGCAAGCGCCCGCTGCTTGTCGCCTGTGACATCTACCGTCCCGCCGCCATCAAACAGCTCGAGACGGTCGGCGCACAGCTCGACATCCCCGTCTTCCAGATGGGGCAGCAGAACCCGGTGGACATCGCGAAGGCCGCGATCGAGCATGCGAAAAAGCACGGCAACGATCTGGTCTTTCTGGATACCGCCGGCCGCCTGCACATCGACGAGGAGCTGATGCAGGAGCTCAAGGACATCCGCGACGCTGTGGAGCCTGCCGAGATCCTGCTGGTGGTGGACGCCATGACCGGTCAGGACGCGGTGAACGCCGCCACGGCCTTTGACGAGGCCCTGGGCGTCACGGGCGTGATGCTCTCCAAGCTCGACGGCGACGCCAGAGGCGGCGCGGCCCTGTCCATCCGGGCGGCCACGGGCAAGCCCATCAAGTTCATGGGCGTGGGCGAGAAGCTCGACATGATCGAGCCCTTCCACCCCGACCGCATGGCTAACCGCATCCTCGGCATGGGCGACGTGCTGACGCTCATTGAGAAGGCCGAGCAGAGCTTTGACGAGAAGAAAGCGCTGGAGGCGGCGGAGAAGCTCCGCGCCAACCGCTTTACCCTCAGCGACTATCTGGATCAGATGGCCCAGCTCAAAAATATGGGCGATCTGGGGGATCTGGCCGGTATGCTTCCCGGCGTGGACGCCAAGGCCCTCAAGGGCGCGAAGATGGATGAAAAGGCGCTTGCCCGGCAGGAGGCCATCATCCTCTCCATGACCCAGGCGGAGCGCGATAATCCCGCCATCCTCAATTCCAGCCGCAAAAAGCGCATCGCCTCCGGCTCCGGCACCTCCGTGGTCGACGTCAACCGCCTCGTCAAGCAGTTCGAGGCCATGCAGCAGATGATGAAGCAGTTCTCCGGCAAGAACATGCGCAAGCTGCAGAAGAAGATGGGCAAGCGCGGCGGCATGCCCGGCATGGGCGGCGGCTTCCCGGGACTGGGATTCTAAAGATACCGATGCAAGGCCCAGCGAAGCGGGTTTGCATCGGAAAGGAAGAAGGAGGGAGCGAAGCGCAGTTTTCACGGCGCTTACGCAAACCGTGGAAACGGAGGCGCAGCGAGCTTTTTCTGACAAGGGCGGCTTGCCCGGCTTCGGATTTTAGCCGATTCAAAGCCCGGCAAAGCGGGTTTGAATCGGAGAGGAAGAAGGAGGGAGCGGAGCGCAGTTTTCACGGCGCTTTCGGAAACCGTGGAAACGGAGGCGCAGCGAGCTTCTTCTGACGAGTTTACACACGGCCTGCAGCCGTTTGTAATAGATATGCCAATACTATTTGGAGGAGATAATACAATGGTTAAAATCAGACTTCGCAGAATGGGCGCCAAGAAGGCTCCTTACTACCGCATCGTCGTTGCGGATTCCCGCAGCCCCCGTGACGGCCGCTTCATCGAGGAAGTCGGCATTTACGATCCCATGGCCGACGGCAACAAGCTGACCGTCAAGATGGACCGCGTGGAGTACTGGATCGCCAACGGCGCTCAGCTCACCGACACCGTCCGCGGACTGCTCAAGAAGGTCGAGGCCTGAAAAAAGGAGTTTCTACCGGCATGAAAGAACTTTTGACCTACATCGTGCAGAGCCTGGTCGAGCATCCCGATCAGGTCTCTGTGACCGAGCGCAAAGCCGACGGCGAGACCGTTTTTGAGGTCCGCGTGGCCGACGGCGATATGGGCAAGGTCATCGGCCGGCAGGGCAGGATCGTCAAGCAGATCCGTATCCTTATGCGGGCCGTCGCCCAGCGGAAGGGCAAGAAAGTATCCGTTGAGATCATGGACTGATCGCAGCAAAAAAGCAGAGGCGTTTGCCTCTGCTCAAGCTGTCGACAAAGTGTCGACCCATTTTTGCACAGATTGTACTGCGAAAGGGGATTACCGTCCCCTCTCGCGCTCTCCCCATGCGAGTCCGACTTGTTCTGTATGGGTTTGTCTACAGTCTGAGCAGAGGCGTTTGCCTCTGCTTTTTTATCTTCAACGGAAACCCGCTTCGCTGGGCTTTCCGTTGATGGGCCGCAGCCTGCTGCATGCACTCGCTTGCGGGGGACGCTCGCACACTGGCAGGCTGTAAAGAGTTTTTCCCGACGTACACGCCGCCGGGAAAAACGGATTATACTGATTTTTCGCGTTGCGACGCGAAAAACTCTGCGAGGCTTTATATATCTGCCTTCCCCTTGAGTAACTAATGATTTAATCCGCGAATGAGATATGGTAAAATAGAGCTGAGGTGAGGGGAATGGAAAAGCAGCTCAATTTTACAGATA